>JBCLDE010000041.1:0-19173 GCA_038915165.1 Candidatus Limnocylindrales bacterium
CCCACTTGACAATGGCTCCGCACAGGTCTATAACGTTCATCGGTATAGCGATGAACGACAGGAGTGGTCCATGGACTCCGGTTTCTCCGATCTCGGCAGGCACGCCGAACCGTCTCTGCTCATCCTGGTCAGCCTGTCGGACGGGCCGAAACACGGCTACGCGATCATGGAGGAGGGCGAGTCGCTGGGTGGTCGCCGGATCGGTGCCGGGACGCTCTATGCGGCGCTCGCGAGGCTGGAACGGCAGGGGATGATCGCGCCGCTGCCCGCAGATGGCAGCCGTCGTCGGCCGTATCGCCTGACCGGTATCGGCGCCGCCAGTCTCAAGTCCCAACTCGAAGGCCTGCGCCGCCTCGCCGCCACCGGCCTCGGCCGACTCGAGGGAGCCTCGGAATGAGCCGTCTCGTCAGCCTCTATCCGGCTCCCTGGCGATCCAGGTACGAGGATGAGTTCCTCGCGGTGTTGGCCGCACGGCCGCCCACGATCGGGGATCGGTTCGACATCGTCCGAGGCGCCGTGGACGCCCGCCTCCATCCGCAGGTCTCGGGACCGCAGCGCGTCACGGACCGGTACGGGATCGCCCCGCTTGCGGGGTTCGGCTTGTTCGTCGCGGCCATGTGGTTGGCCGCCAATGGACCGCAGCGGTCCGACGAATACGGGTCGTACCGCGACGGAGGAGCTGCGTTGCCCTTCCTCGTCCTCGCCATGGTCCTGCTCTCCGTGGGTCTCTACCGCCTGGTGGATCGGTTGCCACTGGAGGCCGGATGGCCACGCGCCGCGGGCTGGACGGCCGTCGTTGCCGGCCTCCTGTGGTCCGTGGCACCTTGGATCATGCCGATCGGCGTTGTCTTTCTCCTCGGCGTCGTCGGGTTGGCGGTGGGAGCGCGACGTGCGGGGATCGTGCCGGCGTGGTCGGTCGTGGCCTTGGCGCTGGTGTCGGCCATCCCGGCCGGGCTCTTCGCGGCTACGGCATTCCTCCCGTGGTACGCCCTGCGCCTTTCCGGCTTGGACCCCCTGATCGTGGTCGGGCCGCTCAGCCTGTTGTGGCTCGTCATCGGCGGGTTGCTGCTGCGCGGATTCCCGGAGACGCGACCGGAGACGACATGATCGCGATCTCCCGGATCGTCTGGCTCGCGACGGGGGTCGTCTGGGCCGCCCGCTCCCTGGTCGCGCTGGCCGATCCGGACTACTGGGATCCGGTCACCACGCTGGACTACGTCGCCGTCTGGCTGTTCACGGCCTGTTGGCTCACGCTGGCGCCATCGATATTCCTGCTTGGTCGGCTCACGTTATCCCGGGCTGTCACGGTGGTTGCGTCGGTCGTCGCCATCGCGGCGCTGGTCGCGGGCGTGGCGAACGGCGTTGAGGATGGGCTCGACATGAAGTGGGCGGGGACCTTCTACATCCTTGGCTCTCTGACGGTGTTCCTGGGGCTGCTGGTCCTGGCGTTCACGTTCCGTCAGGCGAGGTGCACGCGCCTTGCCTGGGTCGGCGTCGCCCTCTTCATCGGTTCCCTCCTGTTCAACACGGGCGGCGGGTTCGTCTATCTCGCCGCCTTCGGGAGCGTCGCGGTCGCTCCGCGCTGGTTCGCGACTCCTGGCCGCGGTGCGACCGGAGAGCCGACCTCGGCGCCACCCGACGTCGTCGTCGGCGCCTGACCAAGCCTGGCGAAGGAACGACCGTGGCCCACGGCCAAGTCAGCACGATGATCGCCCGTTCGCCGGCGGAGGTGTTCGCGATCCTGATCGATGTGGGGCGGAATGCCGCCTGGTCGTCGTCCGCAGTGGAGGGCCGGCAGACCACACCTGGCCCGATCGGGGTCGGGACGCGGGCCCGGGAGGTCAGCACCTTCCTTGGCCGACGGATCGAGGTGGACTCGGAGATCGTGGCCTTCGAGCCGGACCAAGGGTTCGCGTATCTCACCACGGGTGGACCGTTCCCGTTCCAGGGCACATTCGCCTGCAAGGCGGTGGATGGCGGCACCTGGCTCACGGCCACCTTCGAGGCCCGGTTGCGCGGCCCGCTCAAGGTCGTTGACGGGCTCTTCGCGATCATCGTCAGGCGCAAGTTCGGGCATGATCTCGCCAACCTGAAGCGGCTGATGGAGTCCCGTCAGCTGTAGGGGAGGATCGCGGGCGACAAGGTGCAGCTCGAGTGTGCCGATCGCCCGACCCGTTGTTGGTATGGTGGCCCCGCGTCCGGTCGGAGTCGCTGATCCGACTGGCCCCGTTGAGCTCCGCCGTGGCGGTGCGACCCCCCCGGTCCCCACGAGGGCGAGGCACTGAACGAGACTTCTCCGATCAGCATCGGATCGAGCGACGCCTTCGCGGCCTTGATGGAGCCGCATCGTCGCGAGCTGCTCGTTCACTGCTACCGGATGCTCGGCTCCATCGACGACGCCGAAGACGCCGTCCAGGATGCCCTGGTTCGAGCGTGGCGCGGGCGCGACACCTTCACGAGGGCGGTCTCATTTCGGGCCTGGCTCTACCGGATCGCCACGAACGTCTGCCTCGACGCCCGCGGGCAGCGGGTGCGGCAGGGCGGGGTGCACGGCCAGATCCATGAGGTCGGACCGTTCCCTGACGAGCTGCTGGAGCCGGCATCACCCGGGCCGGAGGCTCGCTACGACATGCACGAGTCGATCTCCCTGGCATTCCTGACCGTGCTCCAGCTTCTGCCACCTCGGCAGCGAGCCGTGCTCATCCTGCGCGACGTGCTGAACCTGCGAGCGGCCGAGGTCGCGGCGCTCCTCGAGGTCACGGAGCCCGCGGTTACCAGCGCATGGGTCCCGACGGCCCATTTCGCGCATACGTCCTGATCGTCCTCCAGGAAGCCCTCGAGGCCACCCGGATCGCTCGACTGAGCGCCTTTTTCGACGAGCGGCTGGTCCGCTGGTTCGGCCTGCCGGACGAGATCGCCGGCTGAACCCTAGGCGGTCGCCGGAGCCATTCGCAGCGCTGCCCAGGTCCACAGCGCGAAGAGGACGTCGCCCGGCGTGAACAGGATCAGGTTCCATGGTGCGAACCCGGCGACGACGAAGCCGGCGAAGACCACCGGCACGGCCAGCCGGATCGGGACGCTGACCATGATGGACTCACGGACCCTGTTTCGGGCAGCCATGTAGTAGAAGATCGCGAGGACCAGGACCGTGAACCCGACGATGCGGATCCAGACCTCGTGGGTCTCGGGCAAGCCGATGATCGAGAGCGGCAGGTTCGGCACCAGCAGGAGGGTGCCGGCCAGCCCGATGAGATAGATCACGTAGGCGTACATGCTGTGGACCGCTTGATCCAAGGCCGTCGCTCCTCATTGGGATGGGGGTGTCGACCGTGTAACTGCGTTCCGGGCGAAAAGTGTTCGGTCTTGCGGGTCCACGCGAGCCGCACCGCGTCGTCCTCCTTCCAACGGCGGGCCTACTTCGCCTCTTCGCGTCGACGTCGGCGTTCGTCGAGCTTGGTGACGGGCTCCTGCTGCAGACGGGGTTCCTGACACCATTCGTCGCGGCCGGCGTTCAGCGCGGCAGGCGGCGTTTGGCGGGCGATCCAGCGAATGTACGAATCCGGGCGAGCAACTGGCGTTCGGTCACCGGCCCACTCTTCTCGACCTCGATCCGTCGCTTGCGGCCGTGGTTCTCGTCGTCGGTGCGGACGTGGTCCGCGAAGTGTTCGACAACCTCGCCGTCTCCGACCAACAGCAGGTCCTCGCCGACCGCCAACGTGTGGGCGACCTGATCGAAGAAGGTCCGCATGTGTTCGTCGCGATGGCCCTCGCTGCCCTGACGCCCCTCAGTGGGTGGTCGTCCGGTCGAGCGGTGGCGAGACGGCACCGTGGAGTTGATACGGTGGCGTACGGTGAGATCAGGGCTCCAGCGCAACATCGTGGCGGAGTTGGCGGTGATCCAGATACCGGTGGTGTGGGGACTGGTCATCGCAGCCCCTCCTTTCGTGGGGCGGTCGTTCAGTTCGCGACCTCCCGCATCCAGTCTACGCCGCGTTCACCCTCAGGAGGTCGCCCGG
The DNA here is from genome assembly GCA_038915165.1 of Candidatus Limnocylindrales bacterium. Lineage (GTDB taxonomy): Bacteria > Chloroflexota > Limnocylindria > Limnocylindrales > CSP1-4 > SPCO01. The sequence continues at coordinate 4,017 of JBCLDE010000041.1, forward strand.
CCCCGATGGCGACTTCCGGGGCCCACGTGTCAGCCGACGCGGCAGCTCAGCCCTTTCGCCAGGACGCGAGGATCTCGTCGGGTTCGATCACCACGTCGAACGCGGCCGCCGCACGCGGGTCGACACCGGACCGCGTGACGCCAACGGTGCGCACGCCGGAGCCGACGCCCGGCACGGCCCCGCCGAGGCGATCGAGGGCGTCCAGATCACTGAGGTCGAGTGGCTTGTTCTCCCGCCACTTGACCGATCCGATGAAGCTCAGGCGCTTCGCGGGCGGATCGCGCCGGTCCGCGCCAACGAGATCGACCTCGATGCGGTGGTCGGTCGTCCAGAAGCTACCGACACTCGAGGCATCCCCGAACCTTGGGTCGGGCAGGATCTCGTCGATGGCCTCTCGGATCAGCGCCTCGATCGCTTTACCGCGGTACGTGGCCCAGTCGGCGAGGATCGCCTTGGCGGCCACCCGGCCACGCCCACGCTCGATCTCGCCCATGTAGCGGTCGATGAACCGCATGTAGAACCGCAGGTAGGGATCAACGATCTCGTACCGCACGTCGCGTGTCGCCGCCGTCGACAGGGGCCGGCGACCCTCGTCACTCGGTAATGCCGAGGGCCTCGTAGAGCGCCGACCACTCCTCCTTGGTGACGCCCGAGACTTCGAGGTCAGCAGGGTTCTCGACGGCGATCGCGCCAGCCTCGCTGATGAGCTCCGATACCGGCCGATCGGTCCAGAAGTCGACGCCGCCGAAGTCCAAACCCAACTGGTCCCCGGTGACGATCTCGTGGATGCGCACCGCCTTGGTGCGGTTCGTCTCGCTCGTCATGAACGTACCCTGACCGACTGGGGGCACCTCACGCAGCTGATCACGCGTCGTGACAGCCTGACGGACGGCGACCGCGGTCGCTCGGCCCGGAACCGAAGAGCAGCACGCCGCCCTGGTCAGCCTCCCGGCAGCCGCATTCGCCACTCGATCTTGAACGGATCGGGTAGCTTGGCCGACGAGGGAACGAGCGTCCACATTCGCATCCGAGGCTGGTCCTTGGCGGGAGGAACGGCGATCCCCGCGGCCGCCATGTCAGCGAGATAGGCGTCTGCGACGTCGACGAGGTCCTCGATCGCCTGCTGCACCGACACCCCTTGAGCGCGAACGTGCCGAAGCTCCGGGTGGCTGGCGACATAGATGGTCTGTCCCTCGACGACCTCCGGAACGACGTCGACGTCATACCGAATCGGAGGGAGAGCCATTGCGACATCGTCGGATCGGCGGGCCTCCTGTAGCTCAATCATCGATCGGCCTCCCTTCGCCTGAGTTCGTCGATGATCTCGATGGCGTCCTCAGCATACGACTTCGAGAGCGGGTCCGACCGGGGGATCATCGTCCATAGATCGGGATAACGCGGGTGCCGGTACTTCGTGTGCTTTCCTTGGTCTACGACTTCGAAGCCGAAGCCGCCATACAGGGTCCGAAAGTGGTATGGCTTCCAGCCTGAACGGCTCCGGCGCATCTGCACGAGCAGCTTGTCGGCCCGTGACATGGCAGCCTATCCCTGGGTCGGGCTGGTCGGCAACAGGATGGCACGGAATGGCACCACGTTCTTCTCGTCACCATTCACGAGGATGTGAAACGCGTAATCGCCCGCGCGAGGCAGGGTGAGCATCTGCAGGGTGAAGATCTGATTCATGATCACGTCGCCCGGCTCATTGCCGGTGGGGATGACGAACTCGCCTTCGATCTCAGCCAGCACGCTGTCCATGTCCATCAGGCGGACGGTGACGCGGGCTTGGCCGCCCTGCTCTGAGCGACGCGCGCGCAGTCGGAACACCAGCACGGCGGCGGGATGGATGGCGGGGAACTGACTCGATCGAATCTCGCCGAAGATCCCCAGAATGTTCAGGCGGCCGTCTGCTGCGGCGTTGGCAGCATCGGCAAGCACTGCGAGCGGCACGTCCATTGGCTCCTCCTCATCCTGATTGCGGTCAACGTGCGGCCGCTAGCGCCCGGCATCGCTATACCCCATACACCTTGAGGATCTCGTCGCCGTAGTGGTTGATCACCTTGACGGCGATCCGACCGGAGGCGGGACGCGGGAAGGGGCGCGACACCGTTGAGTTGAGCGACGCCCAGGCGGCCTCGTCGATGTCGGCCCGGAGGGCGCGCTTGAGCTTGTCGTAGGGGTCGTCGGCGCCGAGGAAGTAGGCGTGGCGGACGAAGAACTGCTGGTCGTCGTAGGCGGTGTCGATGAACCAGCAGGCGATGTCGTCGGTCGAGTCGCTCCGGACGACGCCGGTCGTCGGGTCGTAGACGTCGAGGCCGTGGATCTCGACCTGGAGCTCCCTCGCCTCGCCGTCGCCTGCCTCGCCGGCCACCGGGCGGATATCGATATCGGGCTGGCCGAAGACGGTGAACAGGTTGCCGCTGCGGGTCTTCTTGAGCAGCTCCTCGGCCATCGCGAGGTCTGGGTTCATCCGGGCGGTCAGGACGGTCAGCTTGCCGAAGCGCATCGCCTTGCCGGTCTCCTCGTCGGCCCGGGCGTCGAAGGCGAAGCCGCACACGACGAGGATGTCGAAGTAGCCGCCGGCTTCCAGTGCGGCCTCGCGGACGAGGTCCGGCCCGACGGTCCCGTACTGCGGCCCGATGGCCACGGCGACGCGCCGGTCAGTCTTGCCCTCGCGGTACGTCCCGATCGCCTGGAGGAAGCGTCCCGGAAACGGGTCGAGCGTCTCGAACCGGAGGCGCTCGCCCTTCACCCGGTTGTCGACGCCGGACGAGCGGAGGTTGTCGAGGATCGTCTCGACGAAGCGCCCCGAGTCCTCGATCGGCGCCGGCGGGTTGACGAGGTCCTCGGGCCCATCGGCGACGACGCGGTGGGGCGACAGGCTCTCGACGGTGAACGGCCCGGCGACCCGGACGACCTTGTTGTCGAGGTACGGGCGGTCGAACAGGATCTCCGTGTCGGCGTTGCGGGCGATCGCGGCGGCGATCTCGGCCCGGGTCATCCCCTCGCGGATCTCGGGGTTCTGGGCGATCGACTTCAGGGTGACGTGCGGGACGCGCTCGTAGACGAAGCCCTTGCGGATGTCGCCCTCGGTGGAGCCGAGCGGCGGCGCTCCCGTCAGGTCGGCTTCCTTGCGCTGGCCCTCGGGGGTATCCGCCATGAGGTAGTACGGGTATTTTGCCGCCATCAGGCGCGTCCGGGCGAGCGCGAGCGCGACCCGGCTGGTATCGATCGTGATCCAGCGCCGGCCCCACTGCTCGGCGACGTAGGCGGTCGTCCCCGAGCCGCAGGTCGGGTCGAGGACGAGGTCGCCTGGGTCAGTGGTCATGAGGAGGCAGCGCTCGATGACCTTCGTGTTGGTCTGAACCGCGTAGATCTTTGGGTCAGCGAAACCCGAGGTGACTGTGTCATCCCAGAAGTTGTTGATTGGGTAGGCCGGGAAGTCGTCAAGAAAGCGCACATAGGTCAGCGTTTGCCCGACGCCCATAAGTCTTCCCGCGAATGTGAGGTTTCGAATCCCGGCCTCATTCGTCTTCCAGCCGCCTTTGGTCGGTCGATATGTCACACCGTCAAGTCGAACGTCGAATACCGTCGTTTGCGCCTCGCGAGTGGTCTGCGACGTTAGGTTGTCCGTCCGGAAAGGCCTCCCGTCCTCGCCGCGGGCGGCACGAATCCGGCGCCCGTCCGCGGTCTCGATCCCCGTGTACTGATCCGCTCCCGCCCCGCCCAGTTCCTTCGGGCGATTGAGTTGTCGATACTTGGCAATGTCTTTGTCCCGGCCGTACCAGAGGAGGTAGTCCGTCGTCGCGGCCAGAACGTTGGTGCCTCCTGCGAAGCTGCCTGCACCGCTCGTTTTCTTGAACGTGATCAAGGAAACGAAGTTCTCGCTCCCGAATACCTCGTCCAGCAAGTTCCGGACCAGATGCACGTTCTCATCGCCGATCTGCACAAAGATCGAGCCGGACTCCGTGAGGAGCTCGCGAGCCACGACGAGGCGGTCGCGCAGATAGCTCAGGTAGGAATGGATGCCGAGCTCCCAGGTGTCGCGGAAGGCACGGACCTGCTCGGGCTGGCGAGTTGCGTCTTCGGCCTTGCCGTCCTTGACGTCGCGCTTCCGGGTGGAGACCTGCCAGTTGCTGCCGAACTTGATCCCGTAGGGCGGGTCAAGGTAGATCGTCTGGACCTGGCCCTTGAGGCCCTCCTTCTCGGCCAGCGAGGTCATCACGGGCAGTGAGTTGCCCAGGATCATCCGGTTCGACCACTTCATCGGGTGCTGGTAGAAGTCGACCCGCTCGTCGAAGGCCATGCCGTTGAAGTCGCCGGAGAAGAGGTCGAGCTGGGCGTCCCGGCCGGCCGCGGTCGCCGCCCGAAGGTCCTCGATGAGCGCTTTCGGGCTGATCTGCTCCTGGATGTAGATCGGCAGCGCCGGCACGACGAGGTCCTCGCCGTCCTGCTCGTCCTTGCCCTTCCAGACCAGCTGCGGATCCAGCGACGGGTCGCGCGGATAGCGGAGCGTCTGCGGCCCCTGCTCGTCCTTCGCGGCGAGCGATTGCGTCTCTGCGGTCGGGATGTTCACCCGGCTCTCTCCCGTGTGGCGGACGGCCTGAACGGAGGTCGGCGCGGCGGGCTTCGTGATCCTACGGGCCATCGCTCATCTCTCCGTTATCCGGGTAAGTGGCGGGTGAGGGACGACCGCTACGGTCCAGCGTGTGCTCGACTACACGTGGGATTCCGAGAAGGAGGCGATCAATGTCCGCAAGCGCGGCATATGGTTCGACGAAGCCAAGACGGTCCTCCAAGGACGCCTCACGGTCACCTGGTTCGACGAGACCCACTCCCTGGACGAACCGCGCTTCAAGACGATCGGCTATTCGGCGCTTGGCCGGCTCCTGGTCGTGGTAACCTCCGACGACGGGGTCCAACCCCGGATCATCTCCGCATGGCGCGCCACGAAGCGCGAACGCGATGCATACGAACGACGACGCTGACCTCGACTTCGCCGACATCCTCGAGTTCGGGAAGGTGGAGGTCGGCAAGTACGCCAGGCGGGAAGCCGATGGCTTCGGCATCGTCATCGACGGTGCGGTGGGGTACTCGCTCCGCTTGATCCCCTCCAACAAGATCGTCGGCCGGTTCGCGTCCACTCGCGAGGCTTGGCCCGCGATTCTCGCCGAAATGGGGCGCGGGATCCCGGCGAAGTGCCTGATGCTGGACTGGCATGGGGCGGACGGCAGACGTGGCCGAGTGAGTTCCGGTCGCCTGCTCGTCTCCATCGCTCGATCCGGACTCGGGCTCGACACCGGCCCGAACCGAGTTCGCGTCGCGAGCTGACGGCCGCAGGCCCGAACCGCCTCAAGGCTCCGCGAATCATTTCTGCATGGCGCGCCACGAAGCGCGAACGAAATGCATACGTACGACGACGCTGACTTGGAGCGAGTCGAGTTCGACTTCAGTCGAGCGACCCGGGCGAAGGGCCCCCGGTTCCCGGAGGGCTTCGAAATCCGGATCGATGACGCGACGGGGTATTCACTCCGGCTCATCCCTTCGAACAAGGTGCTTGCCCGGTTCACGTCGACCCGCGACGCCTGGCCAGTGGTCCTGGCCGAGATCGAGCGCGGAATCCCCGCCCGATGTCTGGTCCTCGATGCCCACTTTACGGACGGCGAGCGGGACCGGGTCGGGTCGGGCCGCATCCTCGAGGCCACCGCCCGAGCCGGCATCGGGCAAGTGGCAACCCGACGGCCGGCGCGCGCCGCAAGCTGACGACCAACGGACACGGCCATCACAGGTCGCCCAGGATCATTTCCGCATGGCGCGCCACGAAGCGCGAACGAAATGCATACGAACGACGACGACGCTGATCTCGAACGAGTCGAGTTCGACTTCAGTCGAGCCAGGCTCGTGAACCGTCCGAGGTCCCCCCAAGGGTTCGGCATCGCGATTGACGGAGCGGTCGGGTACTCGCTCCGGCTGATCCCCTCCAACAAGATCCTCGGTCGCTTTGTGTCGACGCGCGAGGCTTGGCCGGCTGTCCTCGCTGCGGTCGAGCGCGGGATGCCGACCAAGTGCCTCATCCTGGACTGGCACTGGGCGAACGGCAGGCGCGGCCGCGTCAGCTCCGGTCGCCAGCTCGTCTCTACTGCGCGGTCTGGACTCGGGCTTGACAGTGCCCCGCACCGGGTCCGCGCAGCCAGCTGACCACTCGTTCTGCAACAACCCGTACCGCGCCGGCTTGCGGCGTGTCCGTCATGTTCAACAACCTGATCGTGCGTTACTCGGAGCTCCGAATCAGTCATCACACCGCGGCCGACTGCCCCTACGGCTACGGGAAGCTCCACCCGGAAATAGGCTGGGAGGAGTGGGTCGCCTGGAAGTGGTATGTGGGCGGATACCTGGATTGGTTGATGGGCTGGTATCACCGCATCCCTGTCGTGCGTCGGCTCGTCTGCGCGACGTGGTGCACACATCTCGAGATGTTTCGCGGGCCGTGGTGCCCAGTCCGCCGGGACAGCTTCGAAATCCCTTGGGAACGATCTCCGCATCCTGAGCTCCGGGAGCGCGAGTAGACCATCGCCGGTCTCGGGCGTCACTGCGCGTCCAGCCCGAGGTACGACCGGACCGCGCAGGATCCGCCCGGCGGCGACGACCGCTCGTTCGGCCTCGTCCCAGGTCGGGTCCTCTGAGCCATCGATGTCGCTCACGTAGCGGACGCCCCGGGCGTAGGCGCTGAGGTCGGCCAGGCTCTCCACGGAAGCGTCCAGGTCGATGTCGCCGGGCAGAATGGCACGAAGGGCGACGAGGTTGTGGACGAACGGGGGCTCGACGCTTCGCGCGACCAGAACCGCCTTGAGCGCCTTCTCTGCCGCCTGCTGCGCGTGGAAGCAGGCGGCCCAGCTCTCGATCTCCGGAGCCTTCTCGAGCACGACGGTGGCCAGCGCGAGGTCCGTTCGTGCCTTGGACAGCCAGCGACGAGCGAGCGCCGCCTGGCGATCAGGCCCTCGCATAGATCGTGACCCCCTCACGCAGTGCCGGCAGCAGGACCGACCCCACCACATCCTGGTAGCGATCGACGTCGTCCGGCGTGGTGACGACGACATCCGTGGCGAGCGGGATGCCGGCGAGCGCCGCGTAGATCGCCGCTTCGGCGTGCCGCCGGTGCGCGATGCCCGGGATGACGACCAGCAGGTCCAAGTCGCTGTCGGCGCGAGCCTCGCCGCGCGCCTGGGAGCCGAACAGCACGATCCGGTCCGGCCGGAAGCCGCGAACGATCCGCCGCTTGATCAGCGGCAGCCATCGTGCCGCATCCGGACTGAGCGGCAGGTCGGCCAGGGCCACGGCGCGACGCGGGCCGGTCCGGCCTTGACGACCTCCCGGTCCAAGGCCATCGGCTCGGACGCCGAAGAGCACGGCCGCCTCATTCGTGCCCACCAGGTTCGCGTTCACGCGCTCAACCATGCAATCGATGATAACGCGGCGCAGGTGAGCGGTGATCGGTAGTGTCCGAGGCGCGAACGTGGCCGGGCGACCATCGCATGGGTTTACAGCACCGTAATGGCACTCATCCTTGGACGAGTGATATCCTGAGTGCTGTTCAGGTGCCATGAGGGAGAAGCGTGACGTTCGACGAAGAAGCTTGGCCAAGGTCGGGGCCTCTGGGATCGTGAGCGGCGCCACCGAATCGCCATCGCTCGAACCCGGGACAGTCTTCGCCACGATCGAGCGCATCAAGGATCGACTGCATGTCGACTGGGATCCGCTCATTGACCTGTTGGATGTTCCGCGTCGGACGTTCTTCACGTACCGCAAGAAGGGCGCCCTGCCGACCGACCGCGTCTCGGAGATCGGCGCACGAGCCAACTTCCTGGCGCAGGCTATGGACGAGGATGAGGACACGGCACGCGTCTTGTTGGCGACGCGGCGGCCGGATCTCAAACGCCTGCTGGCCGAGGCTCGCTTCAACGAGGCTCGGGAGCTATTCGCGGCGCTTCGCCTTGAGCTCGAGACAACGAGCTCGGGCGTTTCGCGAGAGCAGACGCTTGCCGACGCAGGGCGCCAGCTCGATGCGATCGCGTCGATCGTCGATCAACCCAGCTTCGAGGCTGCTGCGCGAGCGTTCATGGCCATCAGCGCCAGGGCGACGAAGTACCGACTCGAACGCTTCCAGGCGTGGCTTGAGGCCGAACGCGCGATCGCACACGCCCGGTCCGGCGACGATATTGACGAGCGCTGGGGGTTCCTCCCTGTGCTCAGGTTCGCCGAGATGGATGACTTGCGGGAACGAGCGCGAGCATCCGTCGAGTCGGAGACCTTCTCGCCCGAGACGTGGTCGGCTTTCGTCGACGGAGAGGCTGAACGGGCATGGGCGGCATACGACCCGGTGATCCTTCCGCCTGATCCGCCCGAACCACTGACGACCGCGCCTGTGTCGGAGCCTTCCGACGCCACCGCGGACTGGGATCGCGAGGGCACCGGTCGCCGCTACCTCGCACGCGCGGCTCGGTGAGACATGTACCTCGATCCGGATGGCCGGTCGTCCTTTGGGGATGTGATCGAGGCCGAGTGGCTCTTTGACGTCTACGTACGCAACGACTCGCGTGCATTGTTCAGGACGGCTATCGCCGGCGGTAAGGTCGGGTTTGGCATCCGAGGTGAGTCCCCGGTCGACAAGGAGGACAAGGTCTTCGTCCAGGCAACGATGGAGCCTGATGACGTCGTTCTGACGACCGGGGCCAAGCGCATGGCGATCGTCCTGACCGATGACTGCGAGCTGGCCACGTTAGCCGGCGAGCGGGAAGGCGGCTTTGGAGCCCGTGGTCGGATCCTCCTCGCCTCCTTGCGCAAAGCGACGCCTGCCGAGATCGACGATCGGATCAAGAACAACCCAGATGAGGTCGGGATCCATCCGCTCCTTCCCGATGACGAGCGAGGGTTTCCGGGTGGGCTGGTCGACTTCAACCGTGTGTTCGCCGTTCAGACCAAGTCCCTGGTGGGCGAAGATGCGAGAAAGCTGTTTGCCACGATCGTCAAGTTGGATCGCGAGGAACAGCTGGAGCTGGCCAAGCGCTGGGCCGGCCACAGCGTGCGCCAAGGTCCGATCGCCGCGAAGAATGCCCTTCGAAAGTTCTCGCAGCTGCTCACCGCGGACGGCGATGCGGCGACACTCACAACTCTGAGGCAGAACAGGGACGCGGGGGTGCCAGCACACGTCGAGATCGCACGACATGTCTGGAGGACGCTGGATGAGGCATGGTTTCTCGGCGGACCCGTCCTCGACGATGTTGACTCTGCCGTTGAACACCTTGACGGTCCAGATCTGATGCGCGCGACCGTGATCGAGTCCCTTCAGAACATCCGTCGAGCAGCCGACAGTGCCCTGGCCGCTCTGGGGGTGGACCCGGCGATGCCTCATCAGGTCGATCCCTCGTAAGGGCGCGATCAGATAGCGAACGCGCTCACATGTAGTGCCGCCAGATGCGCCCGGATGAGGTTCGCGGCGTCCCAGGGATCGGACACTTCCAGGAAGGACCAGCGGCCGAGGCCGCCGTGGTTGTTCACGGCGGGGATCCAGTAGGTCTGGGCGGTGGCGACCTTGGCGGCCTTCTCGCGGCGGTGCTCGCCGGTCACCTCGATGATGAGGTTGAGTGGCTCCGAGGCGCCGTCGTGGATCCGGACGATGAGGTCGGGGACGTAGTTGGCGGCCTCGCCCTCGAAGGTGTACGGGATCCTGAAGTTGAGGCCCTGGTTCTTCGCGTAGGCGATCACCTCGGCCATCCCGTCGAGGACCTGGCCGAGCTTCGCCTCCCAGCCGGAGTCCAGCACGAGGTAGTTGAGCGGGCTGCGAGTGGTCTCGTAGACCGCCTTCGTCGTCGAGAAATCGACGAAGCGGGTGGAGCCGATCGGGTCGTATGGGCGGAGGTTCGGCATGATCCGCTGCTCACCTGCCGTGCCGCGGACGATCGCGCGGTGGATTCGGTCGGCGGCGTCGTGCTCCCACTCGGCGATGAGCAGCATCTGGGGGAACGCGTTGTCCTTGAGGACGATGCATTCGGCCAGCCAGCGCTGCGTGATCGCGAGGAGCTGCGGGAAGAGCCACGGCTGTTCGGCGTCGTCGGCGGCGCGGAAGTACGTGTCGAGGACGCGCTTGGCGATCCGGAAGGCGACCTCCTGCGGCCGCCGGCGCTTGAGATCGTCGAGGTTCGTCTCGATGGAGGTGCCGACGATCGGATCGAGCACGGTGACGACCGGGACCTCATCGGTCGCGAGGGTCTTCACCGAGTCCGGGGTGAACGCCGCGCTGAGGTGCTCGGTCGGCAGGTCGTAGCGGTAGCCGAGCAGGCGCGGGAACGTCACCTCCATCTCGGCCCGCTCGGGCAGGGCGCGCACCCGGTGGATCTCCTTCTGGATGATCGGCCCGCTCTGGCCACTCGTCGGCAGGAAGCTGAACGGGACGCCGTAGACCTCGGCGTACTCGGGCGCGAAGTGGCCGTCCGGTCCGGGCTCGTAGCTGACCCGCCGGAGGCCGCGCCCCACGACCTGCTCGCACAGCAGCTGGGTCCCGAAGGCGCGCACGCCCAGGATGTGGGTGACGGTGTTGGCGTCCCAGCCCTCGGTCAGCATGGAGACCGAGACGACGCAGCGGATCTGCTCGCCCAGGCGGTCCTTCTTGCCGATCGTGTTCATCACCTCGCGCAGGAGGTCCTCGTCGGTGATCTCCTCGACCGAACGGCCCGGGAAGCGGGCGCGGTACTCGGCCTTGAACTCGTCGATCTCGGCGGCGGCGATCTTCTTGAACGCCGGATCCATCGCCTCGCCGGATTCGAGCTGGGCGGAGTCGATGAGCAGCGTGTTCGGGCGCTCGGACCACAGCCCGCCTTCGACGTTGCTGAAGATCGGGAGGGCGCCGGGGACCGCGACGGTCGAGCCGTCGGCCAGGGTCTTCTCCCAGCCGGCGATCCAGTCGAAGACGAGCTTGCTGATGTTCGTGTTCTGGCAGACGACGATGAAGACCGGCGGTGTGCCAGAGCCGGTCGTCTGCCAGGCCTGGTACGATTTCTGGTAGTTGCCGTACAGGCTGCGCAGGGCACCCTCGAGCGCCTTGGGGAGCCTGGGCTCGCCCTGGACCTCGTCGGTCGCGCGGCCCTTCTTCGGCAGGTCGTCGCGGATCCGGCGCCACAGGTCGCGGTAGGTCGGCGAGGTGCCGGCAACGGAGTCGTCGGAGACCGGGACGCGGGGGATCTTCACGATGCCGGCCTCGATCGCGTCAATCAGGCTGAAGTCGGAGACGACCCATGGGAAGAGGGTGCCCTCGCGGTAGCCCGAGCCGCGCAGGAAGAAGGGGGTCGCGCTCAGGTCGTAGATCGCCCGGACGCCGAGCTTCGCTTCGATCGCGCGCAGGCCGTTGAGCCAGACCCGGGCGGCCTCCTCGTCCCGGCGGGCCTCGGTCCGCTCGTCGGCGGTCAGCTTCTCCTCCTCGCTCTGGGGCGCCGACTGGTAGCAGTGGTGGGCCTCGTCGTTCAGCACGACGATGTTGCGCTTCGTCCCGAACGCCCGGCAGACCCGGCGGACCATCTGGTCGGGGGTCTCCTTGAACTGGTCGGTGTCGCCGCCGGGGCCGGCCAGGACCTTCTTCGTCAGCGAGGCCGCCTCGAACGTCTCGCGCCGGATGAAGCCGTGGAAGTTCGCGATCTCGATCTTGGCGGCCTGCAGAGCATGGAGCTGATCCGGCGTGAGGAGGTCGCGCTCCCCGTAGTAGTTGCCGGCGAGGTTCGGCCGCAGGACCTGGAGGCGATCGCGGATCGTGATCCCTGGGGTGATCACGAGGAACGTGTCGCTGAAGCGCTTGTCCTGGGGGTTGGCGAGCTTGTTGAGCGCCTGCCAGGCGATGAGCATCGCCATCACCACGGTCTTGCCCGACCCGGTGGCCATCTTGAACGCGATCCGATAGAGCCCCGGGTTGCGCGCCTGACTGTCCTCGCGGAGCTTGTTCTCGATCCACGGCTGGCGGTGGCCGGCGACCTCGGCCAGGAAGATGGCGGTTTCGAGCGCCTCGATCTGGCAGAAGAAGAGTGGCTTCTCGCGGGCGGGCTCCTGCCAGTACGTGAGCAGCTCGCGGGTGACCGCGGTGATCCCGGGGTAGCGGGCGCTCCGCCAGGCGCCGACGTGCTCGCGCACCCGGTTGATGAAGTCGTTGTCGGTCATCCGCTCGGCGACCCAGTCGCCGGGCAGGCTGAGCTGGGCGCCGCCCGTCGTCCTGGGCTTCGGGATCGGGATGAAGTACGTGCTCCGTCGGCGGCCTTCGGCGATCTCGTTCGTGATCCCGTCGTCGTCGAACCGGAAATGGCGCGCCGGCTCGCGGAACGGCGAGTTCAGGATCGGGTTGTCGATCACGACCGGCGGCAAGCAGGGTCCCTCTCAGGACGGTGGCGGTGTCGGCGCCACTGCAGGATACCGCGTCGGGCGCGTCAGCTTGGGTGGCGCGGGCGCAGAGCCATATCCGACTTCGGTGGTAGGGATTAGACTTCCGCGCTACACTCTGGCGAGCATGGACGATCTCTACCGCGACTACATCCTGGAGCACTACCGGCGGCCCCATAACTTTGGGGTCATCGAGGACGCCGACGCGTCGTATGAGGGCACCAACCCCCTGTGCGGCGACCGGATCACGCTGATGGTCGGCGTCAACGATGGCATCGTCGATCGCGTCGCCTTCACCGGTCGAGGCTGCGCCATCAGCCAGGCCAGCGCGTCGCTGCTGACCGACGAGATCAAGGGCAAGCCGCTCAGCGAGGTCGCGGCGATCCGAGCGGACGACCTGCTGGACCTCCTTGGCATCGACATCAGCCCGGCCCGGCTCAAGTGCGCGATGCTCAGCCACGACAGCCTCCAGCACGTGCTGTCCGACCTCGGCGCCGCGGACCCGCACCCGGATCCGTTCCTTCCACCACCGCCCTGACGCCCAACCGGCGCCAGCCCGTCGATCATCGGAGCCCCGATACCCAACATGCCGAAGTCCTACGCCGATCTTCTTCGCGAGGCGCGCTCGCGGATCAGAGAAGTCACCCCGCAGGAGGTGGGTGGCCTCCCGCCCGGCGCCGCCACGATCGTCGACGTCCGCGAGGCGTCCGAATGGGAGCAGGGCCACCTGCCCCGCGCGAACCACATCTCCAAGAGCTATATCGAGTCGCAGATCGAGGGCGCCGTCCCCGACCGCGAGGCGCCGGTCATCCTGTACTGCGCCGGAGGCGTGCGCTCGCTCTTCGCGGCCCAGACCCTGGCCGAGATGGGTTACACGAACGTCGCCTCGATGTCTGGCGGTTTCCAGGCCTGGAAGGGCGCCGGGCTCGAGTTCGAGACGCCGGTCGTCCTGAACGCGGAGCAGAAGCAGCGCTACAGCCGCCATCTGCTCATCCCGGAGGTCGGTTCGGCGGGCCAGGCGAAGCTGCTCAGCTCCAAGGCACTGCTCATCGGGGCGGGCGGCCTCGGGTCGCCGGCCGCGCTGTACCTCGCCGCGGCCGGGGTCGGGACGATCGGCATCGTGGACTTCGATATCGTCGACCTGTCCAACCTCCAGCGCCAGATCATCCATACGACGGCGCGCATCGGCGAGCGCAAGGTGGAGTCGGCCCGCATCTCGATCAACGCGCTCAACCCGGACATCAAGGTGGTCGCCCACGAGGAGATGCTGGTCGCCGCCAACGTGGAGCGGATCATCGCGGGCTACGACGTCATCCTCGACGGCACCGATACGTTCGAGACGCGCTACATCCTCAACGATGCCGCGGTGGCGGCCGGCATCCCGGTCATCCACGCGAGCGTCTTCCGGTTCGAGGGTCAGCTGACCACGTTCATCCCGTACGAGGGACCGTGCTACCGCTGCCTCTACCCGACCCCGCCGCCGCCGGAGCTTGCGCCCGGTTGCTCCGTGGCCGGCGTGCTTGGCGTCGTGCCCGGCATCCTGGGGCTGCTCCAGACGAACGAGGCGCTCAAGGTCCTGCTCGGGATCGGCCAGACGCTGGCCGGCCGGCTGGTCCTGTTCGATGCTCTGGAGACCGAGTTCACGGAGCTCAAGCTGCGGCGCGACCCGAGCTGCCCGGTCTGCTCGGACGCCGCCGTTGAGGCACGGGCCGCGGGTCGGCCGCTGACGGTCGCCAACGTCGGTGCCGATGCGCCGTTCCTGCTGACCACGACCGGGCTGGCCGGCAAGGTTTCCCCGGACGCGCGCGCGTGAGCGTGGTCTTCATCCCGTCCGTCCTGCGGGCCAGCGTGGGCGGGGTCAAGTCGCTGGAACTCGAGGGCGATTCGATCCGGGCCGTCGTGGCGGCGCTCGTCTCGAAGCATCCGTCGCTGGGTTCGCAGCTATTGAGCGCAGACGGCGACCTGAATCGCTTCGTCAACGTCTATGTCAATGGCCAGGATGTGCGCTACCTGGCCGGGCTGGATACGCCGGTCGCCCCAGCCGATGAGGTCCGCCTCCTCCCGGCGATGGCCGGGGGCTGAGCCGGATGGGGCACGTCCACGATGAGCTGCCCCGTCACGGTGGCCGCTTCGAGAGCATCCTCGATGCGATCGGCTACACGCCGCTCGTCGAGATCCCGCGCATGTCGCCCAACCCGTCGGTCCGCATCTTCGCCAAGCTGGAGATGCTCAACCCGACGGGCTCGGTGAAGGACCGCGTCGCGAAGTATCTGATCGAAGACCTCGAGGCGCGCGGGCTGCTCCACGAGGATTCGATCATCCTGGAGCCGACGTCGGGCAATACCGGCATCGCCCTCGCGATGATCGGCCGACGCAAGGGCTATCGCGTCGCACTGGTCATGCCGGATAACGTCACGAACGAGCGACGCCAGATGGCCGCGCTGTTCGGCGCGGAGGTCATCGATTCGCCCGGCGCGCAGGGCAGCAACGGGGCGATCGCGCTGGCCAAGCACCTGTGCAGCAAGGACGATCGCTTCGTCATGCCGTATCAATACGGCAACCCGGCGAACCCACAGGCCCACTACGAGACGACCGGTCCGGAGATCCTCGCCGACTGCCCGGAGATCGACGTCTTCGTTGCCGGGCTGGGGACGGGCGGGACGCTCATGGGCGTCTCGCGCTTTATGCGCGAGCACAAGCCGGGGGTCCGGATCGTGGCGGCGGAACCACTCCCTGGCGAACTGGT
>JBCLDE010000042.1:0-19091 GCA_038915165.1 Candidatus Limnocylindrales bacterium
GATGGGGTGGGGCCAAATGGAGTTGTCATTCCCATCAGGCGCCAGTTCCGGCATCCAAGAGTCGCAGCGCATTGTCGAAGGCGTCGCGCGCCAGTTCCAGTTGAGCCCTGACCTCGGCGACCGAGGCGTCGGGGGCATCGCCGCGCTCCCAAGCATCCGCGACGAAGTTGAGGGGTCCTTGTTCGAGCGCCCAGGCCTGAAACAGCGCCTGCGTGAGGCCAGTCGCGATTGAGGCGTGAGCCTCCTCAGGAGCCCGTGTGCTCCCCGCCTTCTTGAAGTCGGCAACTGCCGCGGGGTCGCCGTTGGCGCTCAGCATCATCGCGAGTTTGGCGCTCTCCTTCGAGGCGATACGGCTCGCCGACGGCAGCGAGCGGACTGGCATCGGTGAACCACTCGGCGATCCGCTCCGGCTCGGTCAGGGCCGCCCACGCGTCGGCCGGCGAGGCGGGCGTCTCGATGGTGAGCATGATCGGTGCCAGTGGCTCGGCCATGGTTCGCCTCGATACTGTGGCGCGGTCAGTAGTAGTCCGAGCAGGACAGGAAGTAGCCGCACCGGCAGACCAGCTTGCACTTGCGCTCGTCCATCGCCGCGCCGCAGTTGGCGCAGGTCAGGATGATGAGCCCGGGGTCGAACTCGGCCGGCGCCGTGGCCAGGTCCACCTCGTCGCCCACGAGGTCGAGTGGCTCGATGTCGAGAAGCGCAAGTTTGACGGTCACGCCGACCATGCTACGCCCCTGGCGAGTCGTGGTGCGCCGCCGGGTCGCTCGTCTGGAGGGCGTAGGCGACGGCCTCGTTGAGGGTCATGGCGGCCCCCTCTGCGCCGTAACGGGCCAGGTCCTCCTCCGACATGTGTGAGCGCACGCTCGGTCGGACGGTGGCTTCGAACGTGTCCTCGACAAAGCCGGCGAGTCCCGCGCCAGTCTCCGCCGTGAGGTTCCGGGCGGCGCCCCGGAGACGTGCGGCCCGCGGCATGTCTCCCTCTGCCACCGTGACCGAGGACAGGTCGTCAAGGGTTATAGTCAGGCCCGCGGCATCGCCTGCCGCGTGGAAGTGCCGGATCGCATGCTCGATGTGGCCTCGGGCTTCGGCGACGTCGCCGTTTCGCAGAAGTGCGGTCCCGAGCATATGGAGCGCCCAAGCCTCCATGGTGACGTCGCCGACGTCCCGGAACATCTCCAACGATCGGCGGAATTCCTCGATGCCGCTGCCTGCGGCGCGGCGGAAATAGTGATAGTTGCCGAGGCCCCACAGGGCATTCGCCTCTCCTCGACGGTCGCCGATCTTGCGGTAGATGTCCCGCGCCCGCTCGAAGTACCCAAGGCCGATCCGATCCGGGTCTGCGTAGGCGGCATCGGCATCGGCCGTCGCGTCCGGGAAGGCGTAGACGAACGAAGCGTTGTAGTACGCATTGGCGATCTCAGGGTCGTCGCCCATGGCCAGCCACAGCTCCAGCGCCTCCCGGTAGCAGCGGCCCATGGCCGCCATTTCTCCCCGCCACCAGTACGTACCGCCGAGCGCCTCCATGAGTCTGGCCCGAAGTCGAGGATCGTCACGCGACCAGGCTGCGGCATCCATCGCCTCCAGCCGGCGACGAGCCTCGGCGAGGTGACCGCGCTTCTGCCAGAACCGCCACATGGAGAAGGCGAGCCCGATCGCGACCGGCGGATCCGGAGCGGCGACGCTCCGGTCAAGGACCGCCCGGATGTCGTCGTGTTCCAGCCCGAGCCGGTCCAGCCAGGCGCGCTGGTCGGTCCCCGACGACTCGCCGGCCGCGCGAGCGGCGAAGGCCGTGAACCAGTCGCGGTGGCGGGCCTGGATGAGCTCCGTTTCGCCCCGGGCGTGCAACCTCTCCGCCGCGTACTCGCGGATCGACACCAGGAGGTGAAAGCGGGGCTCGCCGTCGGACGTTGCCTCGACCTTGGCCAGGCTCTGGTCCGCGAGGCCGCTGAGCCCATCGAGCGGGTCGCCGCCAAGCTCGCCGGACGGGCCGCAGACGGCTTCGACGGCGGCAAGATCGAAACCGCCCACGAAGACCGACAGCCGATCGAGCAGCCGACGTGCGTCCTCGTCGAGCAGGTCGTAGCTCCAGCCGATCGTGCCGCGGAGGGTCTGCTGGCGTTCAGGAAGGTCGCGCGAACCGGCGGCGAGCGTGTCGAGCTGGTGCTCGAGTCGGCTCAGGATCGCGTCCGGCGTGAGCAGCCTGATCCACGCCGCCGCCAGCTCTATGGCGAGTGGCATCCCGTGGAGGCGGGCGCTGATGGCTGCGACCGCCGGTGCGTTGTCGTTCGTGAGCTTGAAGCCCGGACGGACGGCCACCGCCCGCTCGAGGAACAGCCGGACCGCGGCGTACTGGCCGAGCGTCTCCGCATCCTGAGCCCGACGTCCGCCCGGCATGTTGAGTCGGTCCAGGCCGGACAGCTGGCTCGGATCGGGTGGTGCGGGCAGGCCGGAGACGGGGTACTCCTGTTCGCCGGATACGTGGAGCGCAGCCCGACTGGTCGCCACGACCTTGACCTCCGGGGCGGACCGCAGGATGTCCGCCACGATCGGCGCTGCCGCGACGACCTGTTCAAAGTTGTCGAGGACGAGCAGGACCCGCCGGTCGCGCAGCCAGTCCGCGAGCGAGTCGGCGATGGGACGAGCCCCACCCTCGACGACGCCGACCACGGAGGCGATCCGGGCTGCGACGAGCAACGGGTCCCGGATCGGTTCGAGTGGCACGAAGAAGACGCCGTCCGGGTAGGCGTCCGAGACCATCGCCGCGAGCTGGAGCGACAGGCGTGTCTTGCCGGTCCCACCCGGCCCGGTGAGGGTCAGCAGGCGTGTCCCGGCCAGCAGGCCCGCCGCCTCGGCCAGCTCCGCGTCGCGCCCGACGAACGTCGTGAGCTGGGTCGGCAGGTTGTTCGGATGGGCGTCCGGGGCCCGTGGTGGCGGGAATCCCGACGGCAGACCGTCACCGAGGACCGCGGTGAGGCGTTCCGGGGCGAGGAGATCCTTGAGCCGGAATGCCCCGAGGTCGCGCAGGTGGACGTCGCTGGACAGGTCGCCGGCCACCAGGATCCGAGTCGCCTCCGACGCCAGGATCTGGCCGCCATGAGCGACCGCGGCGATCCGGGCGGCCTGGTTGATGTCGAGGCCGACCAGGCTCCCGCCGGCGACCTCCGCCTCGCCGGTATGAACGCCCATCCGGACCCGGATCTCGCCGTCGTCGGGCCACGGTTCCGCGGCGAGGGCGCGTTGCCCCGCGACCGCCGCAGCGACCGCCGACTTGGCACTCCCGAAGACGACAAAGAATGAGTCGCCTCCCGTGCCCTGCTCGTCGCCGCCGTTGGCCTGCCAGATCTCACGGAGGATCGTCCGGTGCCGCTCGCGAAGCGCCGCATAGCGTGGCGTACCGACGCGCTGCTCCAGGCGTGTCGAGCCCTCGATATCGGTGAACAGGAAGGTGACGGTCCCGGTCTTGCCGGCGTGCGACGCCGCCGTCCGGTCCGGTTCCCCCGCGGTCAATGGTTCGAGCCTTCGGTCAGGTCCCGGAGTCGGCCCGCGAGCTCGCGCAGGATCGCGAGGGCGACGGTCGGCTGCTCTGCGACCACGGCCTCGAAGTCCCACGAGGCGAGGGCGAGGCAGGTCGTGGGTTCATCACTCACGACCTGGGCGACGCGAGGCCGTCCGTCGAGGACGGACAGTTCTCCGAAGAAGTCGCCCGGCCCGAGATGGGCGACCGTGGCACCATCGCGCACGACCCGGGCGGATCCCGCGACGATCACGTAGAACCCGGTCCCGATCTCGCCCTGGCGGGCGATCACTCGCTCGGCGGGGACATCGATCTCGCTGATCCTCGCGGCGATCCGGGCGAGTCCGTCGGCGTCGACGCCGCCGAACAGTCGGGTCCCCGCCAGCAATCGGGCCCTGTCGTCGATGGTCTGGGTCACGGGTCCTCCGGTCTCGCTCACGCGGCCATGCTGCGCTGCGCGGCGGTTGGCCGTCAACTACGTCCGAGGCCTTCCGCTCGACGTCCGGGTCTGGCACTATGCGGACCATGGCGAGAGGCGATGAACTGGTCGATGCGATCGCGTCCTTCGCGCTGTTCGCCGACCTGAATCAGGCTCAGCTCGAGGGGATCGTCCACGTCTTCGAAGAGGCCGTCTTCAGTGAGGGAGAACGCGTCCTTCGCCAGGGTCTGACCGGATCCGGGTTCCACGTCATCCTCGATGGCGAGGCGGCCATCGTCGTCGATGGGACGGAGCGCGCCCGGCTCGCCCGCGGCGAGTTCTTCGGAGAGGTTTCGATCCTCCTCGGGGAGTCGCCCATCGCCGATGTCGTCGCCGTCCGACCCCTGCGCTGCCTCGTGCTCGCCGGTCCGCGGGTGGAGTCGTTCCTGAACGATCACCCGCGGGTCATGTACCGGATGCTGCAGGCCCAGGCTCGTCGTCTCCGAGCCGCGAACCGATGGCGGAGCTGAGCCGGCCGTTCCCACCCGGCGAGTACCCGGTCCTCGTGGTCGGCAGCGGCCCGGGCGCGCTCCAGGTCTCGTACTCGCTCCGACGCGCCGGCGTGGATCACGCGGTGGTGTCGGCGGATCCGGCGCCGGGCGGGATGTTCCGCCGCTGGCCGTTCTTCCAGCGCCTCCTGTCGTGGACCAAGCCGTACGCTCCGGCCGCCCGCCGTAGCCGGGCGTACGAGCGCTACGACTGGAACAGCCTGCTCGGCGAGGAGCCGGCCACGCGGGCGCTCCAGCCGGAGTTCATGGACGGCACCTCGTACTTCCCGTCGCGACCGGAGATGGAGGCGAACCTTGTCGCCTTCGCCGAACGGGCGGCGATCCGCGTGCGCTACGGCTGCCGCTGGACGGCGACTCGTCACGAGGCCGACGCCGACGGCGGACGCTTCGTGGTCGAGACGACCGACGGCGAGTACCGCTGCCGCGTTCTGGTCGTCGCGGTCGGCGTCGCGGAGCCCTTCACGCCACCGGGCGACGGGCTCCAGCACGCCCACCACTACGCGGACTTCCGTTCGGCCGAGACCTATGCCGATCGACGAGTGTTCATCATCGGGAAACAGAACTCGGGCTTCGAGCTTGCGAACGGCCTCCTGCCGTGGGCGCGCCAGCTCGTTCTCGCCTCACCGTCCAAGGCGCGCCTGTCGGTCGACACGAAGTCGCTCGTCGGCGTCCGGGCTCGTTACGTCCAGCCGTTCGAGGACCATGTCCTGGGCGGTGGGGTGAGCGTCCTCGACGCGGCTCTCGACCGGATCGAGCGGGCCCCCGACGGCGTCCTGACCGTCCACCTGCGGCGGACCGACGGCGGAGCCGACCTGTCAATCGAGGTCGATGAGGTCATCTCCGCGACCGGGTTCGTCTGTCCGCTTGTCGATCTGCCGGCCCTCGGCGTGACGACCTTTGGGGCGAGTCGGTTGCCGGTGCAGACGCCGTGGTGGGAGAGCGCGAGCCTGCCCGGGATCTTCTTCGCCGGGACGATCGGTCAAGGCGCGAAGGGCATCCAGAAGCACGGTATCCCGGCCAACTCGGGGGCTGTCAACGGCGCCCGGTACAACGCCCGAGTCCTGGCTGAGCATGTCGCCCGAACCAGGTTCGGCTACCAGCCCGAGCGGCCGCACTTCCCGCTCCATGATGCGGCGTCGTTCCTCGCGACCGAGCTCGCCCAGGCACCCGACCTGTTCCACCAGCGCGGCTACCTCGCCCGGGTCCTCACCATCGATCTCGACGGTGGGTTCCGCGACGACGGAGCCTGGCCGCTCGCGGACTTCCTGGACGCAAGCGGGCCGAACGCCCTCGCCGCGACGCTCGAAGCGGACGGCTCCGGTGCGATCTATCCCGTCCTTTACACCCGAACCGCCGGGCGCGTCGCTGAGCGGATGCTGGAGGTCGATCCGTTTCTCGGCTTCGGGTCCGCGGACGCGCGCCGGATCATCGAGGAGCTGGCCGGACAGGTCGCCGCCGGCTCACCGTAGCTCCTGCCGTCAGGCCCGTACGCCACAGCCCGGTCAGACGAGGCGGCGCGGGATGGTCTCCGACCAGGCGCGCCGGAAGAACGGCTCGCCGTCGACGTCGACAGCGAGGTCCGCGGTCAGCCTGAAGGCGTCGGCGTCGCTCGTCTGCGTCGAGCGGGCGCGGATCTCCGTCTCGAATGCGTGCTCCCTCCAGCGGTAGACGACGTCAGCGTCAAGGGTCGCCCTGGCCGGATCGGCGTCGCTCGCTGTGAGCTCGATCGTCTCGGCGGCGTACAGGCGGGGCCCGTCGTCGAGGACGTCCTCGCCGCCGTCGTGGATGGTGACGGTCGTGGTGCCCGCGATGACATCCGTCGTGATCCGCCAGGTGGGGTCGTCGGCCGAACTCTCAGCGCCGACCTGCGGCTCGTCGAGCGGGGTCGTCTTGAACGCCGGGACCGGCACGTCGCCCGGGCCACCCGCCGGCGGGACGACGGGCAGGGTCAGGCGTGTCGGCGCAGCCGGGCCGTGGTGGAGCTCGAAGGTCGCGTCGTAGGGCGACGGCCAGACGACCGGCCAGGCCGACGATGCGACCGAAACCCGGATCCGGTGGCCGGGCATGAAGCGGTAGCCGGCCGGCCGGAGCTGGACCCGGATCGCCTCGAGCCGGCCGGGTTCCAGCGGCTCGGGATCCGCGTGCGAGTGGCGGTGGGTGAGGTTCAGGATGCCGGCACTCACCTGGGCGGACGTACCGTCCGGGGTGACGTCGGTGAGGTGGACGACGGCCGTCGCGACCGGAGCCGAGACCGCGAGGTGGAGGACGACCGCCGGGACGCCGAGGATCTCGACGGCAGTCTCCAGCGGTTCGGAGGTGTATGTCGGGCCGAGGGCCTCATCCGGTCTGAGGTCCCGCCCGAGGCCGTTCGGTGGCCCGCCGGCGCCCCACGACAGGGCGGCCCGAGTTCCGACGGTCGGGCGGTGGCGGTATCGGTCGATACCTGGTCCGATCCGGGGCGCCCCGGCTTCCGCCGCCCCGGCGTCCGAGGCCGCCACCGTCTCGGCGTCCGAGGCCGTCCCGCCGTCCGCCACCGCCACCAGGCGCCCGACCAGCGGCAGCTGGCCGCCCGTGAACGCCCAATCGTGGGTCGCGACCGCCGGGTGCGGATAGGCTGCCGCCGCGCGCCAGCGTCCTGGCAGCGCGTCCGGGAACGGCTCCGGTTCCGCGTACTCGCGCTCGAACCAGACGATGGGTGGCTCCTCGTCAGCGCCGTTCGCGATTCCCTTCAGCCAGCGGTCGAAGAACCGGACGAGCTCATGGAGTTCGTCGAGGTTGGGGCCCGGCGTCGCGGAGGCGGGCAGGCCGTGGACCCAGTTCCCGACGATCGTCCGGCTTGGGGCCGGACAGGCCGCCTGCATCCGGAACGAGGCGTCCACGTACGAGTCCATCCAGCCACCGACGTTGAGGACCGCGGCCTCGATCGAGCCGTACTCGGGTGCCAGCGAGCCCTGCCGCCAGTACGACCCGTCGTGCTGCTGGCGCAGCCATTCGACGAGCCACGGCGGGGTCGCCTCCAGGCGGGCGCGCCATTCGTCGCGCCAGGCCGGGCCGCGGAAGGCTGGGTCGGGCGGCATCGCGTTCATCGCGACCTGGCTGACCGCGTACTGGGAGAGCTCGCTCGCGGTCACGCAGCCGCCGATGTAGTGGACGTCGGACAGGTAGCGATCGTCGGTTCCCTGGACCGGGACGATCGCCCGGAGATGCGGCGGACGCAGCTTCGCAACCTGGATCGAGGTGAACGCGCCGTAGCTGATCCCCCACATCCCGACCGCGCCGGAGCACCATCGCTGGGCCGCCAGCCATTCGACCGCGTCGTAGCCGTCCTCGGTTTCGGTCGCCGTCAGGAGGAGGTCGATGTCCACCCACACGCGCGCGGACCGGAAGATGCCGCGACCGGTCCTCACTTCGTGGGACGGCCGGATCGCCGGTCCGAGTGACAGGAGGAAATGCGGTTCCCAATCGGTGACCTGGGCACCCGGGAAGAACGAGGACATGTCCTGGGCGATCGTGTACTCGTCGACGTGATGGATCGACTGCAGCCGACCGTGATAGCGGAAGGCGACGTAGTTCGGTGGGGTCTTCGGCCAGTTCCTGCCGGTGCCGGGGAAGAAGTACCGCCCGTGCTGCTCCACGACGTCGATCGGCGTCAGGGTCGCCGGCCATCCCGGCATCGGCGTGGTGGCGATCGAGACGGCGCAGGTGATCGAGGAGCTGATCGCCCTGGCGGCCGACATGCGCGCGGCCAATGCCCGCGGCGTCGAGCTCGGCCTCACCGAAGACGAGCTCGCCTTCTACGACGCGCTCGAGACGAACGACAGCGCGGTGAAGGTCCTCGGGGAGCCGGAGCTTCTGGCGATCGCCCGTGAGCTCGCCGTCTCCGTGCGGAGCAACGTGACCATCGACTGGACAGTCCGCGAGAACGTCCGGGCGCAGCTGCGGGTCCTGGTCAAGCGCATCCTCCGCAAGCACGGCTACCCACCCGACAAGCAGGAGAAGGCGACCCGAACCGTCCTGGAGCAGGCCGAGGTTCTTTCAGGGCAGTGGGCAGCAGCGTAACCCCGTGGCGGCTGGCACGATAGCGTTGCCCGCCGACAAGCGTTGCCCGCCGACCTTGGGACGCCGCCTGGGGGTTCGACACCATGGAAGCCTAGTGTCGACTCTGGTTGCAGCGAGCGCGATCAGCATCTGGCTCGACCTCTGGTGTGCCACCAAACCTGACACGGCGCTGAGTACCCTGTTGGTCAAGGGAGGCTACCGTGGACGACTCAAGGGGTCTGGAGCAGCACTTCGATGCGCCGATGCTGGACGTCTACTACGGCGCGGCGCGCCTGGGATACCGGCCGACGCGCTTCCTCGAGATGGTCCAGGTGCATGGCGGCGTCGAGACCGCGCACCGGCTCCTCGCCACGAATGCTCTAGTTGTAGGAGCGCCAGCGTGAGGGTCCACGAGTTGGACTATGCCTGCAGGCTCTACGGACAGCTCGCCGACTACGACGACAGCCTGAAGCGGTTCCGCGACGGTGTTGCGCCCGCGGTCGACCCGGTCCGGCCCGACCATCGCGCCCGCCTCTTCACCCTGTCTGTCAGGCTGAGTTAGCCGATGGATTCTGCGCCTACCCGTGGCTTCCGACTTGTCAGGGGACTCCGCCGTCTGGTTCGTCGCCTGGCCACGCTCGGCGTCCGCCCGGGCGACAGCGATCTCGCCCGGCTGCAGAAGGGCGCGCTCGCGATCTCCTCGGTGACCGTGACCGTGCTCGCCTTCATCTGGGTGGGCGTCTACCTGGCGCTCGACCTGCCCGTCTCGGCAGCCATCCCGGTCGCCTACCAGGTCGTATCCGTCCTTGGGCTGATCGCGTTCGCGCGGACCGGGAACTACGCCGTCTTCCGGTTCAGCAACATCGTGCTGATGCTGCTCCTGCCTTTCCTGCTCCAGTGGAGCCTGGGCGGCTACGTCGCCTCGAGCGCCGTCAGCCTGTGGGCCCTCGTCGCCGCCATCGGGGCGCTCTTCTTCTACAGCGCTCGAGAGGCGACCCCCTGGTTCGGGGCCTTCGTGGCGCTGACGGTGGTCTCCGGCCTGATCGACCCAGCCCTCTCGGCCTCGCCCGCGTCAATCCCGGCGCCCATCGCCCTCGCCTTCTTCGTCCTCAACGTCCTCGGGGTCTCGCTGACCGCCTACCTGCTCCTCCAGTACGCGGTTCGCGAGCGGGACGCGGCGCTCGCGCTGTCGGACGGGCTGCTGCTGAACGTCCTGCCCGCAGCCATCGCCAACCGGCTGAAGCGAACGCCCGGCGTGATCGCCGACCGGCACGAGGACGTCACGGTGCTGTTCGCCGACATCGCCGGCTTCACGCCGTTCGCGGAGCGGACCAGCCCGGAGCGGCTTGTGGGCTTCCTCGACGACGTCTTCTCGACCTTCGACGAGCTCACCCGGCGGCACGGCCTTGAGAAGATCAAGACGATCGGCGACGCGTACATGGCCGTCGGCGGGCTTCCGGAGCCACGACCGGACCACGCCGAGGCCGTCGTCGAGCTGGCGCTCGACATGCAGGATGCGCTCGCCCGCCTGCACACGGCAACCGGCCTCGATCTCGAGCTCCGGATCGGCATCGCCAGCGGTCCGGTGGTGGCGGGAGTGATCGGGCGGCACCGGCTGCTGTACGACCTCTGGGGCGACACGGTCAACACCGCCAGCCGCATGGAGTCGCATGGCGTTGCCGGGCGCATCCAGGTCACCGAGGCGACCGCTCAGCGCCTGGCCGGTCGCTATCGGTTCGAGGAGCGTGGCGAGATCGAGATCAAGGGCAAGGGCCGGCTGACGACGTATCTGCTGGTCGGCCGCATCGCCGACGAGCGCGTGGCGCCCGTCCTGCCTGAGCTTGCAATTAAACCGCCTCAGGCGGCCTTCTTGACCGGCGGGTAGCGGGTTCGTGGAGGGTGCCGAGTGCCTTTCGGGCGTCCGGGACCGGCCGTGTGGTATTTCCGTGGACTGGCTGGCGTGCCGAGCATCGCACGAAGTCGACGAAACCCCCGGCGGACCCTGACGGGGGTGAGCTTGGCGGGGTCACAGGGGCGTTCCCACGGCAGGCGCTGGTCGGCGACGAGACCGCGAGCCAGGCGGAGCTGGGTGTATGCCGCGACGATGAGCCAGGTCCAGCGGTCGGCCTGTTCGGGGGTGCGCAGCGCCGGCGCGGTCCAGCCCAGGGTGTTCTTGACGAAGCGGTAGGTGTGCTCGATGTCGAAGCGCCGCAGGTAGGCCCGCCAGCAGACGTCGAGGTCGGGGGTGCCGGGTCCGGATGGGAACGAGGGCGTAGGCGTCCGACCAGTCCACCCGGGTGTCACCAGAGAGGGTCGTGTTCTGGTGGCCCTCGATGCGCATGTACGGCTTCTCGGCCGGGCCGAGCGCGTTGTACAGGTGATCTCGCAGGTCGGATCGAGCGACACGCCATACGGTGGGTCGGTTGCCAGGAGCGTCGGCGCCGCGCCATCGAGCAGCCGCGCCACGTCGTCTGCGCTCGTGGCGTCACCGCACAGGATCCGGTGGTCGCCGAGCACGTAGAGGTCGCCCGGCTTGACGTAGGGCTCCTCGGGCGTCTCGGGGACCTCGTCGGGGTCGGTGAGACTAGCCTTCGCGCCGCGCAGATCGCCCAGGAGCGCGAGCAGCCCGGCGTCGTCCACCGTGATCCCGGCGAGGAGGGCCTGTAGCTTCTCGTCATCCCGCGTCGCCATCGCGCCGATCGGGTCGAGTGTGGCGAGGACGAGCGCCTCCTCCTCGGGCGAGAGGTCGACGTAGAGCACCGGCACGGTCGGCTCGCCGCGGGTGATCGCCAACGCCACCCGTGCGTGGCCGTCGACGACGAAGCCGGAGCGCTGGTTCACGAGGACTTGCTGGACCCAGCTCACCTGGTCGAGCGCGCCGGCGAGGGCGTCCTGCTGCGCCTTCGGATGGATGCGCCAGTTCGCCGGGTTGGCGAGGAGCTGGTCAGGCGCCTCCTCGCCGGAGCCGACGATCCGGCTGCGCCATCGCGCGGTGGGAGCAGCGGCGCTCGTCCTCGTCATCGGCCGAGTTCCGTTCTTCGGCCTTGCACCGTCCGGCCACTGGGGACTGACATTTTTCGGGAAACTCGGCCGTGCGCGCACATATGGCGGGCGCGGTCTTCCAGGGCTGGGGATCCCGCGTGTGGGTCCCCCCGGTCGGCCTCCGACGCACCCTTGGTCGAGTTGCATGAGCGGCAAAGCACGGCGCAGTTGCCGATGTCGAGCGGTGCGCCACCGGCGGCGAGCGGCACGACGTGGTCGACGGTCAGGTCGCTGGCCGGGTGGGACGGGCGCTGGTAGCCCGGGCACCAGTCCCCGTGCTGGCCACGCCATGCACGAAGCACCCGCGCGCTGAGGCGCTGCCAGGCCCGTGTGCTGTACAGGGCGTTGTGCCTGCTGCGGTTCGACAGCCGGGCGTGCTCAGTGCAGCGACTGCCCGCGCGGCTGGTGACGACACCACAGACCGTGCACAGCTTCACCCGCGAATCGTCGTTGGGGTGGGCGGCGCGGTCTATTCGCCTTGGGTGCTACGCCTGCGGGGCAGGCCGGGCTGTTGCCTGTGCCGCAGCTGGCTTACGTCCGCGGGCGCGCTCGCCGTCTGAGGGTCACGGCGACGATTCCTCCAATGGCGACCAGGACGAGACCGACCAGCAGGGCGGACGATCCGTGGTTGGCGGAGGTGGGGTCGGAGGACGGCGCAAGGGAACCCGAGTCGCGCGGCGTCGCACTGCTTGTCGATGGGGCTGTCGTGCCAAGCCCGGCCTCTCCGGACGGATGCGCATCGGTTGCCTCTGCCGCCCCAACAGGTTCGAGCGATCCGGAGGGGACAGCGCAGTCGAAGTTCGCGACGATCTCGATGGGCGATCCGTCCGACTCGATGTCTCCGATCCGGACACCCCATCCTTGGCGACCCTGATCGAAGTCGATCCCGCCTCCATCCTGCAGTGTCAGATGCCACGTGACCCCAATCGGTACTCGCGCCTCACCGTCGATCAGTGGCGTCCCGAAGGCCCCGGCATCGAAGACACGGTCGCCGGCATCGTCATGGAGAGTCAGGTGCGCTGCATGATCGCAAGGGGGTTTGATGCCAACGCGGATCGCCGCGGCGACGGTCGGGATGGCGGCTGAAGGGTCATCGGCCTGCTGGCGCAACCGCTCGACGGCCCGGCCGTAATCAAACGCTGTCGTGAACATCCAGCCTCCGCCCTTCGGGATGGGCGTCGCCTGGTCCGCAGGAAACAGGCCGAACGGGAAGAGCGTTCCGGCGATTGCTTCCATCGAACCGAGTCGTCCCGCTCGAGCGCCGAGTACGCCATCCCCCGCGGGCTGCAGGGGCATGACCTGCAGCCATTGACCTGCCCCGAACGTGCGGACGAGCGTGAGGTTGACACTCACCCACATGAGGTCCCCGCGCTTCTCAAGCCGAGCAACGGCATCGGCAATCTCGGCGGTCGGTAAGTCGATGTCGGCGGAGAGACGACAGTCGCTGTCGTCGCACGCAGGGATGACCGTACTTGCGAGCGCTGCCATCGGTTCGCCAATCCCGACGTCGCCGGACCCGCCGAAGACCTCCATCCCGGCAAACAGGACCGCC
The DNA here is from genome assembly GCA_038915165.1 of Candidatus Limnocylindrales bacterium. Lineage (GTDB taxonomy): Bacteria > Chloroflexota > Limnocylindria > Limnocylindrales > CSP1-4 > SPCO01. The sequence goes on from JBCLDE010000042.1 coordinate 13,135, forward strand.
GGACCTGACCCGACGGGCAATCCGTAAGTCGGCGGAACGATCTCGAAGTGGAGTCTCAGGTGGCCATTGGCCAGACGGCCCTGCTCAAACGACCATGTGCCGTGCTGGCCTTGTCGGCCATCGTTCCTCGCCTCGTCGAACAGCACACCCGCACCAACGGCAAATGGAATGTCCGCGAGGGGGTCGGCCGCGTATGCCGGCATCGGACCGACGGCCACCGTCATCGAGGCGAGCCCGGCGGCGGCACCAATCGCCAAGGCGGAACGAATGCCGTTGTGCACGACTCTCCGACGCTTCCGGTGCGACCGTGGTTACGGTCCTACTCTGACACGTTCCCAGCGCCGCGCGGACCTCGGCTCCCAGGGCACGGAGCGCGACCCCAGCAGCGTCGCACCAATGAGGATCATCACGGTGCTGACGACCTCAGCCGGGCTCCAGCCCCTCCACGACGAGCCACCCCTCCGCCCGTCCGCTGTAGATCAGCTGCTCGGTGGTGAGGCCCGACCTCGCGCGCAGGTCAGCGAGGTGACGTTTCGCAGTGCTCGGCCGAATGCCCACTCGCGCCGCCGCATCCGGCACGGATCCACCTGCGGCGACGAAGGCCGCGAGCACGTCGACCTGGCGGGCGGTCGGCGTCTGCGAGAGTGAGCCTCGCAGGTACCCGTCTCTCATGGCGCGTGGCTCACGCCGGGCTCACCCGGCTGCGCGTGATGAGGCCGAGGATGACGGCCGTGACGGCGAGGATCGCGCCGATCTGGTCGGGTGCGAGGTTGAGGCCGAACGCCACGACCAGGGCGATCACCTTCTGGACGAGGGCGAGGACCATCGCTGGCTCGCGGCCCCAGATCGTGCCCGGCTGGGTGTCCATGACGTCTCCCGTCACTTCACGCGGACGATGTCGCCGGGATGGATCAGCCCCGGGTTGGCGCGGTACGTCGCGTTCTCCGCGAACGCCAGCAGAGCCGCGAGCGTGAGTCGGTGCGCGGAGGCGATCGCGCCCAGGGTGTCGCCCGACTTGACGGTGACCGTCACGATCGGCGGCCGCAGGATCGCGTTCGCCCGGGCGATGACGCGCTTGACCCTCGCCTCCCGGGTGGCCGGCGGCCACGGGTCGCTGCGGCGCGACACGCTGTTGAGGTCGGCGTGCACGACCACGGTGCTGCGGCTGATCGGCAGGCCCAGCGCGTGCGACGCGGCGGCGACGAGGCGGGCGACACTCTCGAACTGGGCGTCTGTGTACGGCTCGGGTCCTGCGCCCGAGCACTCGATCGACTCGTGGACCCACTCGTTGACGTTCACCCCGGACGCGACCGCGGCGGCGACCGTCGGGATCTTGGTGTGGGGGGAGGCGACGTCCCCTTGGCTCCAGGCGGCGTACTTGACGGGGTCGATGGCCCGGACGATCGTGCCGTCGCGGTCGATGTACGCCGTTGCCGAGGGCCCAGCGGAGCCCGCCCGGTTGGCGTAGGTGCGCTCCCCGATCGCGGTCGCGGTGGCGTTGGCGGTCTGGTGCAGGCACGCCAGGATCGTCGGCTTCCTGCGCCGGCGGGCGCCCCGTGTCGGGTAGCCGTAGGCCTTGTTCGTCAGGAGTGCCGTGACCGTGGTCATTTCACGCTCCTCCACAGGGCCGAGGCCTCGAGCCCGAGGAGCGCGAGGATCGCGCCCAGGAGGGGCAGCAGGATGGCCGGGGACACGTGGTAGTCCGGGACGACGACGTCGAGGATGAGGAGCACGACCAGGACGATCGTGAGCGCGGCCGCGGCCCCGATCCGGGCCGAGGAGTAGACGTCGGCCCGAGCGCTGCGCTCCGCCGCATCGTCGCCACGCTCATCGCCCATGCCGACGCATGCGAGCGATCCACGCATCGACGAGTGGCGGGAGCAGCCAGCGGTCGAGGAGGACGCCGCTGACGACGCCCGAGAGGAAGGCGAGGGCGAGATCGACCTCGCTCATCGAGCCCCCGCGGGGTTGACGGCACGGACGTACCCGGCGGGGGAGCCCGGGAGTCGGTGTGGATCAGACCAGCGCGCCGTCATGCCCCCAAGCGTGCGGGCGGTGGTCCGCGATGGCTATTCGGCCGTTTGGGCTATACCTGCCGCCTGAGTCGATCGACGCGAACTGACCGCGGGCGAGGCGCGGAGAGTTGGTGGTAGCGGCCCTGTTGGATTTGAACCTCCGACCACCAGTCCCCCAGTATCGGGCATGCGTGCTCGGGAGAGGGTGTGCCTCATCCAATGGGCACGAAATCGTCCCCAGCGTCCGGTGAAATCCAACCCAACTGTGTGCAGAACTGTGTGCCAGAAACGGCCCCGGTCGCCCGTCCGTCCTCTGGCCGGACTACACCGGGATCGAGGCGCGGCGGCGCTGAGGCCGCGGTGGGTGCGGCGGCGGATCCACTCGCCCGTGACGACGGGGACTGGGGGCGCTCGGAGCGCAGCCGATGGCCAAGGTGAGTCCGATGAGTGCGACCAGGAGCCTCGCGCCGTCCGTTCGGCCCGCCGCGGCAGCGGTACAACCCCAGGGATCGCGCACCTAGTTCATCGTCTCGAGCAAGGTGGCTTCGGCGGCGGAAGGATCGGCCGCGCTGAGGTACTCGACGTTCGGCGTCCCGTCGACCGGACGCGTGAAACCGACCTCGGGGCCTTCAGCCTCTTCGACGTCCACCCGGGCGGCGCTGAACGAACCGAGCGGGTAGTCGGCAGCCATGGCGGCGGCGAGCGGATCCCACAGGAAATAGGTGCCGTCGGTCATGAACGGATGCCCCGCAAAGAGCTCCGCGAGCACCAGCGCGCCCGGACCGGTCGCGTCCTCGCGCACGCGATCGGCGAATGCCTCGGTGACGGGCACCTGGTTGGTCCCGTCGAGGCTGATCAGGCGGACCGTGAGTCCGGAGTCGATCACCACCTGGGCGGCCGTCGGATCGACATAGATGTTCCACTCGGCGACCTCGTTGTCGGGCGGGCCTCCGAAGCCCAAGTTGCCGGGGACGAACAGCGCTCCGCCCATCGCGTAGACGGACTCGAGCCGCTGGGCGAGATCCGGATGGCTGCTGAGCGCATCGGCCAGGTTGGTCATCGGGCCAAGCGTCAGAACGCGCAACCCATTCACGTCGTCGGCGGTCTTGGCGATGAGTTCCACGGCCGTTCCGGCGAACGGCCGGCGCGCCGTCGAGGGCAGCGCAAGTCCGGAGCCGTCATCGGCGTTCGCTCGCCAGGCATCCGGGAAGGCGTGGTCGCCAGCGATGGGCGTCTCGCGCCCGCACGCGACGTCGATCATTGGAGCATCGAGGCGCTCGAGCAAGCGCAGGACGACGTCCACGCCAGCGGCACAGTGCGCCTCTCCAGTCCCCGACACCGTGATGGCCTTGACCTCGACGTTGGGCGACGAGAGGAGGAAGGAGATCGCCACGAGGTCGTCTGGCGCGACATCGGTATCGATCAGGAGTGGCCGCACGCGGTCCGCGGGGCCCGTGGGGCCGGGTGTGGTGGGGCTGGTGGCCGCGCTGGGTTCAGCCGTGGAATCACCGGCCGGCGACGGGGAGGTGGCCGCGCTCGGAGCGCAGGCACCGACCAGGGTCAAGCAGGCCAGTGCGACCAGGAGCCTCGAACGTGCAGCGGTCATGGAGCTTCGCACCCTCCGGATGGGGGAAATGCGCGGGCAGGCCCTGCGGGCCGCCCGCGCATCAGTTTAGTGGGCTGAGCGTCGGCCGTTACTTGAACACGATCGAGTTGACGATGGCGCCCAGCGCGGTCTCGAAGGCGACACAAGCAATACGCCGGACATGAGCCCGATGCGGACGAGGCGACTCACAGGGACGCTCCTTCCGGGGTGGTGGATACGGGACCGCTGACGCGGAGTGCGCTGATGCCGAGGCCGGCCCAGCCGCCAGAGAACGCCAGGAACGTCACGCTCATGAGCACTGGCCCGAACGTCGATGGCACCAGACCAGCGAACTCCCCGGCAACCGCGGCAATCATCGTGATCGCACCGAATCCCAGCACGGCGGCGGCGGCGCGGGAGAGCGTCCGGACGCGCCAGGTCACGAGGGCGAACAAGCCCGAGCCCACGAACAGCCCGAGCATGCCGATCATCATCACTGCCCAACTGGAGAACCCCGCGATCAACGGTCGATCGGTATCGCCGGTGGCTGCGATGGCCGCGAAGCCGACGAGAGCCACGACCGCGGAGGCCGCCGGCACGGCGAAAGCCGCCCAGGTAAGCGCCGGATATCGCCGCGCCTGGAACGCGCTCAGGCCCGTGAGGGCGATGAGCGTGAGGATGATGGCGATCACCATGACGAAGAACATCCAGGGCATAACCGCGGCGGCGCCGTTGTTGATGACTTGGGCGCCGAGCGCGATGAGCCAGAGGATGCCGGCCACGATGGCGGCGTATCCCCCGATACGTTGTGACATGACGAATCCTTTCTGCGACTGGGACGCGGCCCCGAGGCCGCGGAGATGGAGATGGGCGTCGAGTGCGCTGAGCAGGACGTCAGCCACGTCGAACGGGCCAAGCGGCCGTTCCTCAAGCACAGAGGCGAACTCGTCGGCGTAGCGCGCTCGCCAAGCCGCGGGATAGAGACGAAGGAGCAGGGCGATCATGGGACGCGTCGCCTGTCAGCCGGGGGACCGGCCGAGCCGGCGGAGGCCGAGATCCGCGAACTTCGCGAGGTCGCGGAGTTGCTCGGCGAGCATCGTCTCGCCGACCGCCGTCAGCCGGTAGGGCCGGCGGCGATCCACGGGGACGAGCGCCTCGATCATGCCACGCTCCTCGAGTCGAGCGAGCGCGGCATACAGGGTTCCCGGTCCCAGAGGCCGGCCAGTGCCAGCCTCGACGTCGGTCATGATCGCGTAGCCGTGCTTGGGCCCATCACTCAGGCTGACGAGGATGAGCAGCGCAGGCTCGGCGAACCGGCCGAGATCGGGGATCCGGGGCTCCATTGGGTCTCCTATAGATCCACGTACGATATATCGTGAACCGTACTATAGCCCCGGTGCGGCCCCTGTCAACCCCGAATCCACCTAGATCACCGTCTCAAGAGTGACCGGACCTTCGCGCGCCCTACGCCATTCGAGCAGGCGCTATTCGTCCGCCTGGGCCACTCCCTCGGGTTCTGGCAGACGCGGAGCCAGGATCCACACGAGCTGCGCGGTCGTCTCCGCGCCGACCTTGGACCGAGCGTTCGCCAGGTGGTGCTTGACCGTCGAGTGGGACAGGCCGAGGCGGTGGGCGGCTGCTTTCTCCGACCCAGCGACGAGGACCGCTGCGACCACCCCGACCTCACGGTCCGTGGCGCGTCCCGCGGAGCGACGAGCCCTCATGCCAGCCGCCTCGCCGCGGCCAGCCACTCATCGCGGCCCTCGATCGGCAGCTCGTAGGTTGCTATCGCGCGCCCAACACCTGTCGGGCGCGCCATAACATCTGTTCTATTTCACCATCGTCGCCCGTCTTCGCTCGGCATGACAAGGCTCGCGCAGGAGATCGGGGCGCTCCACGCCTCCCTGCCCGATGTCGTTCCAAACCTAAGTATTATTCAAGGTATGGACGATACAACCGCGACCCCACACCCTGACCACGAGCGTCTCTTCGCCATCGCAACCGAGCAGGCAGGCTACTTCACCACGGCCGAATTCGGGTTGGCCCGACACGTAGCCATGGGTCGAGATCATCATGATTCGCTGGGGCGCGCTGGACATCACATCTCCCGGTCTCGTGTCGACCGGGAAAGGAGCTGATGATCGTCATCCCGGACGACGACGGCGAGGGAACCACGGTCGCAGGATGGGGACCGCGGTCGGAGCGGGACGCAGGTCCGCTCGGTCAACCTCAGGAGGAATCCTAGCCCATCGGGCAGGATTCGGCCTGCGGCGCGTCACCGAGACGCGGCGCTGGCCCCGGGCGGAACGCGATTCGGGCCTCAGGCTCCGAACCGTCGTCGTCGAGGAGACCATCCG
>JBCLDE010000043.1:0-18850 GCA_038915165.1 Candidatus Limnocylindrales bacterium
TGTTCACGTCCCGCCCGAGGGGCGTGATGACGTCGAGCACGAATGAGTGCCCCGCAGGTGGCTCGCCAGACGGCGATTCCAGCACGACGAGGCGACCGGGCCGATCGGACGGTTCTCGGGCCGCCGCGCGGAGGTCGCGCATGAGCGCCCGGATGATCCGGGCCAGGAAGAGGTAGAGCAGGCCGAGGAACAGGAGCCTGACGGCCCACAGTGCCAGCTGGAACCCGTCCATCAGTCGGAGGCCTCGACAACCTCGACGACGAACACCGTGTCCCCCACCTCGAGTCGGTCGCCGACGCCCAGCACGACCTCCGTCACGGGTTCGCCGTTCACCCATGAACCGTTGGTGCTGCCCAGATCCATGTAGATCAGCGTCTCGCGGCGCCCGACGATCCGCCCGTGATGGCGCGAGACCCGGCCATCCACCGCGACCAAGTCATTGTCCGTCGCCCGTCCGATCGTCAGCTCGGCGCCGTCGACGACGATTTCGCGGACGCGGCCGTCCGGGTCGGTGACGCGCAGCCGGGCTCGTGGTGATCGGGGCGTGGGGACGGTGTAGACCCGTGTCGCCGTCGGGTCGCCGGTTTCGGGCGACTCCCCATCTGGTGGTGGTGCCAGGTCCGCTCGTGCGCGACCCGCGCGCCCGGCGATCGGGTCCGCGAAACGAGCATCCACGCGGATGTCGCGGCGCATGACGGTCGGATCGGCCAGCAGGTCGACCCGAGGTCGGTCGACGAGCGTGTACCGGTGGGCGCGCGCGAAGGCGAGCGCGGCGTCCGCAAGCTCGTTGGCCAGGGAGCCCGTCATGTCGCCGAACTCCTCGAGGTCGCCCGGGTGCAGGTGGACGACGAATCGGTTCGCCACGAGGGTCCGGTCGGAGGTCGTCAGTCGCTCGCTTTCCATCTCGCGCTCGATTCGACGCTGGATCTGGACGGGCTGCAGACGTGCCCGGAAGAGACGAGCCGAGGGTCGCTCGAAGAGGCGTTCGAAGAACCGCTCGACGGCGGTGAGAGGCGGCATGGTCGGTCGCGGAGTCTACCAGAGGGTCCGCCGACCGCCGGAACTGCCTCCCGTACACCCTGACCATCCGCGGTCGCCGGAGGGTACGCCAGGTGGAGGGGCGCCGGAACTCCTGCGTTATACTTTTACTCCCGTTCGGCGGTTCAGCCGTTCGATCGCATTCCGCGCGGTACCCGGGGACCCGATGGCCGAGATCCTGACTGAATCATTCTGTGAGCGGTGTGGCACCCGCTACACCTTCGAGTCGCCGCGCCAGCGAATGCGACTGAAGGGCGTGAAGGTCCTTTCGCGCGGCCTCAAGAACTTCGTCCTGTCGGACGACACGTCGATGGACGAGGCGATGGCCGCCGCCCGCAGCGAGACGGACCGCGAGGTGACCGGGCACCAGCTGGCCGCCTTCCACAAGACGTTCAACTTCTGCATGTCATGCCGCCAGTACACATGCCCCGATTGCTGGAACGAGGTGGAGGCGCGCTGCCTCTGGTGCGCCCCCGACCTGGGCCACGAGATCCTGCCAGCTCCGTTCCCGAATCTCGAAGCCACGGTAGACCGGACCCTCGCGAGCGAGCCGTTCGGTCTCATCTCGGAGAACGGCTCCGATGGGCAGGCCAACGTCACCGAAGCGGCCGGATCGGACGTGGCCGAGGTCGACAGCTTCTCGGACGTGGCCGAGGTCGCCCCCGACGTCATGGAGTCGATCGAGCTCGCGGACACCGTGCCGGCCGAGCTCGTAGACGTCGCACAGGCGGTGCCCACCGACATCCGATCCAAGGCGTCTGCCCAGACCGCCGGACTGCTCAACCGGTTCCGTCCGGGGCAGAGCCTCGACGCCGCACTGGACGCCTACAAGCGCGATCGCACCACCGCCCTGACCGCCGATACGGCTGCCGCTTCGACCGAGCCCCAGCCCGTGGGGGAACCAGCGCCCGAGGCACCAGCGCCCGAGGCACCAGCGCCCGAGGCACCAGCCACGCCCGCTCCGGAGCCGGCCACACCTTCTCCGGAGGTCGCCCCGCCATCCGGCGATTTCGTGGCCCAGCCCACGTGGCAGCGCGTCGCGCCGGATCCCACACCGCAGATCCCGGTCCTGCCGCCGGTCGCCGCACCGGCATCGCAGCCTGCGTCGGCCGGCTCCAGCGCGACGGCCGAGCCCGAGTGGCCGGCGAAGCCCGAGTGGCCGACTCTTGCCGCCCCATCGGCGGGTCTTCCGTTCCTCGGTCGCCCGGCCGCCCGGCAGGGTGGGCTCGATGCGCTCTGGGCCGAATCGGCTCGCGAGGTGGTCACCCCGCCGTCAACGGTCAAGGCGGTCGGTGGCGTCCAGCCGTGTGTCAGTTGCGGACTGTCACTCTCCGCCACCGCCCGGTTCTGCCGGCGCTGCGGAACGCTCCAGGCCACCTGAACCCGGAGCCTCCACGACCTTCACGGGCGGCTTGCTGCCGGTCTCGTCGCGGATCCGGACCCACACCGCGCCGATAAGCAGCGCCTGGAAGCTGAACGACAGCCAGGCGAGGGCGATGAACGCCGAGGCGATGGACCCGGCCAGCGCGGCCACCCCCACCAGCCGTGGCACAAGCAACGTGAAGACCTGGCTGAGAAGTACGATCGCCACGCCGACGACGCCGGCCGGCAGCCATAAGGCATCCCAGCGCGGCGGTTTCGGCGGCAACGTCCGGTAGATCACCGTGACGAAGACGATCGAGACGGCCGTCAGGAATGGGAAGGAGCCGAGGACGCCTGCCAGGCCCCCGGCCAGCGGCTCCTGCGTCGACGACAGCGTGTCGACGAGGCGCCCCACCGCCCCAGCGACCACGAAGGCCACGACCGCCAGGGCCAGTAGCGCCGCGAGAATGAACCCGCGAGCGGTCCGCCGGAGGATGTCGCGCTGCGGGTCGTCGGAGAAGATCCGGGCGAAGGCCGTATCGAGCGCCCCATAGAACTGGCTGACGGTCCAGATGAGACCGGCGATCCCGAGGATGGACGTGAGCGTGGCGCCCTTCATGATCGTTTCAAGCGCACTCTGGATGAGGTCGGCCAGCGGCGGGAACGTCGCGATCAATGCTGCGGACACACGGTCTCGGACAGCCGGGTCACCGGCGATCCAGCCGGTCGCACCCAGCACGAGCAGCGTCGCCGGGATGGCCGTGAACAACGCCGAGAATGCCAGGCCGTTGGCCAGGAGGCCGCCCGCGGCGCGCCCGTAGGTGTCAAACACGGCCCGCACCCTCGTTACACGCGGCACGTCGAGGAATCGCATGAGGATCGCGGTCGGGCCCATCAGTCGACCGGGTTCAGCCGCCCCAGTCCTCGAACAGGACGGGTTGGAGATCCGCCGCTCGCACGCGGCGAGGCGCGGCGACGAGCGCCCGGACCTCCCCACGTCGGACGAACCGCCGTCCACCGAGCTTGATGCTCTGCAGGCGGCCCGCCCGCGCCCAGCCGCCGATCGTGGCCGGCGTGAAGTGGATGTTGGCCGCAGCCAGGATCCCGGCCGCCTCGGCAAGGGTGATCCAGTCGGTCGCGGGCGCCATCTCGGTCAGTCGGTCGAAGTCGCCGCGCCGGCGTCGGTCACCGTCTTCGATGCCGCGGGCTTGGTTTCGGCGGTGCCTCCGGGCGATTTCGAGGACGCGTCACCGTCCGCCGACGAGTCCGAGCTCGGCGAGCCGTCCGACGCTGCCTTGGCCGCACCCGAGGACGCCGGCGAGCGCCGTTCCTTCTTCGCCCAGCCGGACCCCTTGAAATGCACGGCCGGGGCGGTGATGGCCTTGCGGACCGGTCCTTCGCCACACAGTGCGCACGAGGCAGGGCCCGCGTCGTTCACACCGTGGAGGACCTCGAACCGGCGATCGCAGGCTGAGCAGACGTAGTCGTAGCGGGGCATCTGGTAGGTCGTTCCTCTCAGCCGGTCAGCAGGCGCATGCCACACTTTGGGCAGTAGAAAGCGCGTTCGTGGGCCGACGCGAAGCCACAGTGGGCGCACACGAGCCCGCCGCGGCCAGCGGCTGGGACGGGGCGCTCGATGGTCGCCAGGCCGAGGGCATACTGACTGGCCAGGATGTTGTTGAGGATGCCCGACAGGAGCTTCTTGCCGATCCGGTCTGTGTCGCCACGCACGCCCTTGCCACCCCAACCCACGACCGCCCGGCAGATCATGTCGCCTGTTGCCTCGTCCCAGTGGGCGGCGACGCCACCGACCACGGCGTTGTACTCGGGATAGCCCGAGGTGTCGACCTCACCATCCAGCAGCGAGCAGACGAACGTGTCGAAGGCGAGGTCGACGGCGTCGATCGATTCGAGCACGACCAGGGCATGCCGGGTGATCGGCGAATGGACGTGATGGGCGTTCAACCACTGCATCGCCTCCGACGGGGAGACGATGTTCGGCGTCGCCTGGCTGAATTCGATGGAGAGTGGCTCGACGACCTCGATCTCCGACCGGGCCAGGCCGACCAGCATCGTCGGAAGCTCTGCGACCGCCTTGGGTCCCGCGTTCATCCGGACGCCATCGCTGCTCTTGCCGGCGTAGTAGAGCTTGAGCTGGTGCTCCTGCGCGACGACCTCTTCGGGCATCATCATCGAGGCCTTCGTCGGCGGCGCCTTTGCGGCCGGCGCAGCCGGACCGGGACTACGCTTGCGCTTGAGGAATTCGAGCGGCACGTGGAGGCTCTCCGGACTGTCTGGCTGGATCGGCCGTCATGGTAGCAGGGGCCGTCGCGCGGTCGTCAGCGCACTGCCTCCAGGACCAGGGCCTCGTCCGACGATAGCGCAAGAGCGTGGCCTCCCGCCAATCGCTCGACGGCCGGCGGGGCCACCGAGGTGCCCACGAGCAGGCGCCAGGCTGACCCTTCGGGCGGTGGCGGCACGTGCCAGGTGGTTGCCTCGCGACCGAGGTTGAGCGCGACGAGGATCGTCTGGTCGGCGGTCTCGCGAAGGTACGAGACGATGCCCGGGTCGGCCGGGTGCAACAGTCAGAACGTCCCCACCTGGAGGGCGGGGATTCCTCGCGGCGGCGGCCTTCATCTCGATGGCCCTGCCGCTGGCCGTCTTCCTGGCGCTGCAGCGCTACTTCGTGCGCGGCATCGTCGGTGGGTCGGTCAAGGGCTAGCCAGCAACCCATCGGAGCGACCGGGAAGGGAGCGGGTCCGCCGTCGCCGTCAGCCGGACAATCGAGCGCGCAGGCGGTCGACCTGTTCGGCGAGTTCCGCCTCGCGGGCACGGGCGCCGGCAACGACGGCGGCCGGAGCCCTGGCCACGAACGACGCGTTTGCCAGGCGCTCGCGAGCGGCGGCCAGCCAGCCTTGGGCTTCGGCAAGGTCGTGCTCGAGACGCTCGCGTTCGAGGTCGGCAGCCTGATCGTGGGCGGCACCCACCCGGACCGCCGCCTCGACGCCCCCGCCCGTGACGATCACGGTTAGATCGCCCGGCATCGTGGCGGCCTCGAGGGCCTCGGGCGTCAGCTCGCGGAGGAGCGGTCGGGCGCGGGCGAGTCGTTCGACCCCGCGGCGGAGCGCCTCGAAGGTCGGGCCCATCGCCGGCGGGACGTAAACGAGCGTCTCGAGCCAGTCCGCCGCGGGCAGTCGCGCCGAGGCGCGAGCGTTGCGGATCTCACCGACGAGCTCGATCAGCGCGCCGACCTCCCGCTCCGCCGCCTCGTCGCGCTCCCCCACCCCGGGCCAGCGCGCGACGATGAGCAGCTCCGGGTCGGTGGCTCGGTGGGGCAGGGCCGCCCAGATCGCCTCCGTGATGAAGGGCATGACCGGATGGAGGAGCCGCAGGTACGTGTCGAGGACCTCGACGAGCGTCCACCAGGTCGCCTCGCGCGCCTCCGGGCCGAGCTGCTCGTCGGTCAGGCGCACCTTCGCCAACTCGAGGCCCCAGTCGCAGTACTCGTTCCAGATCGCGTCGTAGACGAGTCGGGTGACCTCGCCGAAGGCGTAGCCCGCCATGGCGGCGTCGACGGCCGTCGTCGTCGCTACGGCTCGAGATCGCAGCCAGCGATCGGCCGGGCCCACGTGGCGCTCGTCCGGCAGGCGGCGCTCCGCGTCGGCGGGGATCGTCAGCGGGCGCGCCCCCAGCACATACCGAGCCGCGTTCCAGAGCTTGTTCGCGAAGTTCCGGGCGTGTTCCAGCTTGGCCGGCCCGAACCGCTGGTCGTTACCGGTCGTGGTTCCGTGGATGAGCGCGAAGCGCAGGGCATCGGCGCCCGCCTCGTCGATCATCCCGAGCGGATCGACGACGTTGCCCTTCGTCTTCGACATCTTCGCGCCCTGCGGGTCGCGGATCAGGCCGGACAGGTAGACCGTGTGGAACGGTTCCTCGCCGGTCAGCTCGAGTCCCAGCATCATCATCCGGGCGACCCAGAAGAAGATGATGTCGTAGCCGGTCTCCATGACCGAGGTCGGGTAATGCGTTGCCAGATCCGGCGTGTCGTCCGGCCAGCCGAGCGTGGAGAACGGCCACAGGCCGGAACTGAACCACGTGTCGAAGATGTCCGGATCCTGACGCAGCTCGGCCGCGGGGCGATCACACACTTCGCAGGCCACCGGCCCCGTCGCCACCGACGAGACCGTGACGTGGCCGTCCGGGCAGTACCAGGCCGGGATGCGGTGGCCCCACCACAACTGACGCGACACGTTCCAGTCGCGGATGTTGGTGAGCCAGTGCTCCCAGGTCTTCTCGAAGCGTTCCGGCAGGATGCGTGTCCGGCCGCTACGAGTCGCCTCCAGCGCCCGTTCGGCGAGCGGCCCGGTCCGGATGAACCACTGCGTCTTGAGGCGCGGCTCGACGACGTCGCCACTGCGCTGGCACCGCCCCAGGACCATCTCGTGCGGCGCGCTGCCCGCCAGGTCGCCGCGCGCCTCGAGGTCGGCGACGACGGCGCGCCGGGCCTCATAGCGGTCCATGCCGTCATAGCGCGTGCCGGTGTCGGCGATGGTCCCGCCGTCGGCCAGGATCGAAGGGGCCGCCAGTCCGTGGCGCAGGCCAGTCTGGTGGTCGTCGTGGTCGTGAGCCGGGGTGATCTTCACGGCTCCGGTCCCAAAGGCCGGATCGACGACGTCGTCGGCGATGATCGGGACGTCCCGATCCACGAACGGGACCCTGGCCAGACGACCGATGAGCGCCGCGTAGCGCGCATCGTCCGAGTGGACCGCGACGGCCGTATCGCCAAGGATCGTCTCCGGGCGAGTCGTCGCGACCGTGATCGTCTCGGTGGGATCCGGTGCGCCGGTGGCCGGATCGATGAGGTGGTATCGGACGGACCAGAGCGTGCCGGTCTCGGGGGTCGAGAGCACCTCGAGGTCGCTCACGCTCGTCTGGCAGCCGGGGCACCAGTTCACGAGCGCTTCGGTCCGATAGGCCAGACCGGCGCGGTAGAGTCGGTCGAACGCGACCCGCACCGCCTTCGCCGAATGGTCGTCCATCGTGTAGCGCAGACGCCCCCAGTCGAACGAGCCGCCCAGCCGTCGTTGCTGGTCGAGGATGACCGGTCGCGTCGAGTCGGAGAACGCACGCATCCGTTCGAGGTACCGCTCGCGCCCAAGCGCCTCGCGGCTCTCGCCCTCCGCCGCGATGATCCGGTCGAGGACGAACTGGGCGGCGATCGAGGCATGGTCCAGGCCCGGCAGAAACAATGCGCGATGACCGCGCAGCCGGGCGTGGCGGATCATCAGATCCTCGACCGCCGTCCGCTGGGCGTGGCCCAGGTGAAGGGAGCCCGTGACGTTAGGGGGCGGCTGGATGATCGTGAACGCTGGCAGGGCGGGGTCCGCGGTCGAGCCCGCCCCGTCCGGCGCGAAAACGTCGGCGGCCAGCCATCGTTCGTAGATCGACGGCTCGACGTCGCGCGGCGTATAGGCCTTGGGCAGGTCCATGATGGTGCGCCTCTGGAAACAGATCGGCCCGCTCGTCCAGCGGACGAACGGGTCGTGGTACCACCTGCTGGTTCGGCGTTCCGGGGTCCGATCGGTCATCGCGATCCGCGTGGTCCGGCGCCCTCTCGACGCGCTATCGGGCGTCTCCCGCACGGCTCGCGAGCGACCTTCACGTCGGTCGTACCCGCGCGGCTCGCACCATCCCGCGCTCGCTCCGGGGTCGTCCCGTCGCTACTCTTCTCGGTCCCTGCCGTGAGGGCCGGAGTGTAGCACGGGCTCGCGGTCATCCATGACGGTCCGGCCCCGTGCCGAAGGCGCCTTGATGGCCTCCAGATACGTCCGGGACACCGGGGCTGGGCGCGAGGTGAGGGTCCCAGATCTGGCGCCGGCAGCGGTAGTGGTCCCGATTCCAGTCGGGCTGGTCAACGGGACACACTCGAACCCTGATCGGTCGCGCGCTCCAACCTGGCGGGAGGTGTCGACCCCGAACCCCAAGGCCGCGTCGAGAGTTCCAGGCTCCCAAGGGCGCCCGACCTGGGCACGGCCCGTACACCAGCCAGCCTGGAACCTGGGCTGAGGACGATCGGACATTGGCCCTGTGCCGAAGGCGCCTTGACGCCGGCCGCGACGAGGCCCGAAATGGTTGCGTGCTGCGGGCGTCATGATAGGGTGAACGCCGTGAGGGGTGCTGACATGGAGAACCCGTCGTCGGGGGTCGGATCGTCGCCGCCTTCCCAGGCTGGCGTCCCGCGAGCGGCGTTGGTCGTCGGCGGGGCGATCGTCGCGCTCATCGTCCTTGCGCTGGTCGTCGTCCTAGCGGTCCCCAAGGGCCCGACCGCGTACGACCCGGGCTCGCCGGAGGCGGTATTCCAGACCTTCTACCAGTTCTACGAGGACGGCGACGTAGAAGGTGCATATGCGCTCCTGAGCTCAGGCGTCAAGAACGAGATGACGCTCGCCGAATACCGGCGGCTCGACGCTGACCAGGCGTGGCAGCGTGACCAGGACCGCCGTGTCGTCCTGCTCGGGGCCGACCCGACGGGCGACCGAGCGAATCTGCTGCTGCGGATCGACCAGTTCTCCCAGGGTGGTCTCGGCGGCAACCGCTACTCGTACGAGCGGACGATCCGACTGGTCCGCGAAGGCGGTATGTGGTTGATCGATGAGCCGATCGTCGGCATCGAGTCCGTCAAGTACGGCTACCGCGGACCCGAGCCAGCAGTTCCCCACTGAGGCGAGAGGGTCAATCGAATGGGAATCGCCAGACGACTCTATCTCTACGCGATCGCCGCGATCAGTCTGCTCGTCCTTGCCTTTGGCCTGTACAGCCTATTGGCCGTGGCCCTCGGCGAGATCGCCGACGCCATCAGCGCCACGGTCATCGCCGGCGACTCATCGGGTCGGGAGGAGCTCAGCCTGGCCATCGCCCTCGTCGTGGTCGGTGCGCCGGTCTTCGCCATCCACTGGTGGCTGGTCGGTCGCGGCTGGCTCGGCAGTGGCGAGGCGGCGGCCGACGACCGGCGTTCGGCGATCCGGGCGTTCCACATGGCGCTCGTCGCGACCGTCGCGTTGGCCTTCGGCCTCTACGCGGCCCTGTCGCTCGTGGAGCGCGGGCTCGCCGCGATCCTGGGTGTCGATCTCGACCGCGGCCGGATGACCGACGAGATCGCGATCCTGCTGATCGCGGCACCGGTCTGGTGGCTCCATCTGCGGCGCCGGAATGCCGACATCCGGCATGACCACCTGACCGAGGCCGCCGCATGGCTGACCCGACTCCATCGCTACGGCTGGGCGTTCATCGGCCTGATGTTCCTCGTCGTCGGGGCAAGCCAGGTCATCGAGACGATGATGTCGGTCCTCATCGGGCGATCCGACTTCGGCGGGAGCGACTGGTGGCGACGGCCGGTCGCCTGGTCCGTCGCCGCGATGGTCGTCGGAGCCGGGATCTGGGGCTTCCACCTGGCAGACGCGGCGAAGGCGATCCGGGACGCGGCGCTGATCGGCGAGGACGATCGCGAGCGCGCGTTGCGCCTGACCTTCTTCGGTGCCGTCATCCTGGTGGCGCTCGCCGCGTCCGGATTGGTGGTGGCGACGTCTGTCGCTGAACTCGGGCGCTTGCTGCTGGGCGTCGCCGATGACAGAAGCGTCGTCGGCTTCCTCGAGAGCGTGGTCGGTCCGCCGCTGGTGGCGATCCCCTTCGCGCTCGCGGGCTGGCTGCACTGGGGCGCCCAGCACCGGGAGGCCACCAGCAGGGATCTGCCGGCGCGCGCGGCGGCGGAACGTCTGGCGCTCCACCTCGCGTCGTTCGTCGGCCTCGCCTTCCTGGCCGTCGGGATCGCCCGCCTCACCGGGGCGCTCCTGGAACAGGTCCTGGGGGCCGCTCCGGCGGACGACCTGTTCCGCTACGAGCTGGCGTGGTACCTGGCGCAGATCATCGTCGGCGCCGCGCTGTGGCTCCCCGCCTGGTCGGCTGTGCTGCGTCGGCGCACCGCCCAGCCCGCGCTGGAGCGCCACGCGGCGGCGTCGCGGGCCTACCTCTACCTGGTCGTGGGCGGCGCCCTCATCGCCGGAGTCCCGAGCGCCGTCTTCGCGCTCTACCGGCTGATCGACACCGGCCTGGGCGGGCGCGGGACGTCCCTCGGGTCCGACCTGGCGATCGCCATCGCGATCATCGCCGTGGCTGCCATCGGGGCCACGTACCACGGTCGGCTTGTCGTATCCGACCTGCGCCTGGCGTCGGCGACGCAGGCGGCCGTCATCTCCCCGGCGACCCGCGCGCTCGTGCTGCGCGGACAGGGCGGTGAGGATCTTGCGGCCGTCGCGGCCAGCCTTCGCGAGCACCTCCCGCCGGGCGTCTCGCTCGAGGACCGCTGAGGGGTCAGGCGCTCTCGCTGCGGTCGGCGAGCCACTCCTCGTAGTTCGTCTCGTCGACGCCCTTGTCGACCTCGGTCTTGGTCAGGAGGAGCGGCAGGCGGCCGAAGCGGATGGTCTCCTCGGTGATGATGCATCTGCGGATGTCGGTCCGGTCAGGGATGTCGTACATGACCTCGAGGAGCGCCTCCTCGACGATCGAACGCAACGCGCGAGCGCCGGTCTTGCGGTCCAGGGCGACCTCCGCAGCAGCCTGCAGGGCACCCGGGGTGAAGGCGAGCTCCACCTTGTCGAGCGACAGGAACTTCTCGAATTGGCGGGTCACTGCGTTCTTCGGCTCCGTCAGCACCCGGACCAGATCCTCAGCCGACAATGCCGAGAGTGTGACCATGACCGGCAGCCGGCCGATGAACTCGGGGATGAGGCCGAACTTCAGCAGATCTTCCGGCATGAGCCGCTCCAGGATCCGCCCCCGCTCGACGGGACTCATCGCGGACTCGGACCCGAACCCGATCGACCGCCGGCCGATCCGCTCCTCGACGATCTTCTCAAGGCCGTCGAATGCGCCGCCACAGATGAACAGGACGTTGGTCGTGTCGATCTGGATGAAGTCCTGATGCGGGTGCTTCCGTCCACCCTGCGGCGGGACATTGGCGACCGTGCCTTCAAGGATCTTCAGCAGGGCCTGTTGGACACCTTCACCGGAGACGTCACGGGTGATCGACGGGTTCTCCGACTTGCGGGCGATCTTGTCGATCTCGTCGATGTAGATGATCCCGCGCTGCGCGCGGGCGACGTCGAAGTCGGCCGCCTGGATGAGCCGGAGCAGGATGTTCTCGACGTCCTCGCCGACATAGCCGGCCTCGGTCAGCGACGTCGCATCGGCGATACAGAACGGTACGTCCAGGACCCGCGCCAGGGTCTGGGCGAGGAGCGTCTTGCCCGAGCCAGTGGGGCCGACGAGGAGGACGTTCGACTTCTGGAGCTCGACGTCATCGATCTGGTGGCCGGCGTTGACTCGCTTGTAATGGTTGTAGACGGCAACCGAAAGGACCTTCTTGGCACGATCCTGGCTGATCACGTACTGATCCAGGGTGTCCTTGATCTGGCGCGGATTTGGCAGCTTGGAGCTGGCGGCCTTGGGCCGGGGCGTCTCGAGGAGCTCCTCCTCGATGATCTCCTGGCACAGGTTGATGCACTCGTCGCAGATGTAGACGCCCTGCCCCGCGATGAGCTTGCGAACCTGTTCCTGGCTCTTGCCGCAGAAAGAGCACCGATACGGGACTTTGGGTCCCTTGGCGCTACCGCTCGTCGATGTCACGTGTCCGTCCTGGCCCCACTGGTCCTACTGGTCCTTGCTCTTCTTCGTTTCCGGTTCGGACGGATCGCCCGCCGCCGCCTCGACCGCATCGGCCGTCGTCGTCCCAGATCCCTGGCCGCCGGCCAGCCCCGCATCATGCGCCTGCGCGATGAGCGAGTCCCCCGGCACCGAGTAGACAGCGTCGATGATGCCATAGTCCTTGGCCTGTTCGGGAGACATGAAGTTGTCCCGGTTGGTGTCCTCGCCGATCTTGTCCAGCGACTGCCCCGTGTGCTTGGACAGGATCTCGTGGTTGCGCTGGACGAGGAACTCCCATTCGCGCATCTGGATGACCGCGTCCGGGGCGTTGCCGCGGAACCCGCCGGAGCCTTGGTGGATCATGATCCGGCTGTTCGGCAGGGCATAACGCTTGCCCTTCGCGCCGGCCGCCAGCAGGACCGCAGCCATGGATGCCGCCATCCCGATGCAGATCGTGCTGACCGGTGCCCGCAGGTACTGCATCGTGTCGTAGATGGCGAGGCCGGAGGTCACCTGTCCCCCTGGCGAGTTGATGTACAGGCTGATGTCCTTTTGCGGGTCCTCGGATTCCAGGAAGAGGAGCTGGGCGATGACAAGGTTGGCCAGGTGGTCCTCGATCGCGTCGCCCAGGAAGATGATCCGTTCCCGCAACAGACGCGAGTAGATGTCATAGGCGCGCTCCCCCCGGCTGGAGGATTCGATGACCATGGGCACGAGCATCTTTGGACTCCCTGGCTCAGCTGTCCTGGGTTCGGCCTTCAACCGGCGTTGGCTGGAACATCGACGAGGATGGACCCCGGATCGGTCGCGGAAGCCGGCGCATCATCGATATGCGGCAGGGCCGGGTGCTCCGGATGGGCCGTCAGCCATGCATCGATGAGGGTCTCCACGACCCGGCTGCGACGTAGGGTGCTGACGATATACGAGCGTCCACGCTCGGAGTCGAAGTACTCGGTGAGTCGCCGATCGCTCGCGTAGCGCCCGCGCCCGCGCTCGACCTCTGCGTCGACGTCGAGGTCGGGCACGACGACCTTCTCGGCATCCGCGACGGCGGACAGGACGAGCAAGGTTCGCACGCGCTTCTCGGCGCCCGGCCGGAATTCGGCATGCATGTCGCCGTCGGTCTTCTCTACGGCCTTGAGGTACGCCTCCGCCGTGATGCCCTTGCGAGCGAGCGTGCCACGGAACTCGTCGTGCATGACTTCGACTTCCTGGTCGACCAGGATGTCCGGCAGCTCCACGGTGGCGTTCGCCACAGCGTACTCGATGATCCTGTCGGCGAACTCATGGCGCGCCCGATCGAGGGCGTTGCGCTGAAGCCGACCACGGATGTCGGCCCGCAACGCATCGACGTCGGCGAAGTCGCCGAGGGTCTTGATGAAATCCTCATCCAGATCGGGCTGGACCTTCTCACGAAGCTCTCGGATCTCGACTGTGAAGTGGGCCGTCTGGCCGGCGAGAGTCGTCTCCGGGTAGTCCTCGGGAAAGGTGATGTCGAACTCCGTCGACTCCCCCACCTTGAGACCCACGAGGTTCGCCTCGAAGCCCGGGATGAGCCGCTCCTGGCCGAGGATGAGCGGCATCCGCTCCGAGGTCCCGCCTTCGAAGGGCTCACCGTCGCGGGTACCGACGAACGAGATGACCGCGTAATCGCCGTCCTTGGCGCCGCGATCCTCGATCGCGGCCAACGTGGCGTTCTGATCGCGCAGCTCCCCGAGGACATGGTCGATGCGCGCGTCGTCGATGGTGTCGATGTCAGGGCTGAAGTTGAAGTGTTGGTAGTCGCCGAGGGCGATCTCCGGCCTGACCTGGACGGTCGCCTTGAAGATGAACGACTTGCCCTCTTCGGCCTGGATCACTTCGACATCGGGGTTCGTCAGCGGAAGGATGTCCTGCTCGACGATGGCCTCGCGATAGGCGTCCTGGACGAGGTGATCGACAGCTTCGTCGAACACCACGCCGGGACCAAGATGGCGCTCCAGCACCTGCCGCGGGGCTTTGCCCGGGCGGAAGCCGGGCACACGCGTCCGGCGCGAGACGTGGCGGACGGCCTCATCGACGGCGCGGCTCACGCGTTCCGGCGGAAGCTCGATCTCGAGCAGGACGGTGGACTTGGGACCGGGGGTGTTGGTGGTCTGCATCGCCCGCAGAGTATAGGGCGGAGGGCGGCTCCGGGCCGTGATTGGACGCCCGGCGCGAACGAGGCGACAGGATCGCGCCGGGAGGAGCGCCCGCCGCGCCGGGCGCGGCACCCGGGCCCGGCGAAGGGGGGGCCGCCGCGCCGGCCGGACGCGGGCCCGGGCCGACGTTCCGCCTGGGGCCGCCGCGCCGGCCGGACGCGGGCTCGGGCCGATGTTCTGCCTGGGAACGGATTCGGGATGAACGCCTCGTGGACCGATCTCCAGACGGCAGTTCATGACAGTCTGGGCGATGCACCACGAGGGACTCATTCGAAAGGCGTTCCCCGGGGGAACGGCCGCGGATTCCCCCTCAGGGGGAACGGCGGGTGCTTGGGCCACGAGTACTCACCAGTACTGGTAGGCGA
This sequence comes from Candidatus Limnocylindrales bacterium, assembly GCA_038915165.1. Taxonomy (GTDB): domain Bacteria; phylum Chloroflexota; class Limnocylindria; order Limnocylindrales; family CSP1-4; genus SPCO01. The sequence continues at coordinate 14,645 of JBCLDE010000043.1, forward strand.
GAGAGGGGTCGAACCTCCACGCCGCTCACGCGGCACCGGCTCCTAAGGCCGGCGCGTCTGCCATTCCGCCACTCGCCCGTCCCCGGAGTCTAGCTGTGATTCGCGGATACGTTGTTGACATACGAGAGCCTCTCAAGCTCGGTTGTGGGTATCCAGCTCACGGCCAAGGAGAGGCTCTCGTGGCACATCGTAGGGCGAAGCTGACCGTGTTCGGAAGGCAGCTTTTGGTCGAGCTGGTCGAACTCGCGGGGCGGACGATCGCACGGGCCGCCGAGATGAGCGGGGTGAGTCGGCAGACCGCCAACAGGTGGGTGCGTCGCCACCGGGCGATCAGCTGCCGGAGCCCGCCGTGCCGGAGCCCGCCTCGTCATTGTCGGACCCTGCGTGCTGGCGCTCCGCTCGAGCCTTGACCTGGGCGAGCCGAGCCTGGAAGCCCTCCTCGTCGTTCCGGAACAGCCAGTCGGCGGACTTTTTGCCGCCGGCCACGACGAACGGGCGGGCGGCGCCGAGGAACAGCGTCCGCAGCCCCGCTCGGTCCTTCTTTGCCTGCTTGGCGTACGAGGCGAAGTCACGCTCGAGCGCAGCGCGGACCTTGTCGCCATCATGGCCGATTCCCCGGAGGGTCTTTTCGATCTCGTTGGGCAACATCGACTTGGGCATCGGCGCGGACGGGCCGCGGACGACCCGTCGGGCGCCCCGGAACATGCGCATGGGCCCACCGGCGACCAGGAATCCGACGCCGCCGACGATCGCCGCGGCCTTGGCCGGACTACGTCGGATCTTCGCCGGCACGTCGAACGCGGCGCGGGCGGAGGCCTCCAGGTTGTCCAGCTCCTCGCCCAGTGTCGCGCGAGCCGCTAGGACCCGATCCCGGGCGGCATCCGTTTCTTTAGCCACGCGACGGTCTCCTTGCTGGTCTCGATGGTTTGCGCTGGATAGAAGCGTGTCCTGAGGGTATCGACGTCGATCCCGGCCCGCGCCACATTGACGCCCATGACCGCGATCCAGGTGAGCAACCCGACCGAGATCCCCAGGGCCACGCCGACCTGGGGCCCGTAGGTGATGGCGCTGAACGCGCCAAGGACGCTGCCGGCCACGATCGAACCGGCGAGCGCAACGAACCGCCCGCCACCGTTGGCGGTCATCGAGACCGCCGCGCCCAGTCCCCCCACGAAACCGACCAAGCCGCCCACGATCACGCCGACGACGAGCGGCCGGAGGGCCGGATCAACCACCAGGCCCACCGACTCGCCGACCGAGGCATACAGGCGGTTGGGCAGGTCCAGACCAAGGATGACCCCCGCGAGGATGCCCCCGACGAACGCGACCAGAAGCGCAGCACCCACCCGACCGATCGGCACGCCGACCGCCAGGAGAGCCACCGCCACTGCGACGGCGACGAACGCGAGGACCCCATGGAGGACGCCCCAACCCATGGACCCGAGCAGCCACTCACCGAGGAACAACGATGTCCCGAGGATCGCCAGGAGCGCCGCCAGGACCATGACGGCGATGGCGATCGCCGCCAGCAGCGCCGCGCGAGCGATCTCGCCAGCGACAGCCGACAGCTCCGCCTTGGCCAGGTCGATATGTGCCAGCACGAGCCCCTGCAGGGCGTCCCGCGTCGCGCCGATCTGGGCGCGCAGGCTGAGCGGCGGCTTGCGCGCACCGCCCGGTCGCCGCGAGGGTGGGGTCGTCTTCGGATCGTCCAGGGGTCGGTACTCCGGTTCGGGTCGGATCGGATCGGATCGGACAAATGGTCGGTCCCGAAGGGTCGGTCCCGAAGGGTCGGTCCCGAAGGGTCGGTCCCGAAGGGTCGGTCCCGATGATAGCGCGCAGGTGCGCTGGCTCGCCTTACACCGCAGCACTGGCTGCGGCACGTTACGCTGGCGGCGATGTCGACGCCTGCCGCACGCCCACTGCTGACGGCCGAACTGCTGAGCATCGGCAGCGAATTGACCGTCGGCGACACACGCGACACGAATGCCGGCGAGCTCGCTCGCTCACTAACCGCAACGGGCGTGCGAGTGACGCGGCTGACCGCGTTGCCGGACGACCTGGAGGCGGTGACCGAGGCCTTTCGGATCGGCCTCGATCGAGTGGACCTGGTCGTCTCGACCGGCGGACTCGGGCCGACGCCGGACGACCTGACCCGCGAGGCGATCGCCGCCGCCTGTGGCGAGACGCCCGTCGTGGACCCGGACATCGAGGCCTGGCTGCGCGAGCTGTGGAACCAACGCGGGATGCCCTTTCCGGAGCTCAACCTCAAGCAGGCATGGCGCATCCCGTCGGCGGAGGCGCTACCCAACCCGAACGGCACCGCGCCCGGCTGGTTCGTGCATCGGAACGACGGACGGGTCGTCGTGGCGCTGCCCGGACCGCCCCGTGAGATGCGCCCGATGTGGGCGGACGACGCTGTCCCACGGCTGGCGCGGCTTGGCCTCGGCGCCCCGGTCGCGTCGCGGACCTACCGGCTGACCGGTATCGGCGAGTCGCAGGTCGCGGAGATCCTCGGCGAAACCCTGCTGCGGGCCACAAATCCGGTCGTCGCGACATATGCCCGGGTGGAGGCCGTGGACGTGAGGATCTCGGCCGTCACGGACGCATCGGAGTCTGCGGAGGCACTTGTCGCCCGGGCCGCCGACATGGTCCTCCGCTATCTCAGCTCCTATGTGTGGGCGACTGGCGACACCACCTGGGCCGACGCGATCGGAGCGCGCCTCGCCGAACTGGGCTGGACGCTGGGCGCGGTCGAGATCGGGACCGGCGGCAGCGTGGCCGCGCTCTTCGCCGACGCGCCCTGGCTCCGGTTCGACGAAGCCATCTCACCCGACGCCCCGGTCGCGACCGCCCATGGCGTGCCCGACGACGACCTGCTGCCGTTCGCCCGACGGGCCCGCGATCTGGGCGGCGCGGAGGTGGGCGTGGCCGTCAGGGCCCGCCCTCGGACCGGCGATACGGAGGTGTCCATCGCAGTCTCCACCCCCGACGGCGAGCGACAGGTGCGTCGAGTCGTCTTCCTGACCGGGCCGCTGGGTCGCTCGCGCGCCGCTCTGGCGGTCGCGGCCGTGCTGTTCGAGGTGCTGCGCGAGGAGGCGCCCGGCGACGGCTCCGAAGCGATCGAGGCGACGACCCACATCGACCGGTGACCGCTCGCCACCAAGTCCGCCGTTCCTGTCGGCTGGCCTACAGGGCGCCAGTCGCGGTGGGCCGATACGATCGGGTGCGAGACCGTACGATGGCGACATGAGCGTCGCCGCCCGGTCCGGCCGCCTACGTCTGACCGTGCTTGGTTCGAGCACGGCGGCCCCCCACCCTGACTCCCCATCTGCCGGCTTTCTCGTGGAGTGGGAAGAGACGGCCCTCCTTCTGGACGTGGGGCAGGGGGTCGTCCGCGCGCTGCAGGCCGTCGCGGATCCGCTCCGACTGTCCGGGGTCATCGTCGGGCACATGCACGCCGACCACTACCTGGATCTGGTCGGCCTGCGCTACCTCTACCCCTGGGGCGAACCCGCGCCGATACGGCTCCCGGTCCACCTGCCACCCGGCGGCAAGGCCCGCATCGATGCCCTGGCGACGGCGATCTCCGAGCACGCTGGTTTCTTCGAGGCCGCCTACGACCTCCAGGAATACGACGACCGCATCCCTCTCCAGATCGGGCCCTTGACCATCCGCTTCCACCAGGGTCTTCATTACGTGCCGGCGTGGGGCGTCGCCGTCGAAGCCCCGGATGGCGCCCGGCTCGTGTACACCGGCGACACCGGCCCAAGCGAGTCCATGATCGAGTTCGCGCGTGGCGCGGACCTGCTGCTCGTCGAGGCGGCCCTGCGCCAGTCGTCCCACGATGACCCAAGGCGAGGTCACCTTGCTGCCGCGGAAGCTATCGAACTGGCGACGGCCGCGCAGGCCAGATCCGCGCTGATCGTCCACTACGCACCGGATCGGCGCAACGAGCTGGAGAACCTGTGCGAAGCTGCTGGGTCCTGGATCCAGCCGGCGGTCGCGGGGCTCACCCGGACGGTCGCCGCCCGCCACGAGATCGTCGTGGACCCGTTGGCCGTGCCTGACCTCCGGTGGCGGTAAGCGCCGGTCCAGCAGGCCGCGCGCCGGGCCAGCGCCGGGCCAGCGCAAGCCGCGCGGCCGCCGCCGGGCCGTTCCCGAGCCGCGCTGACGGGCCATGGGGCCGTTCCCGAGCCGTTCCCGCGT
>JBCLDE010000044.1:0-18801 GCA_038915165.1 Candidatus Limnocylindrales bacterium
CGTCCCCTCACGGACGGAGGCCTCGGCCAGGATCCGTCGGAGCGTCCGCTCGGCGACCTCGAGATCCTCGCGCTCGGCGAGCAGCTCGGCCAGGTGGCTGTGGTTCACCCCGGCATACGTCGTCGTGGCGAGCTCGACGACCCGGTCGCGGATCGCATCGGGGATGCGGTGGGCCGGGCGCCGGCCGTGGTTGCCGTGGACCAGGCCCGCGGCATCGTGGACCCGATAGCGGGCGAGCAGGCGACGGACCTGGCGGACCGACAGGTGCAGGACACGGGCCGCCTCGTCGGCCGTGAGCCCCCCGGTCAGGACATGGTTGAGGATGAACAGGCGGTGCTGGGCTCGGGCGTCCAAGGTGATGATCTCCCTCGTCTCCATGCGATCGAGGGTGACAAAGTCACTGGCCGCTTAGCGGGTGACACTTTCACTGGCCGTCTACACGCGGTCGGTCGGTGCGAGCGACAAGCCCTGTCGCCTCTGGTATGCTCCGCCATCGCCGCACTGGACCCGTGGTGTAGCGGCCCAACATGCCAGCCTGTCACGCTGGAGATCGCCGGTTCGAATCCGGTCGGGTCCGCCATCTTCGCATCTACCTACGCCCCGTTCGCCCGCCCGGACGGGGCGTTCCCCTGCCCGTCGCGCACCCATGCGGTGACCTCTGGCAGAATCCATCGGTGAAACGACGTCCCGGACTGGTCGTGCTCGGCCTCCTCGCGATCGGCATCGCGCTGCCGGTGGCCGGCGGCCAGCTGGGCAGCAGCGGCCAGCTGGGCAGCAGCGGCCAGACATCGGTGCCATCCGCCCGTGCGTCCGCTCTCGCTGTGGCCGCCACGACGATGCCATCGGCGCGGCCGGGAGCCACCGCCAGCACGGAGCCCGGTCAGACCGAACCGAGACCCATCGCCTCACAACCGGTCGCCCCGGCCGCATTGGCCGACGTCCCGATCGTTCCGGTCACCAGCTTCCGGTCCACCCCGACCGCCACGACCCGCGAAGAGGTCGCCGCCGTGCTGGCCGGCACGAGCGACCGGTACGTCGCCCTGGAGCTGGTTGCCTACGAGGCGGATGCGATCCTCGACGCGCTGGGTGTCGATCGCTCGAATGATGAGACGCGGTTGCTCCTCGCCCCGGACGCCGCGAGGCTCGGCGACGACCTGGCCAGGAACTCGAAGCGACTCGGGTTCCTGCGGGCGGACGTGGTCGGACCGGAGGTTCGGGCACTGGCGTGGGGCGATACGGCGCTGTTCGGCGTCGGACGCGTCAAGGATCCTGGGGACTGGCCGCTCACCGCACGTCTGCCGCCGCCCGCCGCCGCTGACGCCTTCGATCCGTCGGCCACGTGGACCCTGTTCGCCGGCGGCGACATCATGCTGGACCGTGGTGTCTACGAGACCCTCAGGGTCAAGGGCAAGGGCGCGGACTTCCCGTTCGACGGCGGGACCGCCGACATCACCGGCCGGACCTGCTGCTCTGCCTTCGGCTGGAAGGTGCCGACCGCCAGGCGGACCGGCAACGCCGGGGCCTTCCGGGAGCTCATCAAGGGTGCCGATATCGCCATCGCCAACTTCGAGAATCCGGCGCCCGACAACTGGCGTTGGCACACGAAGGGCACGGTCTTCTCGGCCGACCCGACCCTCATCGACGGCCTCGCCGACGCCGGGATCGACTACGTCTCACTGGCCAACAACCACATCCGCGACGCGGGCGGGCAGGGCCTCCTGCAGACCATCGAGAACATCGAGCAGCGCGGCATCAAGGTGTCTGGCGCCGGCAGGAACCTGGCCGCGGCGCGGACGCCGGCGATCATGGAGGCCGGTGGCGTCAAGGTCGCGATCCTCGGCTACGACGCGATCGCGGGCTACTACCACGCGACTGCGACGAAGATCGGCAGTGCGCCGCTGCAGGCGAAACTTGTCAAAGAGGACGTGAAGGCCGCCCGAGCAGCCGGCGCGGACATCGTCATCGTCTTCCCGCACTGGGGGACCGAATACGATCCGACACCGTCCGCCGCCCAGCAGAAGCTGGCCCGGATGATCATCGATGCCGGGGCGGACATGATCATCGGCAATCACGCCCACTGGGCGGCGGCGATGGAGATCTACGAGGGCAAGCCGATCTGGTACGCGCTCGGCAACTTCGTGTTCGACCAGACGTGGTCGGAACCGACGATGGAGGGCATCACCCTGGAGCTGACGTTCCATGGCAAGGAGCTGGCCCAGGTCCGGATCCGCCCGCACATCATCCTGGACAAGGCCCAGCCCAACTTCCTTGACCCGGCCGGCGCCGGCAAGATCGTCATGGGCCAGGTCTTCTCGGCGTCGAAGGGGCTGCTCCCCTGGTAGTCGTGCCTGGCGGGCTAGTCGTCCCTGGCCGGCTAGTCGTCCCTGGCCGGCTGGACGATCCCGGCGAAGAGGTCGGTCTCCGGAAGGCCGCTTTCCACGCGTGACTCGCGCAGGATGTAGGCCTCGTTCGCCCAGCTGTCCCGCCAGCCGTCGAGCCCCAGCAGCATGAATGGGCTGTCCTGGCTGATCTGTGTGACGTGCTCGTGGATCGCCTGCCATTTCGCCTCCAGCGGCGCTCCGGCGACGTCGATCCAGGTCGTCACCTGTTCGTCCGGGATGAGCATCTTCGCGACGAAGGCCTCCATCTCCGTGATCTGCTCGGGTGTCGCATCGTCGGCCGGCGCCCAGAAGCTCTTGCGACCCAGCTGCGCGAGCCGCGCCTCCATCCGAGCCCGAACGGAAGCCGGGATGGCCTGTTCGTAGAGCTTCGACGGCGCCCACGGCGTCAGCCCCGACTCCTCAAGCTGCTCCGGATACCAGGCCGGGTCGCCGGCGCGCGCGAAGGCCCGGACGGCGACGTCGTGGGTCCGGATGTGATCGGGATGGCCGTAACTGCCGAAGTCGTTGTACGTGGTCATGACATCGGGCTGGTACCGACGCACCAGCCAGGTCAGCCGCCGCGCCGCATCGTCGAGGTCGGCCTGCCAGAAGCTGCGCGGGTCGTGGTTGCCGGCCGTGCCCATCATCCCGGAGTCGCGATACCCGAGATTCTCCCACTCGGTCACGCCCAGGACGCCCATGGCCCGCTCCAACTCGCCGGCCCGGATCTCGCCGAGGCGCCGGTGATTGTCGGGCGTGTCCATCGCCGCGACGACGATCTCGCCCAGCTCGCCGCGGGTGCACGTGACGAGGACGACCCGGTAGCCGGCCTCGACAGCCTTGGCCATCGCCCCGCCGGTCCCGATCGTCTCGTCGTCGGGATGGGCATGGACGGTCATGAGGGTCGGGCGATGGACGGTCGGTGCCGCCGGCTGATCGGTCATGACCGGCATGCTAGCGCGGCTGGGCGATGGACACCGCCGAGGCGGCCTCCGGAGGGCGCACCCGGTCCGTCCGGGGCGCTAGGCTTCGGGCATGAGCAATGTCCACCGCGCTGGGCGTATGAACGGACCCGGCTCGGACCCGCCGCCCGGTCCGCTCGCGGGCCTGCGCGTCATCGATGGCTCGACCGTCCTGGCCGGCCCGTATTGCGCCATGCTCCTGGGTGACCTCGGCGCCGACGTCATCAAGGTGGAGCCACCGGAGGGCGACGCGACGCGCGGCTGGGGTCCGCCGTGGGTCGGTTCGACCGAAGCCGGGACACGGACGGCGGCCTACTACCTGGCCGCCAACCGCAACAAGCGCGCGCTTCGCCTGGACCTTAAAGCCCCGGATGGTGCGGCGATCCTGCGCCGGCTCCTCGCCGGTGCCGACGTGCTCGTCGAGAACTTCCGCGTGGGTGGCTTCGCCCGCCTGGGCTTCGACGACGACGAGTTGCGCCGGCTCAACCCGGCGCTGGTCCACCTGGCCATCTCCGGCTACGGTCCGACCGGCCCGGCCGCCGATCGGCCTGGCTACGACTTCGCGATCCAGGCGGCGAGCGGGCTCATGTCGATCACCGGGGCGCCGGACGCCCAGGGCGGCGGGCCGACGAAGGTCGGGGTCGCGATCAGCGACGTCGTGACCGGGATGCTGGGAGCCGTCTCGATCCTGGCCGCGCTTGTCGGGCGTGAGCGGGAGTACGGGCGCGAGCAGAGGCGGCCGACGGACCACGACGATGCCGTGCGGGGCCAGCGGATCGACATCTCGCTCCTCGGCGCGACCCTCGCGAGCCTGGTCAACCAGGCCCAGAACGCGTTCGTCTCCGGCGTGCCGCCCGGACGGCTGGGCAACGCGCACCCGAACATCGTCCCGTACGAGACGTTCGAGACAGCGGACGGCGCGCTGGCCGTCGCCGTCGGGTCGGAGCGCCAGTGGCCGCGCCTGTGCGACGCACTGGGCCTGTCCGAGCTCGCGTCCGATCCGCGCTTCGCCACGAATGGGGACCGAGTCGAACGACGGACCGAGCTTCGGCCGATCCTGGCGGCCTGCTTTCAGGGGCGCGGGACGGCCCACTGGTCGGCGGCGCTCGATGCGGCCGAGGTGCCGTGGGGGCCGATCAACGACATCGTCACAGCGTTCGCCTCGCCGGAGGCGAGCGTCCTCGGGATGACCGTCGAACAGGATCACCCGGCGTGGGGGGTCATCCGCCAGGTGGGCATCCCGTTCACGTTGTCGGAGACGCCGGCTTCGATCCGCACGCCGCCGCCAACGCTCGGTGAGCACACGGACGAGATCCTCGGCGAGCTTGGCTACGGGGCGATGGAGATCGCCGGCCTTCGGGAGCGTGGCGTCATCTGACGGCCGGTCGGTGGCCGCCAGCCCGGCGCGTGCTTCAGCCCGGTGACATGCGCTGCTAGACTCGGCCCCGGTTCGCTCGACCGGGCGATCGCTCCATGGAGGCCCTTTCGATGACCGACGACCGCGAGCGCTGGGCGCTGATCCTGGGCGGCTCGTCCGGGATGGGCGAGGCGACCGCCATCACGCTCGCGAAGGCCGGCTACAACATCTGCGGGATCCATCTCGACTTCCGGGCGGCGCATGCCCACGTCGAGGAAGTCAAGGCAGCGATCGAGGCGGCGGGCGCTGAGGCGCTCTACATCAACATGAACGCCGCCGACGACGAGAAGCGGGCCGCCGCCCTGGCGACGCTGCGCGAGCGGTTCGATCAGGCGGGGGCGGCCGGTCGTCATCCATACGTCCGTGTCGTCATGCACTCGCTCGCATTCGGGTCGCTCGTGCCCTTCATCAGCGCCGACCCAAAGGGCGCGGTGGATCGCAAGAAGATGGAGATGACCCAGGACGTCATGGCCAACAGCCTCGTCTACTGGGTCCAGGACCTGCACCGCGGCGGGTTCCTGGAGCGCGGCTCCAAGATCTACGCCATGACGTCGGAGGGCTCGTCACGGGTGGTCCCTTCGTATGGGGTCGTCTCGTCGGCGAAGGCGGCGCTCGAATCGCACACTCGCCAGCTGGCCATGGAGCTGGCCCGACTCGGCACGGGGATCACCGCCAACACGATCCGGGCCGGGGTGACGATGACGCCCGCCCTGATGAAGATCCCTGAGCACGATCTCATCATCGAGTCAGCCACGAGGCGGAACCCGACCGGTCGCATGACCACGACCCAGGATGTGGCCAACGCGATCCTCGCCCTGTCCGGCGACGGCACCGAGTTCATCAACGGCGAGGTCATCGGCGTGGACGGCGGCGAGTTCATCACCGGCTCGTAGGGCGAGCGTGCTGGTCGGCCCGGTCGGCGGTCGCACGGCTGGTGCAGGAACCGATCCGGGCGACCGGATCGATGGTCAGCCGCCGGCGTTGGGGGTCGTCTGGACGTGCCGGCGGTGGCGGAGCAGGCCGGACTTCGGCGACAGGAGGAGGGCCAGGCCGAAGAGCGTCGTCTCGACGAGCACGATCGAGGCGCCCGACGCGACGTCCAGGTAGAAGCTGAGGTAGAGCCCCACGACCGCCCCCACCGTCGCCACGGCGATCGCGACCTTGACGAGGTCCCAGAACCGCGACACGAGGAGCTGCCCGGTCGCCGCCGGCGTCACGAGCATGGCGACCACCATGATGATCCCGACCGCCTGGATGCTGACGACGATCGTCACCCCGATGAGGCCCAGGAGCAGGTAGTCCAGGGTGACCACCGGCAACCCGGAGGCCGCCGCGCCCGCCGGGTCGAACGACGCGTACAGAAGCTCCTTGCGCAGGATCGCGACGATGACGAGGACGATCCCGCCGAGGAACGCGATCTGGACGATGTCGACGAACGTGATCCCGAGGACGTTCCCGAGCAGGTAGCCGAACAGGTCGGCGACGTACCCCTGGATCGTGCTGAACAGCAGGATCCCCAGGGCGAACATGCCGGCGAACAGGACGCCGACGGCGGTATCGAACCGGAGCGCTCCGCGCCGCGCCACGACGCCGATGGCGAGCGCGGTCCCGACGGCCGCGATCGCCCCGCCGATGTACAGCGGGATCCCGAGCAGGTAGGCGATGACGAGCCCCGGGAACGCCGCGTGGCTCACGGCGTCGCCGATGAAGGCCATGCCTCGCAGGACGACGAACGCGCCCATGACCGCACACACGATCCCGACGAGGACGGCCGCGACCAGGCCACGCTGCATGAAGCCGTAGGCCATCGGATCGAGGATGAGGTCGAGCACGTCAGTGGGGCTCGTCGTGGAAATGGCGCTCGCCGCCCGGCGCGTCGTCGTGATGGTGGGCGTCGTCGATGATCATCCGCTCGCCGGTCGGGAGCACGATGACGTGGCCGCCGTACGTCGCCGCCAGGAGGGCCGGGTCCATGACGAGGTCGGCCGGCCCGAACGCCACGACCCGACCGTTGACGAAGGCGACCTCGTGGAAGTGGTGGGCGGCGCTCGCGAGGTCGTGGGTCGTGGCGATGACGGTCCGGCCTGCCCGCGACTCCGCCTCCAGGATGGCCATGAGGTCCTCCTGGGTCGTGACGTCCACCCCGGTCACCGGCTCGTCGAGGAGGTACAGGTCCGGCCGCGCGGCGAGCGCGCGCGCCAGGAAGACCCGCCGGCGCTGGCCGCCGGACAGCTGGCCGATCTGTCGATCCAGAGCGTCGGACATGCCGACCGTGTCGAGCGCCTCGCGGACGGCGGTGCGGTCCGCCGCGCCCGGCGATCGGCCGATGCCGATGAGCGGGACCCGACCCATCATGACGACGTCGCCGACGGTGACCGGGAACGCCCAGTCGACGAGCTCGGCCTGGGGGACGTAGGCGATCCGCTTCGCCTCGCGCCGAGGCGGACCGCCGAGTACCTCGACCGAACCGGCGAACGGCGTGAGCAGTCCGGCGATCGTCTTCAGGAGCGTGCTCTTGCCGGCCCCGTTCGGACCGATGACCGCGAGGAGCGAGCCTGTCGGGACCGCGAGGTCGACGTCCGCGAGGGCGACCCGGGAGCCGTACCCCGCCGAGACACCGGACAGCAGGACGGCGGGCGCCGGCGGGGCGGTCGCCACGCCGGGTGGGCGGACGGCGTCGGTCGCGAGCGTCATCGGAGCGCCTCCACGATGCGGTCCACGTTCCACGCCATCATCGCGAGGTACGTGTCGGTCGGCGGCGGGCCGACCGTGTCGTTGTAGAGCGTCGTCACGACCTGCGTCACACCGGCCTCGGCGGCAAGGGTCCGGGCCAGTTCGGGATTGAACTGAGCCTCGGAGAAGACCGCCTTGACGCCCGCCGACTTGACGGTCTCGACGAGGGCGGCGAGATCCGTCGCGGTCGGCTCCTGGCCGACGTTCGACAGGACGACCCCGACCACCTGGAACCCGTAGTGGGCCGCGAAGTACGGGAACGCATCGTGGGAGGTGACGAGCTTGCGGTTCGCTTCAGGGATCGATCCGATCTTCGCCTTGTTCGCGGCATCGAGGACACCGATCGCCGCGCTGTACGCATCCCGATTCGCAGCGTAGGTCGCCGCGCCGGCCGGATCGAGTTCGGCCAGCTTGGCGGTGATGGCCGGCAGGTAGTAACCGGCGACGAGGGTCGGGTCCAGCCAGAAGTGCGGATTCGGCTCGCCGTCGACGGTGATCGTCGGGATCCCGTCGCCGAGGACGAGGCGTGGGACGGCGCCCTCGCCCGCCGCATCGATGAGCTCGTCGAGGAAGTCGTCGAGCCCGACCCCATTCGAGACGATGAGATCGGCGTCGGCCAATCTCCTGGCAGCGTCGGGCTTCGGTTCGTAGTCCTCTGGGCCGGCGCCGGACGGGATGATCGAGTCGACCGTCACCCGATCGCCGCCGACGTTGCGGACCATGTCGGCGAAGACCGTCGTCGTCGCGACGATCCGCAGCGCGCCCGACGACGGCGTGCCGGACGGGCCGTCGGTCGCGCCGCCGATGCAGGCGGCGAAGAGGAAGGCCGCGGTGACGGCCAGCGCCGCGAGTGGCGTGAGACCGAGTCTCGATACGTGACGTGGGCGTCGGCGGAGGATCGTCCGTGGCATGGCGTCAGGCCGTGGCGGCGGGGGTGGCCGCCCGGTCGAGGCAGGCGGGACACAGCCCGAACAGCTCCAGGCGGTGATCGTCGACGCGGTAGCCCGTCCGGCGGGCGACGTCCTCGATGATCGTCCGGAGGCCGGCGTCGTCGATCTCGTCCGTCCGACCGCAGCGGGAGCAGACGACGTGGTGATGGTGCGCCGGCTCGCAGCGCACATAGGCGTGCTCGCCACTCGGCAGGTCGAGCCGCTCCACCGCGCCCAGGTCCTCGAGGACCTCCAGCGTCCGGAAGATCGTCGCGCGACCGACGCCGAGCCGTCGCGCGCGGGCGGCCCGGACGAGCTCGGCGGCCGTGAAGTGGCCGTCCTGGTCCGCGATCAGGGCCGCGACGGACCGGCGCGGTTCGGTCAGGCGATAGCCGGCGCGGTCGAGGACGGTGGCGATCGAGGTGGGGTCTCCCATGGCCGGTAGAGTACCACAGGTGAGACTGAGTCTCAACGGAACGGATGCGACCAACGGAGCCGAAGCGACCGACCGGGGGTGGGCCGGACGGCCCGTCGGGTCGGGACCCGCGGATCAGGGCCGGTACTGGCCGTTCCAGGACTGGACGTTCGCGAACCAATCCGGTGAGAACAAGGGCGCGTACGCCGACGCCCGATTGCGGTCCATCGCGACAGCGGCCGGCCTTGACGTGGCCGCCTGGGATGCGTGCCGGGCGACCGGGGAGCAGCAGGCCGCCGTTCGGTCCGACACGGCCCAGGCATTGGCCGGCGGAGTCAACGCCACGCCGACGATGATCCTCGGCCGGCAGACCATCGTCGGCCTGCGGAGCGCGACCGAGCTCGGCCTGATGATCGAGGCGGCCGCCGCGGCTGCCGGCGGTTGAACGTCGCGCCCGCCCGGGGTCGGTTCGGGGCGGCGATGACGTCCCTCGCCGTGGTCGGGCTCGCGATCGGGAGCTACCTCCTCGCGGTCCGGGTCCTCGGCGAGGCGCCGGGTTCTCGGTCGTCCTTGCCGGAGCCTGCCTGACGTGGTGGCGGCGAGGGGAGCGGCGCGCCCTCTACGCCGCCTACGGCCTGGGTCTGGCCGGGATCATCGCGGTCGCCTACCTGACGTACCTGGAGCTGTTCGTCATCGAGGCGATCTGCGTCTGGTGCGTCACGTACGCCGTGACGATCGTGGCGGGCTGGCTCGCCGCGGCTGCCGCCGCCTGGCGCACGGTCGAACGGTAGACGACGAGGCGCCCACCGCCCGGTGGACGCCTCGGATCGAGGGGGCTCGAACGCCCCGGATCGAGGGGGCTCGAACGCCCCGCCGCGCGCTAGTTCTTCGGGTCGCCGTCGCCGGCCTGGATGAGCCCGAGGGCGCCACGTCCGACGAAGTTGAACGCGTGGGTGACGATCGGGTAGAGGCCGTCCTCCGCGGTCGTGAACTCGACGATGCCACCCTGGGACGGGGAGAGGTCGACGGCCTGCGCGCCCCAGTTCCCCTCGTTCCCCTTCTTGAGGAAGACGCCCTCCTTGACGACCGAGTCGAAGATCGTGCCGACGATGTGGAACGAGCTGTCGATGTTCGGCCCCGCATTCAGGACGAAGATCCGGACCCGCTCGCCGGTGCCGACCTTGAGCGGCGCATCCTTGTACTGGTTGGCCACGCCGTTGAACACGACGAAGTCCGGGGCCGGTGCGCCGGCCGACGCCTTGTCGAGATTGGTGATCTCGCCCTGCGGTCCCAGGTACCACTCGCTCTGAACCAGCGCGAATTCCTTGTCGACCTTGGGCAGCCCCTCTCTGGGCTCCACGATGACCATGCCGAACATCCCGTTGGCGATGTGATGGAGCGCGGGGGCCGTCCCGCAGTGGTACATCCACACGCCGGCGTAGTCGGCGGTCCACTCGTAGAGCTTCTCTTCGCCGGGGTTGATCGAGGTCATCTCGTCGTTCCAGGCGACCTGGCTGGCATGGAAGTCGATCGAATGCGGGAGCTTGTTGGTGGCCGGGTTCTTGAGATGGATCCGGATCGTGTCGCCTACCTTGACCCGGATCGCCGGACCCGGGACCGTGCCGTTGAACGTCCAGACCGACTGTACGAATCCGGGTGCCACGGTCATCTCCTGCTCGGTGATGACCAGGTCGATGTCGTGGACTTTGCCCGACATGAGCGCCGGGGCGGTCGCGTCGTAGGTGATGGGCGCCGGGGCGTTCGGATCCGCGGCGACATCGTTGCCTGTGAGCGGGCCGCCGTGATCGCCAGACCCGCCGGAGGTCGAACCCTTGACGGTGATGGAGCCGGTCATCCCGGCCTGCTCGTGGCCGGGGATGGCGCAGATGAACGTCAGTCCGCTCGCCGGGCCACGTCGCGCCGCCGACAACCGGCCGTCTCGCCCGCGTCCTTTCCTGCCGGCGACTCAGCGCCGGGCGGTGGCCGCGGCCGCGTAGCCGGTGAGCTCGACGTAGGCCTCGCCACCAAGTGGCTTGCCCGCTCTCGTGGCACGGACCACCTGCGAGCCCTCCCAGTAGACGACCCCGGTCGTCGCTCGGGTGTCGAGCTCCTGCCCCGCCACGGTCGGACGCAGCTCGATGGAAAGCTGCTCGCCGGGGATCGTGATCGTCCAGCCCGCCGGGTAGTCCGCCCCGGTCTTCGGGCTGGTCCAGTGGTCGGTCACGATGACCGTGAAGGCGTCGCGATCGAGGTGACGGACCGTCCCATCGGCCGCCACGACCGTGCCGTAAATGAGCGGATAGCTGCCATCGGCTTCGCGCACGAGCGACAACGTCAGGTCGGTCCCGTCGGCGAGGTTGACCGCGAACCAGTCCCAGCCTTCGCCACCGACCGAGATGAAGTCACCCCACTGGTGATCGAACCAGGCTTGGCCATCGACGGCGAGCGTCGTGCCGTCCACGGTCAGGCTGCCCGTCGCGCGCATCGCGGTCCGCGAGTAGTAGTACGAGCCCCCGGCTTTCCCGAAGTCGATCCAGCCGTCCCGGTCGTGGAGCGCCGGCGGCTTCGTGGCCGTGAGCTGCAGGTCGAGGCCCAGACCGCCCGGGACGCCGGCGAGCACGGCCTCGTCCGGGGCGAGCGTCGCTGTCAGCCGATCGGTTCCGCCCGACCCGGCCATCGTCCAGGCAGGCCGTCCGAACGTGCTCGCGTCGGAAGGATCGGCGCCGCTCAGGGCCAGGGCAAAGCCGCTGGGCGTTCCGTCCGGGTCGCGCGGCGATCGGTCCACCTGCGGCCCGATTTCCAGGCGCTGGCTGTAGACGAACCGCTTGCCCGTCTCGTCGGTGAGCGCAATATGCGACACCCACGACACCGGGAAGCGTCCACGTTCGGCGCGGAAGATGACGTATTGGAAGCCATAGCGCGAACCGTCCGTCGCACGGAGATGACCGGTGTAGTACCACCACTCGGTGAGGCGGTCGTGCGGACCGTCGTCGCGCGGCAGGACGACCGCGACCGGGTCCGCCACCGCCACCGGGGTCCGGGTCGGCGGGGCCACGGACGGTCTGGGCGCGGCGGGGTTGGCCAGGATCGGCGCCCCGGCCGAGCAGGCGGCCAGGAGCCACGCGAGCATCGCGACGAGGAACCCGGCGCGAGGCGCGGGTCGGCCCATGCGACCCGTGCGGCCCATGCGGCGGCGGTGGCGCATTGCGGTCATCGAACGGCCGCCTCCACCTCGGCCTCGGAGGCGGGCAGGCGCCCGGCCACGAACCGATCGAGGATCGCCGGCATCCACCAGTTCCAGCGGCCGAGGAGGCGCATCGTGGCCGGCACGAGCAGGGCGCGGACGACCGTGGCATCGAGCGCGACCGCGATGGCCATCCCGACACCCAGCGCCTTGATCAGGACGATATCGGCGAACGCGAACGAACTCGCCACGAGCACGACGATGAGGGCCGCCGACGTGACGATCCGGCCACTCCGTTCCAGGCCACGGGCGACTGCCTCCGTGTTGTCGCCGGTCCGGTCCCAGACCTCCTTCATCCGCGACAGCAGGAAGACCTCGTAGTCCATCGACAGCCCGAACAGGACGCAGAACAGGATGACCGGCTGGGTCGTTTCGACGAAGCCCACGGGCTGGAAGCCGAGCAGCGCCGACAGGTTGCCGTCCTGGAAGATCCAGACCAGGGCACCGAAGCTGGCGACGATCGACAGCGTGTTCATGACCAGCGCCTTGGCTGGCAGGATGACCGACCGAAGCAGCACGAACAGCACGAGGTACGTGCTGACGATGATGAACAGGGCGGTCCGTGGGAAGTCGGCCCGGACACGATCGACGACATCTGTCACGTCCGCCGCCCCACCGCCGACCAGGACCTTCATGCCGGCCGGCGGGACGAGCGGGCCGGAGGCGTCGCGCAGGCTCGCCACGAGCGCCTTGCCCTCGTCCCGGTTCGGCCCGTACGGGGTATAGATCGTGAAGGCCGTCAGGTCGCCGCGGGTCGTCGCCGCCAGGGCGGTCTGGACGTACCGATCGCGCGGCCCGTTCGGGTCGGCGTACAGGAGCTGGTACTGCTGGAGCGTGAGGCGCCGGTCCACGTCGACCAGGCTGTCGACCCGCGTGATCCGGGCGTCGCCGGAGAGCCGGCGCGAGTAGTCGTAGAGCGCCGCCAGGTTGCCTGGGGTGGCGGCGTCGCCGGTGGTCCGGATGGCGATGACCAGGGGCGCGAACTCACCCTCGCCGAAGTTGGCCAGGAGGCGGTCGAAGGCCGCCCGGGACGGCACCTCGGGCGGCAGGATGGAGGCGTCCGGGGCGTTGAACCGGACGTGCAGGAACGGCGATCCGAGCAGCAGCAGGAATCCCAGGGTCGGGACCAGGACGGCGACGGGGTGGCGCATGACCCGGCGCGCGAGCCGCGCCCACGGCCCGTCGGCACTCGGGCGCGGGTCGACCTTGCGGATGGCGAAGCGGTCGATCCGCGGGCCGAGGATCGTGAGGAGGGCCGGCTGCAGCGTGAGGGCGGAGACCACGGCAAGGCCGACCACGATCGCCCCGGCGATCCCGACCGAGCGCAGGATCATGAACTCGAAGAGGACCAGGCCCAGCAGCCCAAGTAGCACGGTCAGGCCACTGAAGAAGACCGCCCGCCCGGCCGTCGAGACGGTGACCCGGACGGCGTCGGCCACCCGGTCCGGGCCATCCGGCCGGAGCGCCAGCTCCTCGCGGAATCGGCTGGTCATCAGGAGCGAGTAGTCGACCCCCAGGCCCAGGCCCAGGAGCGTGGCGAGGTTGAGTACGAAGATGCTCATCGGGGTCAGAGAGGCGACCACGAAGATGGCCGCCAGCGCGACGACGACCGCCGCCCCGCCCACGACCAGCGGCACGCTGGCCGCGACCAGGGATCCGAACACGAAGAGCAGGGCCAGCGCGGCCAGCGGCAGCGAGATGATCTCGCTCCGGCGGAGGTCGGCCTCGGACACGGTCTGGACATCGCCGTAGAACGCCGGGCCACCGGTGAGTTCCACCTCCAGCCCGGGGGCCTCGCGCAGGCGCTCGCGCAGGATCGGGAGCGCGTCCGGCGAGTCGTCCGGCGGCAGGTCGAGGAAGACGATGTCGTAGGCGGTATGGCGATCGGCCGAGATCTGGCTGGGCGAAAAAAGGTGCGAGACGACACGAGCGACGTGCGGCGCGGTCGGGATATCGCGGATGGCGTCGGCGGCAGCCACCTCGAACTCGGGGGTGCCTGCTTGCAGTGTCGGACTGCTGAAGACGATGACGAGGGCGGAGGCCGGGAGGCCGAGCTCGCGCCCAAGGAGTGCCTTCGCACGCGCCGATTCGAGGTCATCGAGGATGAATCCGCCCGCGCTCAACTGGCCGGGCACCTGGGGGGCGAACGGGATGGCGATGAGCAGGAGGGCGGCCCACGCGCCGACCACCCACCAGGCACGGCGCACGACGAAGCGCCCGAGTCGATCGAAGAGGGTCACGTCAGAAGTTCGTCTCGGTCAGCTCAGCGGATGGGGGCAGGTCCAGATCGTACCCTCCGACGCCGTTCCGACCCTCCGACGCCGAGCGGTCCCGTGGCCGCGGTTCCGGTCCGTGGCCCATCTGCTAGCATCGCCCCGTGCAGCTCTTCCTGGTCGCCTTTCAGCAACCGATCCCGTTCGGGATCTCGGCGATCATCGTCATCACGATGATCGGGATCATCCTCCGCTCGGCGATGACCGCGGAGGGTGGATCCAGCTGGGTGCGCAATATCACCAGCCCGAACGCCAAGTTCCTGTTCGCCTTCCTGTTCATCGGGTGGGCGATCGTCTTCGGGATCGGCCTGCAGCTCGTGCCCCACACCGGTGCGAACTCGCCGTACGGCGGCATCGGCCTGATCGCCATGTTCAGCGGCTTCTTCATCATGATGGGCTTCCTCTGGGCCGTCATCGGGGAATAGCACCCGTCACCGGGGAATAGCCCGGGATGCCGCGTGAACCCGTCGACGGAGATCCGTACCGCCGCTCAGGCGGACGGCAGCAGCGACTCGACCGGCAGCAGCGACTCCACGACGTCGCGCGCCCGGTAAGACAGATGTTCGGGCGTGATGTATGCCCGCACGCAGGCGATGTCGTCGCCGGCCGTCAGCATCGGGAGTTCCTCGTACCCGTCCGCTCGGCGCTGGCCCATCCCGATGTTCGTCACGAGCGCGTTGCACAGGCACTTGCGACCGACCGTCTCCTCTGCCCGGCCGCCCTTCCGAACGTAGTCGTTGACCGGCTCGCTGGGGCAGCGGTAATCGAGCGTACCGTCAGCCCTCACGTAGGCCCGGCGGAGGTAGCCAAGGTCGCACAGCCGGGGCCGCTCCTCGTATGCGCCTTGTTCGGAGAGCGTGCCCTCGAGTTCGGCCACCTTGAACGGGAAGCCGGTCGGCGAAGCCACGGGATCCGTGAACACGTTGCCATCGCCGAGCACGAGGTTCGCGAGGAACCGTTGTCGCAGCTCCGGATCCAGCCCGGATTCCTCGCAGAACGCGAACGCGGTCCCCACCTGGACGCCGTGCGCCCCGGCCGCAACGGCCTCGGCGAAACGCTCGCGACTCGCGTACGCGCCGGCCAGCCAGAACGGCACGCCGAGTGCCTTCATCTGCTCCAGGTCCACCACGTCGCGCTCGCCGTAGACCGGCTCGCCGAGCTCGTTCAGGTGGAGCGGTCCGCGCGGCGGGGCGTTGTGTCCGCCGGCGATCGGGCCCTCGACCACGAACCCGTCGATACCACCCGGGGACTTGCGCAGGAGTGCTTTCGCCAGCGTGGCCGCCGCGACGATCGGCAGGAACTTCGGGCGCCGCAGGTCGGCCGTGCCCTCACCCAGTCCGATCGACCGAGGATCGAACGTCAACTCGAACTTCTGAACACCCGCGCCGAGGACGTCCAGGGTGATGGACACATCGAGATGTCGAGTGAGCCGATCGAGGACACCTGGGATCTGCGCCGGGATCCCGGCTCCCATCAGGACGACATCGACGTCCGCGAGCATCGCCCCGTACAGGCTGGGCAACGTCGGGAGTTGGATCTTTTCGAGGTAGTTGATGCCGACGACCCCGTCGTGGCCCTCCTTCGCCAGGAACACCTCCACGAAGTTGGCCAGGACCAGCAGGCCTTGGCGGTCGGGCTTCAGGGGGGTCCGGAGCAGCGGAGCGAGCTTGTACCGCTGACCCTGGACGAGCTCGCCGGCCTCATCGCCCTCGTCGTCGCGCGCGGACGTGGTCGTTCCCGTGTCCGACCCATCGACCCGGAAGTATCGGGCCAGCACGGACCGGGCGATCTCCTGCGACGGGAATGCCGCGATCGCTCGTCGCGCGTGACCAGCCGGGTCGCCGTCCCACAGCTTGCGGACGAGGATCGAATCGAGGGCCGTTCCCGAGACGACCCCGAGCTGTCCGAGCGAGGAGACCTCTCGAGCCAGGGTCCAGCTGGAGACGCCTACCCCCATCCCACCCTGGATCAGCCGTGGCAGCATCGGCGAATCCTCCGATCCTGAAGCCCGACGGGCCACATCGGAACGAATGTAGCACCGCCGCTGGTCGGGGGTCCCTTCGCCCTGTCGCGGAAGCATCCCATTCCCTGTGCCGGGTCAGCCTCAGATCCCCGCCCGGCGCCCCTCGCTACCGGGGCCGCTTCGCTGGATCGCCGTCGACATCGACGAGTTCGCGGACCTGGATCGCGCGAACGATGTCCGCCCGGGTCAGGAGGCCCACCAGCACTCCCTGGTCGACGACGGGCACCTGCTCATAGTCGCCCCGCCCGAGGGCTTCGAGGGCGCTCAAGAGGGTGTCGGCGGGCCGGACCGTCACGAGTCCGTCGCGTCCGCCCATGATCTCGGCGACCGTCGTCGTCGCCCGCCGCCCGGGCGGGACGGCCCGGACGTCCCCCAGGGTGACGATCCCGACGAGGCGGCCGTCCACGACCGGGACGGCGCGTCGGTTGCCGGGTAGCACGACCTCGTCGATGAGTGCTGCGACCGACTCGCCGGGCGCGATGGCGGTGTCATCGGGGCGCAGGACGTCATGGACGAGGATCCCGGTCAGACGCTGATCGACGATGACCTGCTGGAGGCTGAGCGACGCGGCGCTGTTCAGAAACCAGCCGATCGCGACGATCCAGATCCCCCCGAAGAGCTCGCCGCCCAGGACGCGCGTGAAGCCCCAGATCATCAGGCCGTACGCGACGAGCTGACCGGCGCGACCGGCGATCTCCGTGCCCCGGCGAAAGCTCCCGGTCGCATTCCAGACGATCGCCCGGAGAAGCCGGCCTCCGTCGAGCGGGAAGCCCGGGATGAGGTTGAAGCCGGCGAGCAGCGCGTTGATCGTGGCGAGATAGCCGGTCACGAGCCCGGCGCGCGTGTCGGGGCCCAGCGCGGCGGTCGCGACGAAAGCGAGGCCGGCGATCGCCAGGCTCGTGAGCGGCCCGACGATCGCGACGAGGAACTCGGTCGACGGCCGCTTCGCCTCGCTGCCGAGGTTCGAGACGCCGCCGAAGATGAACAGGGTGATCGACCGCGCGTCGAGCCCGCGCCATCGGGCCACCAGCGAATGGGCCAGTTCATGGACGAGCACCGAGGCGAACAGCAGCAGCGAGGCCGCGACGCCCATCAGCCATGCCTCGCCGGCGGGCAGGCCGGAGATCCGGGTCGGGAAGTAGCCGACCGCGAGCGACCAGGACACCAGCCCGAAGATCACGAGCCAGCTGGCATGAACGCCGACGTCGATCCCGAAGATCCGAAAGAGCCGCATGGAACTGCCGAGCATCTGCCTCACCTCTGGTACCAGGCCGCACTTTGAACGAGTCGGCCGGAAGTCGCGACCGCGGGTTCGCCATTTCGATCAGCTGGTCGCGCGCCGATCGACGACCGCCGCGACGACGAGGGAACCGACCAGGTAGAGCGTCGCCACGATGAAGGCGAGCTCCGTCTCATGCGGCGCTGTCGCCCCGACGAGAAGACTCGTGCTCGACACCGGGGCGAGGCGCAGCACGTCGGGTGACACGACAAGCGAGCCGGCCTGCTCGCCGAGCAGCAGGCCGGCGGCGACGCCGAGCCCGGCTGCTCGGCTGCGAGTCACGATCCCAGCCGCATAGCCGATCGCCGCCAGCGTGACGATACTCCACCAGGCGCGGACGATGAGTGCGGGGAGCTCAGCAAGCGTCGACGGATCGAACACTCCTGCAGTCGGGAGTCCGGCGATCGACGCGCCGATGATGGTCGTCAGGATACCCCAGCCGAATGCCAGGAGAAGGCCGATGAGCACGAGAATCGCAATGGCGGCGAACCCCGCGAGCGCATGCTCAGGCCGACCCTCGTCCCGAGCAACGGCGATGCGGCGAACCCCGCGCGTCGATCCATTCCCGCCGATCGCCCCGGCGTAGGCTGCGGCGACCATCCCACCAAACATCACGAGCAGCGCCAAGATCGCTCTGTACGCATCGGGGAAGGTGAGCATCGCCGCGATCTGCCCGCCCTGGGTGCCAGGTAGCTGCGCGACGGCCACTCCGGCGAGGAGATGGGTGAGCCCGACGAGGGCGACGACGGCGCCGAGCACGACGAGCGTGGTGGGTCGGTGCAGCAGGTCACGCAGCTCCTCGGCCAGCCGCCGCCTCTTCGCGCCTGGTGAATCGCGGCCAGATCGTGCGCTGCCGCCCATGCCGAACAGCGTGAACGGACGACTGCGCGAGCGCGTCACCCGATGGGGTGATTCCGGGTGGATCAGCCGGTCCGGCGCAGCTCCGTTCGTACACGGCCCTCGTCTCCTCGCGCCGGGGCGCCGACGACGGCCGGGGCGCTCTCCGCCGGCGAGGCTTCCAGCAGGCCCAGCTCGATGCACCTGGCCACGGCCTCGGTGCGTGTGCCGACGGCGAGCTTCTCGTAGATGTGCTTGAGGTGGGTCTTCACCGTGTTGCGGGAGAGGAACATCGTCCTGGCGATCTC
>JBCLDE010000045.1:0-18073 GCA_038915165.1 Candidatus Limnocylindrales bacterium
GCTATCTCGCCCTCGCGGGCGAGCGAGTCCTGATCGTCGACCTGGACCCCCAGGGGAACGCAACCAGCGGGCTTGGACTCGACCGGACGACGATCGAGCGATCCGTCTACGACGCGGTGATCGACGGAGCGCACATCGCGGGATTGACCATCCCGGGACCTCTTGAGGGCCTCGATGTGGTTCCATCGGCCGTCGCCCTGGCGGGTGCAGAAGTAGAGCTCGCACCCGTCGAAGGCCGAGAGCGGCGACTTGCCCGTCTGCTGACGGCCATCGCGAATGACTACGACTACGTGCTCGTCGACTGCCCTCCGTCACTGGGGCTGCTGACCGTGAATGCCCTGACCGCCGCCGACTCTGTGCTCATCCCTCTGCAATGCGAGTACTACGCCCTGGAAGGATTGGCCCAGCTGCTTGCCACCCTCGACCTCGTTCGTGATCACCTCAACCCGAGCCTGGCCGTCAAGGGCGTCGTGCTGACGATGTTTGACGGGCGAACCAAGCTCTCGGCGGACGTGGCAGCGGAAGTACGCCGCCACCTAGGCCGTCAGGTGTTCGACACGGTGATCCCACGCAGCGTGCGGCTTTCGGAGGCTCCCAGCCACGGCCAGCCGATCTCGCGCTACTCGCCGGATTCCACCGGCGCTCTCGCGTATGCCGCTCTTGCCGAGGAACTTCGTGTCCGCGACGGCAGAGGCACTGCTCGCGACGATGTCCGCGAAGCCGTGGTGGCCTCGTGACCGTCCGACCTGCGCGAACCCAGGGATTGGGCCGCGGTCTCGCATCGCTCATCCCGCAGCGGTCGTCCGGCCAGCCCGCCATCCTCGAGATCCCCACCGCCCGTATTCGTCCGAATCCGCATCAGCCACGCAAGCGATTCGATCCCGCCTGCGTGCGGCGCAGGCTGCCGGGCTCGATCGGATCCCCGCGGTCGTCCGGCAGCTCGCCGACCGGGACCAGCTGGAACTTGCCCTCGTGGAGAACCTCCAGCGGGAGGACCTCGATCCGATCGAGACAGCCGACGCCTACCGCCAACTCATCGAAGAGTTCGGGTTCACCCAGGACGACCTGGCCGGGCGGGTCGGGCGGGCTCGCTCGACCGTGGCCAACACGCTGCGGCTGCTGGATCTTGCACTCGGCATCCAGGCTGCCATCGCCGACGGGAGGCTCACGGAGGGTCACGGACGAGCGCTCGGCGGTCTCGCCACGGAGCTGCAGGATCGCGTCCTCGACTCGGTCATCGGGCAGGATCTCTCGGTTCGTCAGACCGAGGAGCTCGTTCGCCGCCTTCGGGAGCCCAAGCCGGCCCCGGCGGCTTCCGCGGCGAACCAGCCCGCCGATCTGGACCTCCAACGTGTCGAGGAGGACCTGCGACGCGCGCTTGGCACCAAGGTCAGTCTTGCGCGCTCTCGACGGGGCGGCCGGATCGTCATCGAGTACTACAGCGACGAAGAGCTCGGGCGTCTTTACGAGCGCCTGATCGGAGGAAACGCGTGACCGAGGAAGCCACCCGAACGACCGCGGCGGAGGGACCCGATGGCCGGAGGAAGCGCCCGCCCGCGGCCGCATCGGACTACACGGCCGCCAGCATCCAGGTCCTGGAGGGCCTGGATGCCGTTCGGCGCCGCCCCGGCATGTACATCGGTTCGACGGATTCGCGTGGCCTGCATCACCTCGTCTGGGAGGTGGTCGACAACTCGATCGACGAGGCGATGGCCAGTCATGCCACGACCATCAAGGTGAACATCCGTGCCGACGGCATCGTCGTCGTCGAGGACGACGGCCGCGGTGTGCCGGTCGGGAAACACTCTACGGGCAAGGACGCGATGGAGGTCGTGCACACCGTCCTCCACGCCGGGGGGAAGTTCGGCGGCGGGGGCTACAAGGTCTCCGGCGGCCTGCATGGCGTCGGCGTCAGCGTGGTCAATGCGCTGTCCTCATTCATGCGCGTCGAATCGGCCCGGGACGGTCACGTCTGGGCTCAGGAGTATGAGCGCGGCAAGCCCACGGGCCCGGTCCATAAGGTCGGCCCACAGGGCCGTCGGCGCGGCACGACGACGAGTTTCATGGCCGATGCCGAAATGTTCGAATCCGTTGACTACTCGTTCGAACTCATCAGCCAGCGACTGCGCGAGTCGGCCTACCTCACAAAGGGCGTCTGGATCACGTTGATCGACGAGCGCGTCGATCGCGAGCGTTCCTTCTACTTCGAGGGCGGGCTCCAGTCGTTCGTGCGCCACTTGAATCGGAACAAGGAAGCGCTGCACGCCCGCCCGATCTACGTTGAGCGCCGAGAAGGCTCGACGTCGGTCGAGGTCGCCCTGCAATACAACGACACCTATACGGAGAACGTGCTCGCGTTCGCCAACAACATCAACACGCCCGACGGCGGCAGTCACGTCACCGGCTTCCGCGCTGCGCTCACCAGCTCTCTCAATGATTGGGCGAGGCGCGCCGGCGTCCTCAAGGATGCGGATACGAACCTGTCCGGCGACGACGTTCGGGAGGGCCTCACGGCTGTCATCAGCGTCAAGCTGACCGATCCCCAGTTCGAGGGCCAGACCAAGGCGAAGCTGGGCAACCCGGAGGTCAAGGGCCAGGTCCAGACCGCGGTCGCGGACAGCCTCGGCCAATACCTGGACGAGAACCCGGCCGACGGCCGACGGATCATCGAGAAGTGCCTGACCGCGGCCCGTGCTCGCGAAGCGGCTCGCAAGGCCCGCGATCTCGTCATCCGGAAGGGCGCGCTGGACGGCATGTCGCTGCCCGGCAAGCTGGCTGACTGCCAGGAACGGGACCCGGCTCGCAGTGAGTTGTACCTCGTGGAGGGCGACTCGGCGGGTGGCTCGGCCAAGCAGGGACGCGATCGACGCAACCAAGCGATCCTGCCGCTGCGCGGGAAGCTGCTCAATGTCGAGAAGGCTCGCCTCGACAAGATCCTGTCCAGCGAGAACGTTCGTCCACTGATCATCGCGCTTGGGGCCGGCATCGGCGATTCCTTCGACATCGCGAAGCTGCGCTATCACCGGATCATCATCATGACCGACGCCGACGTCGATGGCGCCCACATCCGGACGCTCCTGCTGACGTTCTTCTACCGCCACATGCCGCAGGTGATCGAGGCCGGCTACCTGTACATCGCGCAGCCGCCGCTCTACCGGGTGAGTACCGGGAAGGTCACGAAGTACGCCCAGTCGGAGAAGGAACGTGACCAGGTCATCAAGGACTTCAACGTCAAGAACCTCTCCGTCCAGCGCTTCAAGGGCCTCGGCGAGATGAATGCTGACCAGCTCTGGGATACGACGATGAATCCGGAGACGCGGACGCTCCTGCGCGTCAATAGTGAGAATGCCGCCCTGGCTGACGAGATCTTCACCATGCTGATGGGCGAGAAGGTCGGCCCGCGCAAGGACTTCATCAAGTCCGAGGCACGAAAGGTTCGCAACCTTGACGTCTGAGGCGACTCGGACGAGGCCTGCCATCGAGACCCCGGACGGCGGGCGTTTCGAATTCGCCCCGCACCATTGTTTCGCCTGCGGGACGCTCAACAGCGGCGGGCTGGGGATCGTCCTCCACATCGAGCCCGGACGGTCCTGGACGGAGCTCGCGCTGGAGCGACGATTCGAGGGGTGGGAAGGCGTGACCCACGGCGGGATCCTGTGCACGATCCTCGACGAAGTGATGGCCTGGGCGCTCGTCGGCGACGACAACTGGGGCGTGACGGCCCGGATGGCCGTCGATTTCCGGCGGCCGGTCCCGATCGGTCTGCCGATCCGTGCCGAAGGCTGGATCACACGGTCCCGACGGCGCATCGTGGACACTGCCGGTCACATCATCGATCGAAGCGATGGCAAGGTCCTGGCGACCGCGACCGGGACGTACATGGCGGCCGACGCGAGTCGCAAGCGCGACCTCCGCGAGCTCTACGGCGTCCGCGTGGTGGACCCCGAGCCGGGCACTCCCGACACCGCTCGCACCAGTCACGCGGACGCGGACGGATCGTGAAAGCCGCCAACGCCGTGGCCCACCCCACCATGCCCGGCAGCCCGACGACCGCGCGGGCTGTCGCGTTCGTCGCCGCCCATCGGGACCCGGCGGAGACCCTTGGCACCGCCCTGGCAGAGTTGGTCAACGACCCTGATGCCTTCGCGACCGCCCTCAGTCGGGGCCTCGCCGGCCTGGCCGACCTGGAGTACCTCGCGGGCCGGCGGCGGGTCGCCCCGGGCATCGGCCTCCTCCATGGCGTGCGCGGGCCGCTCCTCGCGGCCGTTCAGCGTGGCTTCCGGCAGGTCACCCTCCTGGACCGGCCGACACCCCTCCTGTTCGTCGCGGACCGCCTGTTCCGGGAACCCGAGCTTGAGGCTCGCTGGTTTGCCTTCGGCCTGCTCGAACGAACCCTTGACGCGGAGACCGAACGGACGTGGCAGCTCCTGCGCCGGGCCGCGCGAGAGGCCGGCGACTGGATCACGGTCGATTCGCTCGCCCACCCGTACGCACAGGGCATCGCCGCGGAGCCCTACCGCTGGGCCGAGCTCGAGCAGCTCGTCTACAGCCCGTGGCGCTGGGAGCGCCGGCTCGTCGGCTCGACGATCGCCACGATGACCCACGGCAACGGCGGAACCGGGCGCGGCCAAGAGGTGCCCGGGCGTGCGCTGCCGATCCTCGCACAGCTGATGGGGGACGCCGAACCGGACGTACAGAAGGCTCTGTCCTGGGCGTATCGATCTCTGGCAGCGGTCGACCCTGGGGCCACGGGGGCCGCCCTCCGCACAGAGGCCGACCATGCGACCGCCACATCAGACGGCCATCGTGCCTGGGTGATCCGCGACACGCTCGGCAAGCTCGAACCAACGACCGCCGACAAGCTGCGCTCGCAACTGTCCGGCATCCGCAAGCGCGCCGGAATGCCGGCGACCTCCGCCGCGGCCGAGACGGCGGCTCGGTTCGGCGATCTGCCCGACCCGGTGGCCCACCCCGAACCACCCCTCGCATGACGACCACGAACCGATCCGTGCCTGATCCGATTGGAGTGACTCGACCGTGACCGACGACCTGGGCGATATCCGGACGATCCACATCGAGGACGAGATGCGGGTCAGCTACCTCGACTACGCGATGAGCGTGATCGTGTCCCGCGCGCTGCCCGACGTCCGTGACGGCCTGAAGCCCGTCCATCGCCGCATCCTGTACGCGATGGGCGAGATGGGCCTGTCGGCGACCAGCTCGTACCGCAAGTGCGCAGCCATCGTCGGCGAGGTGATGGGCAAGTATCACCCGCACGGCGACCAGTCCCTGTACGACGCACTTGTCCGGATGGCCCAGGACTTCTCCATGCGTTACCCGCTCGTCGACGGGCAGGGCAACTTCGGCTCCGTCGATGGCGACAACGCGGCCGCCATGCGCTACACGGAGGCGCGCCTGACCGGCATCGCCGCTGAGATGCTGGCCGACATCGACAAGGACACCGTCGACTTCGTGGACAACTACGACGGGACCCAGAAGCAGCCGTCGGTGCTGCCGGCGAAGCTCCCCAACCTGCTCATCAACGGCAGTTCGGGCATCGCCGTCGGGATGGCAACCAACATCCCGCCCCACCACCTTGGCGAGATCGTGGACGCGACGATCGCCCTGATCGACGACCCGGACCTCACCTCCGACGACCTGTGCAAGCACGTCACCGGCCCCGACTTCCCGACCGGCGGCACGATCTTCCGGTACGAGAAGCAGCGCAACTCGCTGACCGGCGAATGGGAGACGGTCGATGCCATCAGGCAGATGTACGCCCATGGCCGGGGTCGGGTCGTCATGCGCGCCCAGGTCGCCTTCGAGGAGGTTCGCGGGGACCGGACGGCGATCATCGTCGGCGAACTGCCGTACCAGGTCAACAAGGCCAGCCTGCTCGAGAAGATCGCGGAACTGGTCAAGGACAAGCGGATCGAGGGCATCGGCGACCTGCGCGACGAGTCCGATCGCGATGGGATGCGCATCTACATCGAGCTGAAGCGCGACACGAACCCGCACAAGGTACTGAACAACCTGTTCAAGCACACCCCGATGCAGATGGCCTTCAACATGAACATGTTGGCCCTCGTCGACGGCCAACCGCAGACGCTGCCGTTGCGCGCGGTGCTGGTCCACTACCTGGAGCATCGGCGCGACATCATCCGCCGCCGGACCGAATTCGACCTCGGCAAGGCCCGCTCCCGGGCGCACATCCTGGAAGGTCTGAAGATCGCGCTCGACAACCTCGATGCGGTCATCCAGACGATCCGTGAGTCGGCCGACGTGGAAGCCGCTCGCTCCAACCTGATGAGCCGGTTCGACCTGTCCGAGCTCCAGGCCCAGGCCATCCTGGACATGCGGCTGGCGCGCCTGGCCGCCCTGGAGCGCCAGAAGATCGAGGACGAATACCTGGCGGTCATCCAGCTCATCGCCGAGCTTGAGGACATCCTCGCCAACCCGGCCCGCGTCAGCTCCATCATCAAGGAAGAGCTGAACGAGCTGAAGCGGAAGTACGCCGGTGAGCGGCGGACCCGCGTCGCGGACGATTCCAGCCGCGAGATGACCGATGAGGACCTGATCGCCGACGAGGACGTCGTCGTCACGATCTCCGGTCGCGGCTACATCAAGCGCCAGCCCGTCGCGACCTATCGGCGCCAGCATCGCGGCGGCAAGGGGATCATCGGCCACGTGACCCGCGAAGAAGACGCGGTCGAGAGCCTGCTTGTCGCCAACACCCATCACTGGGCGCTCTTCTTCACCAACCGGGGCCGTGTCTTCAGCGCCAAGGTCCACGCCATCCCGGATGCCAGCCGACAGGCAAAGGGCATCCCGATCATCAATCTGCCCGGTGTCCAGGTCGATTCGGGTGAGGTCCCGATGGCGACCATCACCCTGCCTGACTTCAAGGCCGGCTCGTTCCTGATGCTCGCCACCCGCAGCGGGATCATCAAGAAGACCCCACTGGAGCAGTTCGACAGGGTCCGCTCGTCCGGCATCCGGGCCATCACGCTGCACGACGATGATGAGCTCGCCTGGGTCGACGTCTCGACCGGGTCGGACGACGTCATCATCGCCACGGCCCAGGGCAAGCTGGCCCGTTTCTCGGAAGGCGAGATCCGACCGATGGGCCGCGACGCCGCCGGGGTCATCGGCATCCGCCTGGCCCGCAAGGGCGACTCGGTCGTCGGCATGAGCGTCGTCCAGCCCGACAGCGACCTGCTCGTGCTGACCGAGACGGGCTACGGCAAGCGCGTCCCGCTGACCGAGTTCCGCCGCAAGCATCGCGGCGGCCAGGGCGTCGGGCTCATCTCCCTGGAGGGCCGCAAGACCGGCGACGTCGCCGCCGTCCAGCAGGTCACCGAGACGGACGAGGAGTTGCTCCTCATCAGCGCCGGCGGCCAGGTCATCCGGACCGAGACGAACACGATCAACCGCTATTCCTCGTCGGCGCGCGGCGTCATCGTCATGCGCCTCGCCGAAGGCGACCGTGTCGTGGCCATCGCCGCGTTCCGTGCCGGACTTGCGGAGCAGGACAGCATCGGGGACGATGGCGGCTCCGAAGCGGACGGTGCCGGCCCCTCCACCCCGGGCCTCGGATGAGGCGACCGTGACGTTCTTCGGTGGTCGGGAGGCGGCAGCCTTGTACTCGAATCAGTTCGAGATTTATCACGGCAACTCGAACCCGGGCCTCGCCCGCAAGATCTGTCGCTACCTCGGGACGGAACCCGGCAAAGCCGAGGTCTTCCAGTTCGCCAACGAGAACATCTTCGTCAAGATCCTCGAGAACGTCCGCGAGAAGGACGTCTTCATCGTTCAGCCGACCTGCCACCCGGTCAACCAGTCGATCATGGAGCTGCTCATCCTGATCGACGCGTTCAAGCGCGCCAGCGCCGGCCGGATCACCGCCGTCGTCCCGTACTACGCCTACGGCCGGTCCGACAAGAAGGACCAGCCGCGGGTACCGATCACCGCCCGGCTGATCGCCGACATGATCACCGTCGCCGGCGCAGACCGAGTCTTGACGATGGACCTGCATCAAGGCCAGATCCAGGGCTTCTTCAACATCCCGGTGGATGAGTTGACGGCCGTCCACATGTTGTCGAACTACTTCCGGCACAAGCATATCGAAGACCCGGTCGTCGTCACGGATCTTGGCTTCGCCAAGCGCGCCCGGACCTTCGCGGAACTGCTGGATGCGCCGCTGGCGATCATCGAAAAGCGGCGGGTCGGCAATCTCGACCGGGCGGAGCTGATGAACGTCATCGGCGACGTCAAGGGCAAGCGGGCGATCATCGTCGATGACGAGGTCGATACGGCTGGCACGCTCGTCGAGATCGTCCGCGCGCTGGAGCGTGAGGGTGTGACGGAGATCTACGCCTGTGCCACGCACGGGATCCTGAGCAACCCTGCGGTCGACCGGATCGCCGCCTCCAGCCTGCGCGAGCTCGTCCTGACCGACTCCGTGCCGCTGCCGGAGCGCAAGCGCATCCCCAAGATCACGACCCTGTCGGTCGCGCCGCTCATCGGCGAGGCCATCCGACGGATCCACCGCGGCGAGTCGGTCGGCGCACTCTTCTCCAGCGAGGTCTCACTGACCCAGGAGATGCTGCTGTGGGAGGATGGCAACGAAGGCACGATCGACACACGGGGTGACGGCTCCGAACACGGGGTGACGGCTCCGACGACGACAGTCCTGCCGTGGATGCCCTGACCGCGCCCGCACGAGCAGGAGACCGATGACTCTCAAGCTGCACCGGCCGGACGGCGAAGGCGGCCTGGAGCCGCGCCCGGTCTCCGACCAGAATTGGCGACACCAGCTCAAGTCGCCGCGCTGGGGCAGCGCGCTCGGCGGCGGTCAGCTGCCGGAGATGAAGAACCCGGAGATGAACCCGACCTCGCGGTTCCGGTCGGTCCTCTTCTGGCTGGGCCTTGGCGCTCTGACATTCGTGTTGCTCGTCGCTGGCTACGGCACGGGTTTCTGGGGCTAGTCTGGGCCGCGCGCTCCGGGTACCCGGCGGCGAAGGCGAGCGATGAGGCGACAATCGGGCGCGGCGACAATCGGGCGCGGCACAGACCCTCCAGACCTGTTCGTCCAACCACTCTCCGCGGTGACCGGAGTGCCGATGTGCTCGAACATGAGATCGGCGGCAGGAAGCCGGCCCTGAACGGTCGGATGGCCTTGCGCCGGCAACTGCCGGATGGTCGGGCCCGCCGCAGACGGCCCTCTCGGTCACGCTCACGTGGCGGATCGAGAGGCGCCCGGTCGGCCTGGATCCACTCGCGGACAAGGGCTGGACAAGCCGGCTCCAGCCGTGCTGCGAGCCAGCCCCAGCCGTGCTGCGAGCCGGCCCAACCGTGCCGTCCCCACAAGCGGCAGCCGATTCTGCTCGGAGCATCAGATCCGGAAGGAGGCGGGCGACAAGCCGCCGATGCGCCGCCCGCGAGCCGCCTCGGACCACGGCAACAAGGCACTTTTCCGTCCCCAGCATCACCAGCGCCCGCCGCTCGCGATAACGACTGGTTCGGGACCCGGCGCGGGACCCGGTGCATGACCGCCCGACCACAAGCGCCGCATACATGGTCGGTGGCACGAGGGCCATCTTCGCGGGCGCCGTGGCGTTCGACCCGCCGGGCGCCGTGGCGTTCGACCCGCCGGGCGCCCCCGCCCGCGTCCCGCTCTGTTGGTCGGACTCGGGCGTAACCTCCCCTATACTGCACCGGCTATGCGATTCCTGAACCGTTTTGTCGACTCGAACGACCGCGAGGTGCGGCGCCTCCAGCCCATGGTCGACGAGACCAACGCACTCGAAGCCGAATACGAAGCCCTCTCCGATGACGAGATCCGAGCCCAGTTCGCGGAGCTCCGAGTGGATGTCCTTGAGGCCGCCCAGCCCGACGAACCATCCGAGGACGAGCTCCGCCACCCGGATCTCGAGCGACGCCGCGAGCTGAAGAAAGAGCGCCGCAGGCACGAGAACGAGCGGCTCCAGAAGGCGCTCGACGACGTCCTGCCCGAAGTCTTCGCGATGACCCGCGAGGCGATGAGGCGGACGCTCGGGATGCGCCATTTCGACGTCCAGCTGATGGGCGCCACGGTCCTGCACCAGGGAAAAGTGGCCGAGATGCGGACAGGCGAGGGCAAGACCCTCGTCGCGCCGATGGCCGCGATCCTCAATTCCCTGTCTGGGCGCGGCGTTCACGTCATCACGGTCAACGACTACCTCGCCCGGCGCGACCCGCAGTGGATGGGCCCGATCTTCCATTTTTTGGGCGTCAGCGTCGGGATGATCACGCACGACGCCTCGTTCCTGTTCGAGCCCGGCTACCCGACCACGGATGAGCGGCTCATCAGCCTCCGCCCGGTCAGTCGCGGCGAGGCCTACGCGGCCGATGTCACCTACGGCACGAACAACGAATTCGGCTTCGACTACCTGCGCGACAACATGGTCCTGGAGCTCGACCAGCGGGTCCAGCGCGCGCGCAGCTTCGCGATCGTCGACGAGGTCGACAACATCCTCATCGACGAGGCGCGCACGCCGCTCATCATCAGCGGCCAGGCCGAGGAGTCGGGCGACCTGTACTTCACCTTCGCCCGCCTCGTGCCGCGCCTGAAGGCGCGACCGGAGGGCGACGAGGAAGGCGGCGACTACTTCATCGACCTGAAGGACAAGGCCGTCTCCTCGACCGAAGTCGGCATCGAGAAGATGGAGGGCTGGCTTGGCGTCGAGAACATGTACGACGCCGACCCGCGCCTCGCTCGTCATTTCGAGCAGGCCCTGCGGGGGCACGCCCTCTACAAGCGTGATCGCGACTACATCGTCAAGGACGGCGAGATCATCATCGTCGACGAGTTCACCGGCCGTCAGATGCCAGGCCGGCGCTGGAGTGAGGGCCTCCACCAGGCGATCGAAGCGAAGGAGGGCCTGCGGGTCCAGCGCGAGAGCGTGACCCTCGCGACCATCACCTTCCAGAACTACTTCCGCCTCTACGACAAGCTGTCGGGCCAGACCGGCACGGCGATGACCGAGGCCGAGGAGTTGCACAAGATCTACCAGCTCGAGGTCGTGGCCATCCCGACGCACCGCGAGATGATCCGCGACGACGCCTCGGACCTCGTCTTCAGGGATGAGTCGGCCAAGTTCAACGCACTCATCGAAGAGATCGTCGAGATGCAGGAGGCCGGCCGGCCGGTCCTGGTCGGCACCGTCACGGTCGAGAAGTCCGAGATGCTCGCCGAGATGCTCAAGCGCCGAGGCATCAAGCACGAGGTCCTCAACGCCAAGTTCCACGAGAAAGAGTCGGGCATCGTCGCCCAGGCAGGTCGGAGCGGTGCCGTGACGATCGCCACGAACATGGCCGGCCGCGGCACGGACATCCAGCTGGGTGGCAACCCGGCGGGCCTCGCGTCCGACATCCTCCACAAGCGCGGACTCAATCCGGCCGAGGTCGACAAGGAGACCTACGACGCCGCCCTGGCCGAGGCCAGGATCATCACCGATGAGGACCATGTGAAGGTCGTCTCGGTCGGTGGCCTGCACATCCTGGGCACGGAGCGGCACGACTCGCGGCGCATCGACAACCAGCTCCGCGGCCGCGCCGGCCGCCAGGGCGACCCAGGGTCCTCGCGCTTCTATCTGTCCCTCGAGGACGACCTCATGAAGCGCTTCGCCAGCGAGCGCGTGACCGGCCTGATGGAGCGCCTCGGCCTCGATGACGACGTGGCCATCGAGTCGCGCCTCGTGTCGCGCACGATCGAGTCGGCCCAAAGTCGGGTCGAGGGCTTCAACTTCGACATCCGCAAGCGCGTCGTCGAATTCGACGATGTCATCAACAAGCAGCGCGAGACGATCTACGCCGAGCGCGACAAGGTCCTCCACAACGAGGATCTGGCCGAGACGATCCAGGTCTTCCTGGACGACGAGGTCAACGCCCTCACCGAGAGCCACCTCGTCGGTGACGACCCGGATCAGTGGAACCTCGACGGCCTGTCGGCAGCGCTCGTCTCGATGGGCATCGCCGGTCCGGGAACGTCCGCCGATGAGCTGTGGGACCTGGGTGGGCGTGAGGCGATCGCGGATCATGTCCGCGACTTGGCCGACCAGGCCCTGGAGGCGCGCGCGGCCGAGGTGGGCGAGGCCGACTGGGGCATGGTCGAGCGGCTCGTACTGATCCGCACGATCGACTCGCTGTGGGTGGAGCACCTGACGGAGATCGACGACATGCGCCGCGGGATCGGCCTGCGCGGATACGCGCAGCAGGACCCGCTCAACGAGTTCAGGCGGGAGGCGTTCCGGCTCTACGAGGAGTTGCGCGGGCTCATCCGCCACGGCGTGGCATCGACCATCTTCCGAGTGACCGTGACCCGCCAGCCGGCCCCGTCCACCGACGGCCCGGACCCGGCAATGGCTGCCTCACTCGCCCGG
This sequence comes from Candidatus Limnocylindrales bacterium, assembly GCA_038915165.1. Lineage (GTDB taxonomy): Bacteria > Chloroflexota > Limnocylindria > Limnocylindrales > CSP1-4 > SPCO01. The sequence goes on from JBCLDE010000045.1 coordinate 12,423, forward strand.
GGAGCGGCCGCCCTCAGTTCCGGCAACGGGGCGACCAGCGGCTCGGCCATCCTCCGCGGCGGGCCGACCGCCGCACCGGCGCCGAGGGCGATGCGCGAGTCGCTCGGTGACCAGCCCATCGCCTCCGGTCCGGGCGGTGCCAGGGGCGCGGCAAGCGGCGGACCAAAGCCCGGCTTCACCCCGAGTGGTGCGCGGATCGGACGCAACCACCCGTGCTGGTGCAGCTCCGGCGCCAAATACAAGAAGTGCCACGGACGCTGACAAGCTCCCGCGCCTTCGGCCCGCCCCGCCAGCACCGTCGACCGGCTCGATGTTCCGGGACCTGATCCGTCTGACCGCCGCCGTCTGCCTCGGCGTGGCCATCGTCGCCGGCTACGCAACGTACCGGATCTGGACCCAGGGCCAACGCGACGAGCAGCGCCAGGTCGATGCGATCGTGGTGATGGGCGCGGCCCAGTACGACGGCCGTCCGTCCCCGGTCTTCGCAGCGCGGCTCGACCACGCGATCGAACTCTATCGGGCCGGTGTCGCGCCGAACCTTGTTGTCACCGGTGGCAAGGCCACTGGCGACCGGACGACCGAGGCGGCCTCGGCACGGGATTATGCGATCGCCCATGGCGTGCCCGCGGGGGCGATCCTGCTGGAGGACCAGAGTCGGAACACCCTGGAGTCGATCAGGGCGGTGGGTGGGCTGCTGCGGGCCAACCACCTTGAGTCGGCCGTCCTGGTGTCCGATCGGCCACACATGCTTCGCGTGCTGCGGATGGCCGGTGACGCCGGCATCACGGCGTGGGGCTCACCGACCCGGACCAGTCCGATCGAAACGGATCTCATCGGTAGCCTTGATGCCACGCTCCACGAGCTGGCCGCACTGGCCCAGTACTTCCTGGTCGGAGGGGTCTCCTAGCGCGCCCCGCAGGGACCCTCCGGGGCGTTCTCGAGCGCTCCGAACCACGCCTGAACCCACAGGACGATCTCCCCTCTTGGCGAGCGGGGTTTGGCCTCGTATACTGTGCCAAAACCCCCGTTCTTGGGCCTCGAGCCAGAACGACACGGCACCCAGCGTTCCGTTCGGCTCTTGCCCCGTCACAAAGAGAGGGAGTCCGTGAAGCAGGCTGATGAAGCAGCGTTCGTCGATCTCATCGCCTGCGAGCGTGACTGCCGTACGTGCAGTTATGCCGCGGCGTTGGACTGCGACGGCAACTGTGGCGTCTGCCCACACAACGGGTATTGCCCGTGCGTAAACCCCGTCGTCGCCCGAAGCAAGACGGCATTGCGGCTCATCGAGCTGCGCCCGATCCTGCTCCAGGATCTGCAGGCCCGGAACTAGGTGGAAGCGTCCGCCATCCGCGACCTGGCTGAACGGATCCGGTCGACCTCGGGGCATCTTTGACCTCGAGACCAAGAGCACGCGTGTCGCCACGATCGAGGCACTGACCCAGGCACCCGGATTCTGGGACGACGGCCGTGCCGCTCAGAAGGTCCTGCGTGAGGCCGACGGCCTACGTGGCGAACTGACCATCTGGCGCGAACTGCTTGTCCGCGGCGACGACCTGCTGGCCGCCGTGGAGCTCCTGTACGAAGCTCCCGATGCGGAACTGGAAGCCGAGCTCGACCGGGATACCGGCACGCTGCAAACCGATTTCACCCGCGAGCGGACGGCCCTGCTCTTCTCCGGCGAGTACGACGAACGCCCGGCGCTCCTGTCGATCAGCGCGGGGGCGGGCGGCACGGAGGCGACCGACTGGACCGACATGCTCCTCCGGATGTATCTCCGCTGGGCGGAACGCCATCGCTTCCCGACCGAGATCCTCGACCAGCAGGAAGGTGAACAGGCGGGCCTCAAAAGCGTGACCGTGGCCGTCAACGGCCGACGAGCCTACGGCTGGCTGCGAGCCGAGCGCGGTGTCCACCGCCTGGTCCGGATCAGCCCGTTCGATTCCCAGAATCGCCGCCAGACGACCTTCGCGTTGGTCGAGGTCCTGCCCGAAGCCGACGACGACGTCGAGATCGAGCTCGACTGGGACCAGATCCGGGTCGACACGTTCCGTTCCCAGGGCGCCGGCGGCCAGCACGTCAACAAGACCGATTCGGCCGTCCGCCTGACCCACCTGCCGACGGGGATCGTGGCCCAGAGCCAGAACGAGCGCAGCCAGACCCAGAACAAGGAACTGGCCATCAAGGTGCTCAAGTCTCGCCTCCTGGAGCGCGCGCTGGAGGAGAAGGAGGCCGCGGTCCGCAAGCTCAAGGGCGAGCACGTGGAAGCCGGTTGGGGCAACCAGATCCGGAGCTATGTCCTGCACCCGTACCAGATGGTCAAGGACCTCCGCACGAGCTACGAAACCGGCAACACGAGCGCGGTCCTGGACGGCGACCTGGACGCCTTCATGCAGGCGGAGCTGGAGCGCAACATCGGCGAGGACGCGGTCGCCCAGTGAACTTCGCCGCCCGGTCCTCGACGCGTCCAGTCGGGCTTGCGTTTCGACCGGCCCGGCCGGACGAGCTGGTCACCTGTGCCGGCATCTGGCGCACGTCGATCAACGACTACATCGGTCCCCTTGGCCGGGACGAGATCCCGCGCGAGATCAACCCGGTCATCCGTCTGTTCGTCCACTTGCAGGCGACTGACCCACAGCGGTTCATCGTCGCGGTCGCGCCGCCGACGGACGACGAGCAGGCCGACTCGGAGCGAATCGTGGCGTTCGCCTCGGCCGCCATCCGGGAGTCCCTGTGGTACCTGTCGATGCTGTTCGTCCTGCCCGAATCCCAGCGCGATGGCCTTGGGCGCGAGCTGTTGGCTCACGTGCTGCCGTCGGACGACAGGATGGCCCGGGCGACCGCCACCGACAGCGCCCAGCCGGTCTCCAACGCCCTCTATTCGAAGTACGGCATCACGCCACGGATGCCCATGCTCAACCTGACCGGCCTGCCTGTGCGACCCGATGCCTTCGGCGCGCTGCCCTCCGGGGTCATCCCGATCCCATTCGACGAGCTTGCGGCAGGGCCACCGGATGGACAGGGCCACCGGGCACTGGCCGATGCCATCGACGACCTGGATCGTGAGGTGCTGGGCGTCGCTCACCCGATGGACCATCGTTTCCTGCGCACCGAATCGCGGCGAGGCTGGCTCTACCGTGGACCGGACGGCACGCCCGTCGGCTATGGCTACGCCGGCGAGGCCGGTCGCGTCGGTCCGGTCGCGGTCCGGGACGACGCATTGCTGGCGCCCGTCCTGGGTCATCTGACCAGCGCCGTGCAACCCCGCGGCGCGTTCGCCATGTGGATCCCCGGTGGGGCGGATCGGGCGCTCGTGGCGGCCCTGCGGGCCGGGTTCCGACTCGACCAGTTCCCGGTCCTCCTGTGCTGGGATCGGCCGTTCGGCGACTTTTCGCGCTACCTGCCCATCTCGACCGGGCTGCTCTGACCATCGGCCGCGACGAAGGTCCAGTGCCTGCCCGGCCCGCGCGGTCACGTTTGCCGGGCGTACGGTCCGGTGGTAGCCTCGACCGCAACGTGGCTCCCCTTGCCGTGCTCGCGAACGGAGTCCTGGACCCGTCGCCCAGCGTTCCCAGGCGCTGCCAGCCCAACCCGCGGAGCCGAACGTGACCGTCGCCCGAGCGCCGAGCGCCTCCCGCTCCTTGCGCCATCGTGTGCTTGGCCGAACCGCGGACCAGGCGACGCAGGACCGGGATGTCCTCGTCCTCCACGACGTCACCAAGCAGTACCCCAACGGCAACCTCGCCCTTCGCGACGTGGACCTTGTCATCCCCGAAGGCGACTTCGTCTTTCTGGTCGGGCCGTCCGGCGCCGGCAAGTCGACGATCATCAAGCTGCTCATCCGCGATGAGGTCGCGACCCGCGGCCAGGTCGTGCTGGATGGCCAGGACCTGGCACGCCTGCCGCGCCGCCAGGTCCCGAAGATGCGCCGGAAGATCGGCATCATCTTCCAGGACTTCAAGCTCCTCCCATCCAAGACGGTCTGGGAGAACGTGGCCTTCGCGCTTGAGGTGACCGGCACTCCGCGCCGCAAGGTCCGGCCGGCCGTCGATCGCGTGCTCGCGCTCGTCGGGCTCAGCGCCCAGAGCCAGCAGACCCCGGCGCAGCTATCGGGCGGCGAGCAGCAGCGCACGGCAATCGCACGGGCGCTCGTCCACGACCCGCGCCTGATCGTCGCCGACGAACCGACCGGCAACCTGGACCCGCTCATCAGCTGGGAGATCCTGCAGCTCCTGCTGCGCATCAACGAGCTGGGGGTCACGGTCATGATGGCGACCCACAACGCCGAGGTCGTGACGGCCCTGCGCAAGCGCGTCGTCGCGCTGGAAGAGGGTCGGATCATCCGCGACGAGGTCGGTGGCGCCTACCACCGCGAGGACTGACCGATGCTCTCGTTCGTCGTGTTCAGCCTCACCCGCGCCTGGCAGGGATTCTGGCGGAACGCCGTCATGAGCCTCGCCGCAACGGCGACGATGGTCCTCATGCTCCTCCTCCTCTCGGGCTTCTGGATCATCCAGGCTGGCTTGTTGGCGGGCCTCCAGTTCACCGAGCAGAAGGTCGAGGTCGTCTCCTACCTCCAGACCAACATCACCGATCGCCAGGTGCAGGAGCTGCGGGACAAGGTCGCGGCGCTGCCCGAGGTCGCGTCGGTCGCGTACGTCAGCCGTGACGAGGCGCTCCAGCGGTTTCGCGCCTCGATGGAGGCCCAGGGTCGCGAGGACCTGACCCGCTACCTGGATTCCAACCCGCTGTACGCCAGCCTCGAGGTAAAGCTGGTCGACCCGACCAGGATCCGCGAGGTCGGCGATGTCCTTCGAGCCGACCCGATCGTGCGCAACGTCATCAACATCGAGGACCTCGTCGAGCGCGTCCTGACGGTCACGAACATCCTGCGCACGGCGGGTTCGGTCCTGTTGGTCGTCGTCGGGATCATCGTGCTGTTCATCATCGTCAACACCATCCGGCTGGCGGTCGTCGCGCGGGCGGAGGAGATCGAGATCATGCGGCTCGTCGGCGCCTCCGACGCGTTCATCCGCTGGCCGTTCGTGTTCGAAGGGGCCTTCGTCGGCTTGCTCGGCGCGGTCGTGACACTCGGCATCCTGGCCGCCGTGGCCGACCCCATCGGTGGCTTCATGGTCGACTTCTTCCGCGTCCTGCCGCTCCAGTTCGGCTCGCTCACCCGCGACCTCGTCACGCTGGTCATGGGCACCGGCCTGGGCCTCGGCATCCTCGGCTCGTGGTTGTCGGTACGCACCTATCTGATCCGCTGACGGTCCGCGGCCCATCTCCGGCCTGCGTTGTACCCTACGCCCTCCGAACCGGGCGCCAAAAGACAGGATCGACAGCGCGATGTACACCAGCGAATCCGAACCGTCCACGGATTTCGACGTGCCGGTGACCCCGGTCGCTCCCCGGTCTCAGTCCGGACGCCGCCTGCCGGTCCTTGCGCTGGCGATGGCGCTGGTCGCGATCCTGGCCGGATCCGCGCTGTTCATGTCCGGCTACTCGCTCGGCCGCCAGACCGCCGTGGAGCCCGGGACGCCCGCCTCCGAGGACGCGGCCTTCCGGCCGTTCTGGGACACGTACCACACGATCAACGACCGGTATGCCGGCGACGACGTCCAACGCGACACGCTGATCCAGGGCGCCATCCG
>JBCLDE010000046.1:0-17051 GCA_038915165.1 Candidatus Limnocylindrales bacterium
ATGCTGCCTCTTGGCAGGTGGTCGGTTCGAAAGCATTGACGGTCTCCTGTCAGGAGCCGTGCGGAGTTGAGGCCGCCCGGCTCCATCGTTTTGATGAGCTAGGCGGCCTCGGGCCGCGAGGTGGAGCGCCGCGATCGGGCGCGGCTGGCCTTCAGGGCCAGGCTGGACATGTAGGACTTGCGGGCATGCGTTGCCCGCCTGGCGCGCTCTTCAGGGGCGAGCGAGCCGTCAGGGTCGACCTGTCGCTCGAAGCGCTCCAGAAACGCGGTTGTGCCGGCCTTCGTGGACGTGCCGCCCATGGCGTGGAGCGCGTGCGCTGCCGCTCGGGCGCGCAGGCTGCGCTGGGGTGCCGTCAGTGCCAAAGAGCCACCGAACCTTTCGCCGTCCCGAGGCGAGGTGGCTAGCCCGGAGAATCAAAGAACCGGTCAGGTTCGTCGGACGCGGCTACGTCTCGGCGACTACTGGCCGGTCTAGGGCGGTGGCCCTACGGCATGCTCGTCGGCAGGAACTCCTGCTTCACGGAGTATGAGCACGTCGGACGGCGGCAGTCAAGGTCCCGACATCCAGGACGCTCTCGTGCCCGTGGCGGCACACAATCTCGACACGACTGCCGGGCTTCCAGTGGACGAACTCGCAGTACACGGGACTCGTCTCCGGGTCGAAAGCGCCGGTGAGCCGGAAACGGTCGATCACCTCGGGCGCCGATGCGGGCTCGCCCAGCCAGGGGGCGTGGATGGCGAGACGGAAGACGGGCGGGGTGCGACTCAGGTCGAGCTCCAGGTCGGCGATCCGTTCGCGACACCCGCGTCCCCGACAGTGGAGCGACAGGAGGGATGCCGGGATTGTCCACCGGTTACGGCGCTTCTGTTCGGCCACTGAGACGGGGGGCGGCATCTCCGGAACGGCTCCCAGCGGCGAGCCCGATGCGTCCGCCGCATACGCGATTACCGTGGGCGGTCGTAGATAGCGCAAGATGGCCCTCGGTTTGCTCACAGCCGGTCGGCCGGGCTCCGGTAGGCCGCTCGCGCTCGCTCGTCCGCCATGCTGGCCCCGTAGCGCCGGAGCATCGCCGGCGATCGCCAGCCGGCGAGCCGCTGCAGATCGCCTTCCTGCCCGCCGTCGGCGAGATACTCGTGGGCGAAGGTGTGGCGAAACTGGTGAGGGTGAAGACGTGGCAGTCCGGCGACCTTGCAGCGTTTCGCGATCAGTTGGGCGAACGCGGACGCGCCGAGCGGGCCGTCCTGCCCCAGCCAGAACGCCTCGGACGCGGCGAACCGATGACCGCGCCGCAGCCTGGCGTAGCGATCGAGCGCGACGGCGGTCTTCGTCCCGAACCGGACCGCCCGCACGTGGCTGCCCTTGCCGGTGACATAGGCCAGGCGGTCCTTCAGGTCGACGTCGGCGATCTTCAGCCCGGTGAGCTCCCCGAGCCGCATCCCGGTATCGAACAGGGCCAACAGGACCGCGGTGTCGCGCCGGTCGTTGTAGTCGCGCCCCTCGGCCGTCTTCAACAGCTTGCGGAAGTCGGCGATCGGGATGACCGGGACCGGACTGTCGGGGACGCGCGGCGGCTTCATCTTCTCCATCGGCGAGCGCTCGATCTCCTCCTCCTCCAAGGCCCACTTCCAGAACTGTTGGAGCGCCCGGAACTCCAGCGAGAGCGTCGTCGGCTTCACGGTGTCCCGGCGCTTCGCGATGTAGCTCTCGACATGCTCCCGCTTCACGCCACGAGCGCCTGTCGGCATGCCCTGGGCCTGCAGGTGACGGATCAGTGCGTCGAGCGCCGCGAGATAGATCCGGCTCGTCTTGGTGGCCCTGGTCGCGGCGAGGTGGAGGGCGTATGACTCACGTAGAGTGAGCAGCGCATCAGGAACGTAGGTGGAGGTCGTCGACGGGCTCATGGCACCCTCTCTGTTAGTCGCTCAGTTGTCCGACGTGCTAACGGTAGTCAGGTGCCGCCTATCCGTCAAGTCGCCGATATTATGCGTGAACTGAGCAGCTAACTTAGTCCCCGTAGCTCAGTGGACAGAGCAGCCGCCTTCTAAGCGGAAGGTCGCAGGTTCGAATCCTGCCGGGGGCGCCATCCCGACATCATCCCGAGGGCATCGCCGGCGCGCTCGCCCTTCGGCCGGTGGTGGAGCCGGATCGGAGCTGCACGTAGCCCATCACCCGATCACGTTCCGCTCGACGACCCTCCGGCCGGCCGCGATCCGCTCGTATGCGAAGATCGACAGATCCAGGCTGACATACCGTCCGTGGGTGACCAGCTCCGCGATGGCCCGCCCGACGGCCGGGGCATGCTGGATCCCGTGGCCACTGAACCCTGCCGCGAACAGCAGGTTCGTCAGTTCCGTGTGGGGCCCGATCACCGCGTTCTGGTCGAACGTGTCGTACTCGTAGTAGCCCGCCCACGAGTTGCGGGGCTTGATCGCATCGAACGCCGGCACGCGTGCGGCCAGCGCCGGCCACAACTGCTCGTCGAACTGTCGATGGTCCACCGTGAGCGGGAGGCCGTCGTCATCCTCGTCCGGCGGCGGCGCCGTCCCGCAGATGAACGACTCGCCCTCCGGCCGGAACCAGATGCCGGACGTGTCGATGACGAGTGGGCAGCCGGGCAGCGTCTGGCGTGCGTCGAAGACGAACACGCAGCGTCGGCGCGCCTCGATCGGCAGCATCACCCCAGCCATGGCCGCGACGTCGCGAGCCCACGGTCCGGCCGCGTCGATGAGGATCCCGCACTCGATCGTGTCGCCGCTGGCCAGCCGCACACCGGTGACGCGATCGCCGACGACGTCGATGCCGACGGCCTCGGCCGCGACATAGTCGGCCCCGAGCGCGCGGGCCTTGCGTCGGAACGCCTGCATCAGGCCATACCCGTCGAACCAGCCCTCGCCGCTGAGGCCCAGCGAGCCCAGCACGACGCCGTCGAGTGACAGCCACGGGAAGCGCGCCGCGAGCTCGTCCGGCTCGAGCAGGGCGATATCCGCGCCTTCGGCCATCTGGATCGCATGGTTCTCGCGCAGCACGGCCTCGAACCCGGGCGAGGCGAGGTAGAGATACCCACCCTCCGTGAGGCCGATGTCCACCGACGCGTCGGAGGTGCCGTCGACCGCCAGGTGCCGGCCGATCTCCCGCATGAACGCGACGCCGTAGAGTGACATCCGGATGTTCTCCGGCGTCGAGAACTGCTGGCGGATGGAGCTGGCCGAGAGGGCCGAGGAGGCGCGCGCATAGGTGGGATCGCGCTCGATGATCGCCACCCGACCCCGGAAGGACGGGTCACTCGACAGGAAATAGGCGATCGCGCTGCCGATGGCACCGCCGCCGATGATCGCGACGTCGTAGTTCGTCTTCAACCGTGATCCTCGGGCGCTGCGTTCAGGCATCGCGACGGTAGCAGAACGACGATGGCCGACCTCCGGCACACCGGGGAGCACGGGCAAGGGTGCGGCTCTCCGGGCTTGGACGCATCTCAACCGCGGGTCGGCGAACCGGTACTGGGGGGTGTACCAAAGTACGGCTGGCGGAGGCCCACCCTCACCCGTACGCTCTGCCTCGCAGCAAGCCGGACCCTACCCCCGAGCACCCCAGGGACCCGGACCTGTCAAGAATCGTGCAGAGCGAGGCAACGACCGAAATGGCATCGATGGCCGTCAACGAACTTGGACCGATGCTCACCGCGACCGAAGTCGCCGACATGCTTCACCTGCACGTCAACACCGTGAAGCGCCTGGGCGATCGTGGTGAATTGCCCTTCTACCGCGTGTGCAAGCGCGGCGACCGACGGTTCCGGCTCCACGACGTGATGAAGTTCCTGTCGCAGAACCGCTGATCGCCCGCGCAGGGCCTACGTCCGGGGGATCCCTGCCAGCGTCTCCCCGAAGATCTCGACGGCCTCGGCGATCTCAGCCGCGGTGACGTTGAGGGGCGGGATCCAGCGTACGACCTCGTGCTGGCGCCCGCAGGTCAGGACGAGGAGCCCTGCGTCCGCGCATGCGGCCATCAGCTGGTCCGGAAGCGTGCCATCGGGCTCACGCGTGGCGCGATCGCGGACGAATTCGACGCCGACCATGAGACCCGGCCCGCGGATGTCGCCGATACGATCGTCCTCGGCCGCGATCTTGCCCAGACCGGCCGTCAATTCCGCACCGCGGGCGGTGGCGTTGGCCACCAGTCCCTCATCCTGGATCGTCTCGAGCACGGCCAGTCCGGCCGCGCACGCGACGGGATTGCCGCCGTAGGTCGAACCGTGGGCGCCGCGCCCCCAGCGGACCTGCAGGTCGCGGCTCGACACGATGGCCGCCAGTGGCAGGCCGTTAGCGATCGCCTTCGCCACGGTCACGACGTCCGGCACGATCCCGGCATGTTCGAACGCCCACATCGCGCCGGTCCGCCCGTAGCCCGACTGCACCTCGTCGGCGATGAGCAGGATGCCGTGCTCGTCGCACAACGCACGGAGACCACGCAGGAAAGGCGCCGGCGCCGGGATATAGCCACCTTCACCAAGGACAGGCTCGATGACGATGGACGCGACCGCCGAAGGGGTGATGACGGATCCGAGCAGCGCCCGCAGGTCGGCCAGCGCCGCCTCGGAGGCTGCCGCTTCGTCACCGTCGAAGTCCTGATAGGCGTTCGGGTAGGTCGCGAAGTAGACACCCGGCAGGAGCGGCTCGTAGCCGGTCCGGTAGTTGAGATTGGAGGTCGTGACGCTCGCGGCTCCGATCGTCCGCCCGTGAAAGCCGCCGCGGAACGCGATGATCCCCGGTCGGCCCGTGACGCGACGAGCGAGCTTCAACGCGCCATCGATCGCTTCCGAACCGGAGTTCAGGAACATGACTGAGTCGAGCGGGTCCGGAAAGGTCCCCGCCAGCTCCACCGCCAGGCGTGAGATCGGCTCGGCGAACCCCAACGCGGAGACCGGCCCGATCAGTCGATCCACCTGTGCGTGGATGGCCGCCGTGACGCGGGGATGGACGTGGCCGAGAGCGCTGACCGCGATGCCGTTGGCGAAGTCGAGATAGGCCTTGCCGTCGGTGTCGAAGAGTCGGTGCCCCTGGCCGTGACTCCACGATCGCTGGAAATAGCGACCCAGGACGGGCGTCAGGTTTGCGTCGCCGAGGGTGGCATAGTCGCGGGTGGCATAGTCGCGGGCGGCATCGGTCGCCATGGTGGCATCGGTCGTCATGGTGGCTCGGGACTCCTGGCACGCAAGTCGGGCGAGTATACGGGGACCCTGCCGGTCGACGACCGGTATCCTTGCCACCCCGGTCCCATCGCGCGGGGCGGGACTGCCTGGGCCGCCTACAATCGGACCAATCCACCGTCATGTCGCGGAGGCTTTCGTGGTCGATCTCAGCCTGACCGATGAGAACAAGCTCGTCCGCGACAGTGCCCGGGCGTTCGCGGAGGCGGAGATCCTTCCTCACATCCGCGAATGGGATGAGAAGGGCGAGGTCCACCGCGAGCTGTTCACGAGGATGGGCGAGCTCGGGTTCCTGGGTGCGCCGATCCCTGAGGCCTACGGCGGCGGCGGCATGGATTACATCAGCTTCGCCCTCCTGTGCGAGGAGCTGGAGCGTGCCGACACCTCGTTCCGTGTGGTCCAGAGCGTCCATGTCGGGCTCAACTCGCTCGCGCTCCTGCAATGGGGGACGGAGGCGCAACGTCAGCGCTGGCTGGTGCCACAGGCACGCGGCGAGAAGCTGGCGACATTCGCCCTGACCGAGCCTGGAGTGGGAACCGACGCCGGTAACCTCGCCACGACCGCGCGTCGGGACGGAGACGTGTATCGCCTCAACGGCCAGAAGATCTGGATCTCCCTGGCTGACCTGGCTGACCACTTCCTGGTCTTCGCTTCCGTGGACCGCTCCAGGAAGCACAAGGGCGTGACGGCGTTCATGCTGGAGCGCGGGATGCCCGGCCTCACGACGGGCTCGCTGCACGGCAAGCTGGGCATTCGGGCGGGCAATACCGGCCTGATCAATCTCGACGATGTCCCGGTCCCGGTCGAGAACCGGATCGGTGAGGAGGGCGAAGGGTTCCTCATCGCCATGAGCGCCATCGACCAGGGGCGCTATACCGTCGCCGCTGGCGCCGTCGGCCTCGCCCAGGCGTGTCTCGACTCCAGCGTCAAGTACGCCCGCCAGCGGCAGACCTTCGGCCAGGAGATCGGCGAGCACCAGCTGGTCAAGCAGATGATCGCGAAGATGGCCGCCGGGACCGAGATCGGCCGGCTGCTGGTCTGGCGCGCCGGCTGGCTCAAGAACCAGGGCCTGCGCAACACCCGCGAGACGAGCCTGGCCAAGTGGCACGCGACGGAACACGCCGTCCAGGCCGCGCTTGATGCGATCCAGGTCCACGGCGCGAACGGCTACTCGAACGAGTTTCCGGTCGAGCGCTACCTGCGCAACTCCAAGGCCGCCGTCATCTACGAAGGCACGAGCCAGCTCCACACGCTCATCCAGGCCGACTACGCACTGGGCTATCGCGAGGATCGTCCGTTGCGCTGCGAGCCGTGGCCTGCCCAGGGCTGGGAACGACCAACGGCATGACCGGCCGGACCGACGGCGTGGGCAAGTCCAGCTCGCGACCGCTGCGCTGGCTCTTGGCGGGCGTCGCGTTGGTCCTGCTCGGCGCGACCGCCTTCGGCTTCTGGCACCTCGTCGTGGGTGGCATGGTCAACGGCAACCCACGGGCGGGCACGTTCGGACTCGTCCTGGCGCTCGCAGCAGGTATCCCGCTGGTGATCGGCGTGTGGGCGGGCCGCCGCCGCGACTAACTCTCGCGCTGACGGACGGGGGCGGACCAAGAACGGCGCCTGTTACGGGTGGTCATCCAGGAGACTTGAGTTCGATTCAGCGCGTGGGTGTTGCGGTCGGCGCAGGCGCTGCGGAGGGCGGTGCCGGTGGCGGCGGTACCGGAACCGCCACGGAACGGGGTGCTCGCATCCGACCGCGCGCGGTCACGATGAGCACGACGGCGAACACGATGACCGCGCCGGCGATGAGCGTTCGCGGATCGATCGGCTCATGCAGGACGATAGCGCCCAGGATGACCGCCACGACCGGGTTGACGTAGGCGTACGTGGCGATCAGCGGCAGCGGCGCGACCCGCAGCAGCCAGCCGTACGCCGTGAACGCCACGAGGCTGCCGATGAGCGTCAGGTAGACGATCGCGACGAGCGACCGGGCCGAGATCTCGTCGAGCCGCAGCGAGGCGAACTCGCCACTGACCAGGCCCATCAAGGTCAGGACCAGCCCGCCGCAGACCATCAGGATACCGGTCGCGACCAGCGGCCGCTTCGGCAGTGTCGCCCGATGCGAGGAGAACAGTGATCCGGTGGACCATGCGATAGGCGCGATGATGATGGCCACCAACCCGATCCCATCGAGCGCGCCCACGCCACCCATCGCCGACGGGCCGATGAGGATCGCCACGCCGATGAAGCCCACGACGATCCCGACGAGCGCCAGCCGTGGCAGGCGTTCCCCCAGGAAGATCCGGCCCAGGATCGCGACCCAGACCGGCATCATCCCGATGAGCAGGGCGGTGATGCCCGATGGAACGGTCTGCTGGCCGAACGCGACCATGCCCATCCCGCCTCCCAGCAGGAGTGCTCCGACGATGGCGCTGTCGCGCCACTCTCGGGAGGTCGGTGGCACGAATGAGCGGCCATCGCGGGCCAGTGACCAGGCCAGCAGGACGACGCCGGCGATCAGGAAGCGGATGGCCGCCATCAGGAACGGTGGGATGGTCTCCACCGCGATCGCGATGCCCAGGTAGGTGGAGCCCCACACGACATACAGGATGAGCATCCCGACCCAGATGGGGGGTCGGGCGGGCGCTGCGGACGCGGGATCAGTTGGCATAGATGGCTGGTCCAAGATGGGGTGAGTGTACGGGCCGTCGAGGCGGGCCGTCCAGTCGCTCAGGCGGCGAGCGCGCCCGATGTCGGCCGGCACTTTCGGCACGCTCGGTACCCCGCTGCGGTCGCCTGGCCGATGGAGCGGAACGGGACCCGGTTGGCCGAATGGATCCTCTTGGCGCTGTGGCATGTGGGGAGGCACACGATATGTGTCGTTTGCGACCCGACATAGCGGACGCCGGTCCGGGCGGCCGATTCCAGGGCATCCGGGTCCAGCCCTTCCGCCACCAGGATCGTCCGCTTGTTGGCCGGCCCCCCGAGTGAGTACTGGCCGATGGTGCCATCCGATCGGACGACACGGTGGCACGGCACGATGAGTGGCACGGGATTGTGGCCCAGCGCCGTGCCGACCGCGCGGACCGCCTTCGGTCGCCCGATCTCGGCCGCGATCCAACCGTATGGCCGGACCTCGCCGCGCGGGATCTCCAGGGCCTTCTGCCAGACGTCACGTTCGAAGGCCGTGTGACCGCGAAGGTCCAGGTCGATCCGTACGCGCCGGTCGCCGTCGAGTCGTCGGACGATCGCGGACGCCAGTCGCGCGGGGAGCGCGTCGGTCCGATGCGCCTGGCGGCCGGTTCGGGCCCGGTGCGTCATCTCGAAGGTCTCATCGTCCGGGGCGGCTTCGACCGCCGAGACGCCGAGGCCGTTCCAGGCCACGACGAGCGGGCCGATGGGCGAGTCGAACCTCGCATATCGGTCGGCCAGGCCGACCTCGATCAGGACGCTCGGAGCGAGCGAGGGCGGGGCACTCGTGGCGAGAACGGCCATCGCCGTCTCCGGGTCGCGGTCGTCCGTGGTCATACGGTCATCTCCTCGCGCTCGAGTCGCTGGGCGGCTTCGAACGCCGTGCGCAGTAACGCCAGGCCGCGATGGACCTGGGCCTTGACGGTGCCCTCGGGTCGATCGAGGGCGATGGCGAGTTCGGGGTAGGACAGCCCATCGATATGGCGCAGCACGATCGCACTGCGGTAGGTAGCCGGGAGGGTCATGAGGAGGCCCGCCCAGTCGTGCGCGGCGGCGCGGACGGACGCGCTGGCTGCCGGTCCTGCGGCGTCTCTGGCGCGTGGTTGCATGTCGCCCGGCAGTGCCGCGTCCAGCGACAACGGCGCGGGCACCCGACCTGCGCCAGGTCGGCGCGCGAGGCGAGTCCGGCACAGGTTCAGGACGATCGTGGCCAGCCACGAGCGCAAGCGGAGCGCGTGGATGCGTTCGCGGTCGTAGCCCGCGAGCGCTCGGTAGGCACGGACGAACGCGTCCTGGGCCGCCTCTTCGGCATCGCGCGGGTCGCCGAGCATGCGCAGGGCGATGGAATAGAGCCGGTCCTGATGGGCCACGACGAGCGCTTCGAACGAGCGGTCGAGGTCGTCGGCGAGGGCGGCGAGGAGCGGGCTGTCAGTGTCCATCGGTCTCCAGAACACAGAACATGCGCGAACCGTTGCAGGAGCGCGCATACGGTACCGGTCATGCGAGAATGTGGCGACCGTGCGCCTCGACGATCGATTCGATGACCTGATCGCGAGCCTCGGCGGATTCCACCGTTCGTGGCTGGTCTATCTGGGCATCGAGCTGGGCCTCTTCGAGCGCCTCCGGGCTGCCGGTGCGGCCGGCCTCACCGCGCAGGAGCTGGCCGACGCGGCCGTGTGTCAGGCGAAGGCGATCGAAGCGTGGGCCTGGGGTGCGGACGCGCACGACCTCGTCACACTCGGCGAGGACGGTCGCCTGGTCGTGGACGACGACGTTGCGACGATCCTCCTCGACGCTGATCGCTCCGAGTTCCTCGGCGGTCAGTTCGTCCATGCCGCGGTCGCATCGCTCGACTGGGGCGGGATGCTCGAGTTCTTCCGGACCGGTGAAACGATCCGCGCCAGGCCCGACCGTTACCGGTTCGCCATCGAGCGCCTGACCGCCCAGGACATCGCGGTCTTCTTCGAGGAAGCCCTGGCGGCCCTGCCGCAGCTGGTTGCCGACTTGTCGGGCGGTGGCCGGGTCGTGGACGTCCACTGTGGCGGTGGCCGGTGGCTCATCGCCATGGCGCGACGGTTTCCGGCGCTCGAATTGGTCGGCGTCGAATTCGAGGCCGATTCCGTCGTGCGCGCCCGGGCCAATGTGGAGGTGGCCGGCCTGTCCGATCGGATCACGATCCGGCAGGCCGGCGTCACAGAGCCCGGCGGCGCGGGCGAGTTCGGCCTGACCTACTTCCAGTACGCGCTCCACCAGCTGGCCGATGCGCCCGCCGTACTCCGCGCAGCGTGGGCGGCCCTCCGGAGCGGTGGCCGGCTCCTCGTGCTCGACTGGCCGCTGCCGTCAGGGCAGGACGAGTTCCGGACCCGACATGGGGAGCTGATCGCCGGGGTCCAGCTGGACGAGCTCTACCAGGGCACGGCACTGGTCACGCGGGACCAGTTCCTCGATTGGTTCGCTGCCGCGGACATCCCGTATCCGGTCGTGGTCGATCTGCCGTCCGGGGCGTCCCTGTTCGTGGCTGAACGCCGCTGATCGCGCCGGAGCAGGGATGAACGCGCCGTTCCTGTTTCCGCCCGGCTATCGTGTGGCCGATGACGACTTCGTCCGATGCCGGCTCCGCGCGGCTCGCCGCCATGGACCCCGCGACGATGCGCCGGCTGCTGCTCCACGAAGCCCGCGTCCATGCGACTCCAGGTCGGGATCTGCGCGATCTCGGGGATGCCATCCTGCTGCACGATCCGGTCGAGCCGGAGCCCTTCTGGAACCGGCTGAAAGGGCTCCGCTGGCCGATCGAACCGCGCGATTTCGACCGTCGCCTGACGGAGGGCCTGGTCCTGTTCGCGACCATCGGTCGGCAGTCCCACATCTGGTCCTCGCCGCTGCACGACACGCCAGTCGATCTGATCGCCCGCCTCGCGGCCAACGGCTTCCGGGACATGGGCTCCGGCAACGTCATGGTCCTGGCGGATCCTTCGGCCGCCGAGGCAGCCCTGGTCGCGCCGCTGCCGCCTGGCGTCACGGTGGAGCGTCTGACGGACCTGCGCGGCCCGGCCGCCAACGCGGCGGCCCGCGCGATCGTCGGGGTGTTGCTGGACGCCTTCGACGTCGGTGAGGAGCGGCGACCCGGCATCGAAGCCGAGACTGTGGCGTCGCTGGGTCATCGGTCGTTCCATCACTACCTGGCCCGCCTCGATGGCGCGCCGGCCGCTGTGGCGCGACGAGCGACCTTCGACGGCGCGAGTTACCTCTCGTCGATCGGTACGGCCGGCTGGGCGCGCGGACGTGGCTATGGCCGGCTCGTGACGGTGGCGGCTACCGTGGATGCTCAGGCGTCGGGGAGCGAGTGGACGTACCTGGGCGTCGTCGCCGACAACGTCGGGGCGATCCGGCTGTACGAGCGGACCGGCTTCGCACGGGTGGGGGAGTCCTGTTCCGATCTCCTCCTCATCTGATGGCGGCCAACGCCGCGGAGCGGCTCCAGGTTGCGCTGGCCGAGGCGGAGTCCGGACCCCTCGCCCAGCTCGAGGGGGTTCGACCCGCGGCTGTCGGCTGGGCGACGGTGGAACTCGAGCGCGCCGAGCGTGAGCTGTGCGCGGCGCTTGGGCTGTCCACCGACGACTTCGGCCCAGCGGCGTCCTCGATCGCGCTCGGCGCCCGGTGTCGCATCGGCCCGGGCGTGCTGGCCGATGCGCTCGTGCTGGTCCTCCTGGAACCCGAGACGGAAGGTCGTCTGGCGGCCACGCTCGCGCGCCTGGGGGAGGGGCCAGCGGTCGTTTGGCTGGTCGCCGAGAGCCGTGAGACCACGGATGCCACGGCGGCCACGGCGGCCACGGCGGCCACGCTGCGCGCCTCGGGGGTGACGACAGCCGCAGTTCGTCCCGGGCCGTTCGGACCCGAGCGCCTCGTCCTGGGTGGTCCGATCCACGGCCCGCACCGCCTCCTGGTTGCCCTCATGGGCGAGGCCCACCCGCGCCGCATCGACGACGGCCCGGCGAGTACCATCGAGCCATGACCGACCCAGCCGCCGCTACCCTTCGACCGGCCCAGGCCAGCGACGCCGAGGCCATCGCCCTGCTGTTCACCGATGAGGGCTATCCCGCAGGTCCGAGCGACATCGTCGTCCGCCTGGAGCGATTCGGGCCGCCGGAGGCGCGCGTCGTCGTCGCCGAGCACGATGGCGCGTTGCTCGGGTTCATCGCAGTCCATGCCCTGCCGCGCTTTGAGCACGATGATCGGATCGTCCGGATCCTCGCCCTGGTCGTCGACGCGGGCGCCCGGGAACGCGGTGTCGGCCGCGCGCTGATGGCCGAGGCGGAGCGCTTCGGGCGCGACATGGGTGCCGCGTTCATCGAGCTCACTGCCGGGCACCACCGCCCGGATGCGCGGCACCTGTACGAGTCGCTCGGCTATGACGCCAGCGTGACGGCCTACCTGCGGAAGAAGCTCTGACCGAGGGGTTCCCGCCGGCGGCGTTCCCGCGGTTGCGTCTGCGCGGTTGCGTCTGCGCGACCGGGGAGCCCGACTGCTCGATCTGCCCTGGGGCCGCCCGCTCGCTGAGTGGCCTTCGGATTCGCTGACCTTTCGCGACCTGCCGGTCGGCCCGTCGCGTCATCTCGTCCGGTTCCTCGTCACGAACGGTTAGACGTTCGCGCTCAAGAAAGAGCCGCGGCGAGCCGCGGCCGCCTGTTTCGAAGCTTTTACGCAACGACGCGGCCGACTGGCAGTAGGCCGGGCCCACGGGTCGCTCGCCGCACCGTGGCTTCCTCTACCAACGTTCCTCGTGAACGACCTCGGCAAGGTCCCGACGGCCGCCCGACGCCGGCGGCCGGGTGAGGTCGTTCGGATCGGTCGGGTAACCGAACGACAGCAGGTATTCGCAATGCTGGTCGTCCGGAAATCCCAGGAGCCGTCGGGCCGCGTCCTGGTCGTAGACGGTCGCCGGCACGCTGCCGATGCCGAGCTCCCAGGCGACCAGCATCATGTTTTCGGCCGCCTGGCCAAGATCGAACATGATCGACAGTGGTGCCTCTGGTGCCCGCGGATCGGGCGTCACGAGCGCGATGGCGACGGCAGCTCCAGCGAGATGGCCGGCCCATGGGCCCAGCTGGGCAAGCTCGGTCAGGTGCGAGCGATCGCGGCAGACGATGAACGTCCAGCGCTGAAGGTTCTTGCTGCTGCCGGCTCGCCGCCCGGCATGCAGGATCCGTTCGAGGTGGTCGGGCTCCAACGGCCGTTCGGCGAACTGGCGAACGGCACGCCTGGAGGCGACCGCCTGCCAGACCGGGGCGGGCTGCATCACGGCTTCGTGGCTGGAGACGAAGGGTCCGGCTCGTCCGGCTCCCGTCTCGTTGGCCGTGTCGCGCCGGGAAGCGCGACCTTGGCCAGGGTCTGGAGGCCATTGTGCGACTCTTCGAGAGCCGCGAAGCGGACTTCGCCATCGGGCAGGCGCGCAGCCTCGACGGTGGCCGCCGCATCGCCCGCCTCGTCGGGCTCCAGCGGCCCACCGAGGCTCGAGGCCAGAAAGCGGGCCACGGCACGCCGATAGCCCTTGTCCTCATAGAGCCATGAGTGCTGGCCGCCCGCGACGATCAGGGTCTCGACTGGCGCCGAGGATGGATCGTCGTCGCGCGTCGAATGGGCCGCAGCCGCCAGGCGCTCCAGGTGGTTGGCCGGCACGACCGTGTCCTGATCGCCGTGGGCCAGCAGGATCGGTCCCCGGTAGCGGGCGATGGCAGCGGTCGCGCTGATGCTCGCCACCGTGTGGCCGCGCGGTCGAACATAGACCCTGGTGGTCAGCCATGCGAGCGGATAGGCGATGGGGTCGGGGATGGGCAGCCGTGCCAGTCGAAAGGTCTGGCGGGTCAGCCGGTACGGATCCGCCGGACCCGATGTGGCGACGACGGCCCCGACACGTGGATCGGCGGCGCCGGCAAGGATCGCGCCGATCGCACCCATGGAGTGACCGGAGATAGCCCCGGCGGTGACCTCGGGCCGGCCGGCCAGAACCCCGAAGGCGGCCAACGCGTCCGCCCCGAACTCCCCGGCGCTGAGCGGCAGGTCCTCGGCCGGATTGGCGCCGTGACCGCGCACGTCGAAGGTCAGGCAGTGGAATCCAGCGGCATGGAGGAAGCTGGCCATCGGCAAGGTCCGGTCACGCGCCGACTCCCAGCCGTGCACGAGGACGACCCCGGGGCCCGGCTCACCGCCCCGGGCCGGGATGAACCAGGCGGGCAGCTCCAGCCTGTCGGACGCGATGACGAGCGACTCGAACTGCAGGCCGAGATCGGCGGGCGTGACCGTCGGTGGGTAGCGCCGCGGATAGCCGGCACGGACCCGGTAGGCGAGCGCGAAACGGTACGCCAATCCGAGCGGCGCGGCGGCGGCGGCAGCAGCAGCGGCCGTGATCCCGGCGCGGCGGAGGGTCCCCATGTCGTGACGGACGGTACCACCACCGTCCGCCCGAGGCGCCCGCCGGCTCCGGACGCCGTCCGCTCCTGCCCTACACTCATGCCGATGGCCAAACGAGATCCCCGTCAGGTGCTCGGCGTCGGAACCGGCGCTTCGCCCGCGCAGATCAAGGCTGCTTGGCGCCGCCTCGCGCGAACCAACCACCCGGACCTGACCGGCGACGATCCGGCCGCATCGCGGGCGGCCACGCGCCGGATGGCCGAGATCAACGACGCCTACGCCGCGCTGACCCGAGGGACGGAGGATCCGACCCGACGCACGGCGTCGGGCACGGGCGACACGCCGTTCGAGGCTGGGGCCGTACCACGCCGCGGTGGCCCACCCGCCCCTCGGCCAACCCGCCCGGTCACCGGCCGCGTCGATATGAGCGCGACCTTTCGGCCGCGCAACCAGGCTGTCGGGAACTCCGTCGGTCGGACGCCCCTCCCGGGTCAGCCGCCGGCACGGGCCGATGTCGTCGGGCACGAACCTCGGCGGGCATCGACCCCGACCGGGCCGCTGGTCCGCGACCGGCTCCGCCATTTCCGCCGGCCGCCGGCACCTTCACTCCAGGACGCAGAGGCAACCGTCATCTCGTTCGGCAAGTTCCACGACCACACGCTCGGCCAGATCGCCGCCTTTGAGCCGTCGTACATCGACTGGGTCGCTGGTATGGTCAATCACGATCCGGACCTGGTCGGAGCGGCACGTGTCATCCAGGCAGACCTTGATCGACGGGGCGTGGCGCGCCGGTCCCACCCTGCGAGCGACCGGCGGGGCAGGACCGCCTGACGTCCCGCACGGTCCGAAAACGTGAGATCGCCCTCCGATAGCGGAGGGCGATCGTGACGCGGATGAAGGCGAGATAAGCGCTGCCGCCCCGACGGTCCACCAGGCCTGTTGGCCGTTGACCAGTTACTCGGCTCGTGAGCTGGGACCGGGATCGATCGGCCCGAACCTTTCTCGGGTCGAACGTCCGTTTCCAGTTCCGTGACCGACGCCCCAGGGACCTCCTGGTTCGATCGCGGGTCGGCGTGGTAGCAAGATACGCTCGGTTCCGGTCCGGCGGCAATGGCACCCTCGTCCCGGTCGGCGGCGGTCGATGGTCGGGCGCAGCCGCGCACCGGCCCCGGACGCACGTACCAGGTGCCGATGTGCACCACGCCGCCAGTCCAGGCCCCGGACGACGATACCGACGCTCCCGGGCTACCCTGTGGCATATGCACCGGACCCTTCGTCTCGGCAGCCTGTCGCTGCTGCTCACCCTCGTCGTCTCGGCTTGCTCGGCCCCGGCTGCCTCGTTCGACCCGACCGGCGCCTGCAGCGGCGACGGTTCCGCGCCGGGCGCATACCCGGAGCTCGAGGCACTCGTCCCAACGACCTACCGGAGCACGCCACCCGAGCTGCTGGATTCCGGCCGCAACTGCACCACGCCGAATCTCGGAACGCTGGCCGCCCTGGGCCTCACCGAGATACGCTTCGCCGGCGGTACGTGGACGTTCGGTGCGGAGCGTGCTGCCGTCCTGGCGGTCTTCAGCGCCCCGGGACTCACCGCCGATGCCATGGCCGACTTTTATACGAATAGCGCACGGACGGCCAACCGGACCCAGGTCATCGCCGCTGCCAGGCCGACCCTGGCTGGCCGCCCCGGTCGCCGGCTGGACACGAAGACCGGGTCACGCCTGCAGACCGTGATGGTCTGGCCTGCCGCCACGCCCGATCGAGTCAACGTCGTCATCACCAACGACCTGCCAGACGCCCGTATCGCCGACGCCGTTGATGCCTTCGGAGGACGCTGATGCTTCGTTTCGCCATACGCCATGGGCTCGTCCGGATGATCGGCGGTCGAGCCGTGCCGGCCATGCTCGCCTGGGATCTTCTGGTCTTGGCCAACAAGACCCGCCAGATCCCGGTCGTCGGCCGCATCATGCGCCGCGGGGCCAGCGCGGCTCGCGGTCGTCTCGGTGCTGTGGCGAGCGCGGGCGCCCGGTCGGTCAGTTCGGCTCGCCGGCGCGGCGGACCGGATCCGGAGGCCTGACCGGTGGCCCGTGCTGGACCGCCCGGTGGCCCGTGCTAGAGTCCCCGCATGACCGATGGATCGGCCGAGTGGGCCGCTCGTCGCCGCGCCTGGGAGGCCGGACGTCTGGGCCCCGCCTTGGAGCGCGCGCCTGAGCGCCGGCCCCGGTTCTCGACCATCAGCGACATGCCCATCGAGCGCCTGTACGGCCCGTGGTCGCTGCCCGACTCGGACCCGCTGCGCGACATCGGACTGCCGGGCGAGCCGCCCTTCACGCGCGGCATCCACCCGACCGGCTACCGGAGCCGCCTCTGGACGATGCGGATGTTCGCCGGCTTTGGCGCCGCGGAGGACACGAATGCGCGCTTCCGGCAGCTGCTGGCGGCCGGGCAGACGGGCCTGTCGATCGCCTACGACATGCCGACGCTCTACGGCTACGACACCGACGATCCCGAGGCCGAGGGGGAGTTCGGGACGTGCGGCGTCGCCGTCTCGAGCCTCGCCGACATGGAGGTCCTGCTCGCCGGCCTGCCGCTGGAGCGCATCTCCACCTCGATGACGATCAACTCGCCGGCCGCACCGATCTGGGCGATGTACATCGTGGCCGCCGAGAAGGCGGGCGTGCCACGCGATCGCCTGGAAGGGACGACCCAGAACGACATCCTCAAGGAGTTCGTGGCTCAGAAGGAGTTCCTCTTT
>JBCLDE010000047.1:0-16156 GCA_038915165.1 Candidatus Limnocylindrales bacterium
ATCTGAACTGGCCCCACCCCCGAGTCATCGAAGTCCCTACGCTCGACTGGTCTGCGAAGGCCACTCAGAGCGAGGGAGAAGGAGTTGTCGAGGGTGGAGCTGTTCGAGCGTATCCGTACTGACAAGCGCGAGGAGGGCCTGTCGATGCACGCCCTCGCCCGCCGCCATCGGGTCCACCGGCGGACGGTCCGCCAGGCCCTCGCCGCAGCGCTGCCGCCGGCCCGCCGGGTGGCCAGCCGGGCGGCTCCCGCCGTGGGGCCGCACCGGGCGACGATCCGGTCCTGGCTGACCTCGGATCTGACTGCCCCGCGCAAGCAGCGCCACACCGCCCGGCGGGTCTGGCAGCGGCTCATCGACGAGCACGGTGCGCTCGTCGCCGAGTCGACGGTCCGGGCAGTCGTGGCCGAGATCAAGGCCGAGCTCGAGTCGGGCACACGTCTCGTGACCGTGCCCCAGGCCCATCCGCCGGGCGACGAGGCCGAGGTCGACTTCGGCGAGGCGACGATCGTCATCGCGGGCGTGGCGGTGAAGGTCGAGATCTTCCACCTGCGCCTGTCCCATTCGGCCCGCGCGGTCCACGTCGCTTTCGCCTCGGAGGGTCAGGAGGCGCTCCTCGAGGGCCACGTGCTCGCCTTCGCCCGACTCGGGGGTGTGCCCGGCCGGATCCGCTATGACAACCTCACCCCGGCGGTCAGCCGGGTCCTGAAGGGCCGCGACCGGATCGAGACCGACCGGTTCATCGCGCTGCGCTCCCACTATGGCTTCGACTCGTTCTTCTGCGAGCCGGGCGAGGCCGGGGCCCACGAGAAGGGTGGCGTGGAGGGCGAGGTCGGGCGCTTCCGCCGCCGACACCTCGTGCCGGTGCCCCGGGTCGCCTCGCTCGCGGCGTTCAACGAGCTCCTGGCGGTGGCCGATCGAGCCGACGAGGCCCGCCACGTCGACGGCCGGCTGGCCACGGTCGGGGCGATGGCGAAGGTCGAGCAGCCGTCCCTGCGGCCGCTGCCGGCCGAACCGTTCGATCCGACCGCCGCGCTCGACCCGAAGGTCGATCGCAAGGCGCGGATCTGGGTTCGCGGCTCGCACTACTCGGTCCCGGTCCGCTTCGCCGGCCGGCGCCTCGATGTCCGGCTCGGCGGCCGGACGATCACGGTCCTCGCCGCCGGGCAGGAGGTGGCCGTCCACGAGCGGAGCCTGCACAAGGGCGCCCAGGTCCTCGTCCTCGATCACTACCTCGAGCTGCTGACCCGGCGGCCGGGCGCGTTCCCGGGCTCGATCCCGCTCGAGCGGGCGCGGGCGTCGGGCCTGTTCACGGCCGCCCACGAGCGGTTCTGGCGACGGGCTCGCCGGCGACTGGGCGATGCCGCCGGGACGCGCGCCATGATCGAGGTCCTGCTCCTCCATCGGACGCTCCCGTTCGTGGCCGTCCACGCCGCGCTCGACGCGATCGAGCGGATCGGCTCGGTCGATCCGGCACTCGTGACGATCGAGGCCCGCCGGATCGCCGCCGGGCGGGGTCCGACCGGGGCCGTCGTGGAGCGGCCGGCCGTCCGCCGATTCGACCGGCCGGCGCCCGGGCTCGCCGGCTACGACGCGCTCCTCACGGAGGCCGCGTCGTGAACGCCCCGCTGACCGAGCAGGCGGCGGCCCTCACCATCGAGGGCGCCTGCCGGACGCTCCGCCTGCCGACCGTCCGGACGGTGGCGATCCCGCTCGCCGAGGCCGCCGTTCGGGACCGTGTCACCCACCTCGGCTATCTCGCCGAGGTCTTCGGCGCCGAACTCGACGACCGCGACGCGCGGCGCCGGGAGCGGCGGATCATCGAGGCCCGCTTCCCGCGCCTCAAGCA
The DNA here is from genome assembly GCA_038915165.1 of Candidatus Limnocylindrales bacterium. Taxonomy (GTDB): domain Bacteria; phylum Chloroflexota; class Limnocylindria; order Limnocylindrales; family CSP1-4; genus SPCO01. The sequence goes on from JBCLDE010000047.1 coordinate 1,847, forward strand.
CCTCGCCGAGTTCGACCTCGGGGCGGCACCCTCGATCAACCCGGCGACCCTCGCCGCCCTCGAGACCGGCGCCTGGATCGACGCCGGCGAACCGGTCGTCCTGTTGGGCGACAGCGGCACCGGCAAGTCACATCTGCTGATCGGGCTCGGATTGGCCGCCTGCGAGCAGGGTCGGCGGGTCCGCTACGTCACGACGGCGGGCCTCGTCAACGAGCTGGCCGAGGCCGCCGACGAGCGGACCCTCTCCCGGGTCGTGGCGCGCTATGGCCGACTCGACCTGCTGCTCCTCGACGAGCTCAACTACGTCCACCTCGACCCGCGGGGTGCCGAGCTGCTGTTCCAGGTCCTGACCGAGCGCGAGGAGCGGGCGTCGGTCGCCGTCGCCTCGAATGCGCCCTTCTCCGAGTGGGGCCAGACGTTCACCGATGCCCGCCTCGCCGCGGCCGTCGTCGATCGCCTGACCTTCCGGGCGCACATCCTCGAAACCGGCTCCGAGTCGTATCGGCTGCGGGTCAGCCGGACGAAGAAGGGAGGCGTCCGGGGGAGCTGATCACGACCATCGGGTGGGGCCAGATCTGGTCATCACGGTGGGGCCAAATGGGGTTGTCATTCCCACCCGCCCTCGTTCAGTAATCAGAGGAGGCGGGGTGTCTCACCGAATCTTGGCAGAGAGGGTAGGGCCCAAGGTCGCCTGATCCAGAGTCTGTTGCCCGATTGAGACCCGCGAGCTGGGCGTTGAATGGACGGCCGACCTCAGCCGGCCACCCCGTCAGCAGCTGAAAGGAGGTGGTGACCCGAAGAGGGCGTTCCCCGACCCGCGTCGCTGCCGCTCCGACCTGCCTCCGGCAGGTGTTCGGAAACGGCCGGACTGGGTGTTCGGAATCAGCGGAATGCGCAACGAGCCTCGAGCTCGTCACGACGCAGTCACCCGCGGATCCGGTCCAGCTGCGGGCCCTTCACGCCGCCCGAGTCGACCTCGGCACGGCCGTCCCGAGGGCACGGCCGTCCCGAGCGCGGCCACCGCAACCAGCCCTCCGACCCACCCCTGGCGCCGGATCGCACCCGGGAGCAAGCTCTACGATCGAGGGAAGCCGGAACGACTGACCGGATCACGGACCAGTGGACCTGACACGGTCACGGATCTGCGACAGCATCAAGTTGTACACCGTTGATCACCGTCAGCACTCTCTCCGGCGACAGAGGAAGCTCGGTAAAGCGGCGACCAGTGGCGTCCGAGAGAGCATTGCCGATTGCCGCGGCGATGCCGATGATCGAAGCCTCGCCCACTCCCTTGGCGCCAAAGGGGCCGTCCGGATGCGGGAAACCTTCGACGATGATCGACGTCAGTGGAGGCATATCCGCGATAGTCGGGATCTTATATTCCCCCATGCTTGGATTGAGGACTCGACCGTCTTCGCTCAATACCTCTTCCATCAGGGCGAAGCCCAGCCCCATGCTGAGGCCTCCCTCGATTTGACCCTCGACCGCAAGAGGGTTTATGGCGAAGCCACAGTCGTGCGCTGATACGACGCGCAGGATCGTGACCTGTCCAGTCCGAGGGTCAACTTCGATCTCGACCGCTTGGGCTCCATAGGTGAAATCAGTAGCAGCACGGCTGCTCTGCCCGGTCTGCGGATCCATCGGAACTACGTCACGATCGACATAACTGCCGCGACCAATGATGGGGCCGCCTCCTCGCATATGCGAATACAGGACGATCTCGCGGAATGCAAGCGATCGGTCCGGCACCCCGATCACTGAGGCGCGACCTCCGTGAACGTCGAGATCGTCACTGGCAACTTCTAGCATTTCTGCGGCCGTAGCAAGAAGCTGGGATCGAGCATCCGCGGCGGCTGCTCGCACGGCGTTCCCCAGGAAGAATGTGAGTCGACTCGAGATCGCGCCGCCATCGTAGGGTGCCGTGTCGGTGTCCGCGACGACAACATCAATCTGGTCGAGCTCCACACCAATCTCCTCCGCCGCGATCTGGGCCATCGTGAGGTTCGAACCCTGTCCAATGTCTGTCGCCCCACTAATGAGCTGAACACGACCGTCCTCGTTGATCTTGATGATGCTGGAAGATGGAATGAACGGGACCGACAGCTTGGTCAGCGCGGCGATGCCGAATCCGTGATTCGGTCTGCGTTCTCGCGAGGACCACCCAATCGCGTCTGCCGCCGCCCGCAGCGATGCCTTCAGGCCTACCGCGTGCATCAGGGCACCTGTTGAGGAAATGCTCCCATCCTCTTCGAAAGCGTTCCTAAGCCGGATCTCAAGTGGGTCGATCCCGAGGCGTACAGCTATCGCATCGACGTTCTGCTCTAACGCCCAAGTTATCTGCGGCCAACCAAAGCCGCGCAACGGACCTGTTGGCAGCTTGTTGGTATATACGAGACGACCATCAATCTTCTGATGCGGAATGCTGTAAGGCCCCGCAGCCCCAATGGTCGCCTCCCAACAGACCCCGTCGACCGCCTCGCTATATGCGCCGTTGTCGATCACTAAGTCCGCTTCGCATGCGAGGAATGTCCCATCATTCCGTGCGCCGGTCTTGATCCTGATCGTGAACGGTGGAGAGACGGAGGTTCCCGTGAACTCTTCTGCCCGGTCAAGGCGAATCCCGACTGGTCGACCGGCCGCACGAGCCAATAATGCGCAGACGCCCTCAAGCTTCAGTTGAGCCTTACCGCCGAAGCCGCCGCCCACGAGCAATGGGATAACGCGAACTCGGCTGACCGGGATGCCAAGGGCGGTGGCCACGCCGCTCCGAACAATGAACGGAGCCTGAGTGTTCGTCCAAATGGACACCTTCCCAGATGCGTCCCATTGGGCTACGGACGCGTGGGGTTCTATGTACATCGCGTGAGTCGCTTGCGTGCGGTACGTCTCCTCGACGATCACGTCCGCCGCGCGGAACCCAGCTGTGACATCGCCCTTTCGTATCTTTATATGGCTCGCGATATTGGTACCGGGTACCGGATGGCAGTCGTACGGGCGGAAGGTGTAAGAGCCAAGGTTCTCATGAAGGAGAGGAGCAGTCCGACCTAAGGCTTCGCTCGCTTCGAAAACGGGTATCAGATCCTCATACTCAATTCGAACGAGTTGGGCGGCCGCTGCCGCGGTTCGCTCGTCCACGGCTGCAATGGCGCAGACCGGCTCTCCGACGTAACGAACGCGGTCGCCAGCAAAGATGGGCTCGTCCTTCAAACGAGCACCCGTAAGGCCGTGCGGAGAATCTCGCCCCGTGATGACGGCCATGACGCCCGGCAAAGAGGTTGCGTCTGCAGTATCGATCGCCACGATGCGGGCATGTGGGACTGTGCTCCGCACGATCTTGCCTCGGAGCATGCCTGGAAGTTCAAAATCGATCCCAAATACTGCACGGCCGGTTACGTACATGACTCCACCGCTGGGTGGAGTTCGCTTACCCACGACGGTGTTGGTCGACCGACTGCTTGTCATCTGTCTCCGGACCACGATCGGATCGCCACCCTCGAGGCGAACCTCGCCCACCATTGGGTCGTAACGTGTCTCTGAATGCGCCGTTCGTGACTCATGCGGCCGCGACCTCCGGTCCGTCGCGCCCACCACCAGTCCTTGGATCACCCGCTCCGTCCAGACGAACGCCATCTCTCGCTTGTACCGTACCGACCCACGCCCGTCAGCAAGGGGGTCCACGTCGGAGCGCACCAGTGCCGCGGCTTCCCGGATCCGAGCCGGAGTCAATTCTTGACCGCGTAGCGCGTCTTCAACGGACCGCCCGCGCAACGGTACAGGACCAAGGGATCCAAGGCCAATTCGGAGGTCCTCGCAAGTATTAGCAGCGCCGAGCCGCAGGACCGCCGCAATGGAAACCGTAGCGTAGTCGTCTGCGGTCCGGGGAACGAACTTCAGATAAGTCGCTTGCGTCCCTGGGTGCAATGGAGGTAGCCGCACCGCCGTGATTACCTCGGCGTCCCGCAACGACGTCTCTAAGTAGTCGATGAACAAGTCGTCGATAGAAATTGTGCGGTCTCCCTCAGGGCCTGTCACCGCCACCTCGGCTCCCAGCGCCAGGAACATAGCTGGCGGATCCTGCGCGGGATCGGCGTGAGCGAGATTGCCGCCCACCGTACCTTGGTTGCGAATACGGATCGTTGCCACCCGCGCGAACGTCTCTGCCAGCGCCGGACAGTAGGCGCGAACGTCTTCGGACATTTCGGCCTGACGATGGGTGGCCAGCGCGCGAATCTCCAGCCCACCGTTGGTTGTTGGACGGATGCCCTCGAGATCTCGGATGTGGCGCAGGCTGACGATGTGAGCCGGCTGCATCAAGCCGTTCTTGAGCATGAGCATCATCAAGGTGCCACCCGCCATCAGGTGCGCGTCGGAGCCATAAGACTGAAGCAGCTCGACGACCTCAGGCAGGCTGACCGGCGCGTGGTAATCGAAGCTCGACATGGCTAGCCCTCCCCAACCCGACCCCACGAGTCGGTACCCGCCGCAGCCAGGATCGAGTCGATAATCTTGTAGTAACCCGTGCAGCGACACAGATTACCCATCATCCATTGCTTGATCTCGACCGCGTTGGGATGGGGATATTCCTCTAGGAGAGCTGTGGCGGCGATAATCTGGCCGGGCGTGCAGGCGCCGCACTGGAATCCCCCGTGTCGAATAAAGGCTTCCTGGAGCGCGGTAAGGTGGTCCACGTCCGGTGCCAAGCCTTCGATGGTGGTGATCTCGTGGCCATCCACATACACCGCTGGGATCAGGCAGCCGGACAACAGTTGCCCGTCGATGAGCACGCTGCATGCGCCACAGACGCCAATGCCACACCCCTCCTTGGTGCCCGTAAGGCCTAGATCATCCCGAAGCAATTCCACAAGCGAGCGATCTGCAGGAACCTTGGCCTCTCGCTCCACGCCATTCAGGCTGAACCGCAAGTGGTGCTCACTCATCCTTGCTTTCCACTCTTGTTGGCGACAGCGTCCTTCTCAGTTCCTTGCGCGCTGCCATCGCGAGAACTCGTCCGCGTGCCGCAACACATCAGAGACAGGTGCGGTGACAAAGGATTCGCAAGGTTGAGTCTCCCACGATCGATGCGCATCCACGCAAATCATCAGTTCGCCGGGGGCCACATGATCCGTTCTCACTCCGAGAAGTCAGCTACGAGGCCCGCTCGCTGGACGCCCTCTACGCAGCACGCCTCGTCCTGATCGGCCGTCCCACCGCTCGCCCCTACCGCTCCCAGGATCCCGTGGTCAGCGTCCCTAATCAGTACTCCCCCGGGGTGGGGCACGAACCTTTCGTGAGCCGAGGCGGCCAACGTTACGAAGAAGGTCGGGTTGTCCTTGGCTCGCACTGCCAATGCGCGACTCGACACCCCCATCGCTACGGCAGCCCACGCCTTGCCGAACGCGATATCGTAACGGAACAGACTTGCGCCGTTCTGCCGTTGAGCCGCTACAACGTGCCCGCCCGCATCTAGGACGACGACTGCAAGCGGTCGATACTCCATCTTTCGGGCTGTTACGAGTGCACTCTCGATTATTGAGTTCGCCTGCTCCAGAGTCAGCTCTTGCACGTACAGACCCCATCCTTTCGAGTGGGTTAGAAGCCGGGACAAGTCACTTGCATGGCAAATTCCCAATGAAACAATTATCGCCCTTGCAGAATGATCCTGATTGTGCCTCGAAATGGCGAGCTAGCGGGAGGACCTCACACCCTCGATAGCCGCATAATGGGGACGATGACAGGTCGGAGAGTTGCCGCACTCGTATCATGCCATTGATGAATGCCACCACAGCATTCTCCTTTCGATCAGATGCACCACGAAGAACAACGCACTGCCCATTAGCGTGAGCGCGAAGATGGCCGAGAACATCAACGGGGTATCTAAACGGCCCATGGCCACTTGAATCAAGTAGCCAAGGCCGCGACTCGAACCAATGAACTCACCGACGACAGCGCCCACGACTGCGAGGGTAGCGGCCACTTCAAGGCCGGCGAATATGGACGGAAGAGCGTTTGGAAATCGGATCTTTCGGAAGACTTGCCACTCTGATGCGCCCATCGAACGCGCCAGTTGCAGCAGCTCGGGTGGAGATGATTTGAGGCCAATGATGGCGCTGATGACGATTGGAAAGAACGCGATCAGGACGACGATGATGATCTTTGGCGTCAAGCCAAACCCAAACCAGACGATCAAGAGCGGGCCGATCGCGATCTTTGGGATCGTCTGAGATGCTACGAGAAGCGGGTAGAGCGCGGCCTCCAAGGCCTTGGAGAAGCACACGATCGCGGCGAGTGCCAAACCGACCGCGATGCTGATTCCGAAGCCAACGGTGACCTCCAGCAGCGTGACGGCCCCATGATCGATCAAAAGCCCAAGGCTGTTGAGTGTCTCCCCAAGCACTGCACTAGGGGCAGGTAGGATGTACTGCGGGATCTGCAAGACGTATGTCGCCAACTCCCACAGTCCTAGGATCGCTGCGGCTGGGATCGCTGCGGCTGCCATTGCTGGGTACGCGGCGAGGCGCGCTTCGGCATATGCATAAGGCTCCCGAGAAAGTCCGCCCTGATTCTGCCTGGCCAAGGGACTCTCCGAGACAGTGTGATTGGCCTCCTCCTTCTGTCCACGCCGACCACCTGGTGGCGCCGTTGGCTTCGGCTGCGGCACCGGTTACCGACTCCCCTTCTGTTTCTCAGTATCACGGCGGTCTTGCAGCAAGCCCATGTCTTGGAACAGTGCCCGTATCCGGTCCTCGTAAGGAGCCGAGTCTCGACTAGACATCTGTCGAGGTCGAGGCAGCTTCACATCGATGATGTCCTTGATGCTGCCAGGATTCGGGGACATGACCACAATTCTGTCGCTTAGGAAGATGGCTTCAGAGATCGAGTGCGTGATGAGGAGCACGGTCTGGCGCTCTCGATCCCAAATCCGCAGCAGATCGATGTTCATCTGCTCCCGCGTCAGGGCGTCAAGAAAACCGAACGGCTCGTCCATGAGCAGGAGCGGCGCATTGTAAACGAGTGCTCGACATATCGCCACTCGTTGGCGCATTCCGCCGGAAAGACTGCGCGGGATCTCGTTCTCGAATCCACCCAGACCCGCGAGCGCAAGAAGGTCAAGCGCGCGTGGCTGGAACGTACGGGCGTCCAACCCGCGAATCTCGCACGGCAGCATCACGTTCTGCAGCGCAGTCCGCCACGGAAGCAGCAGATCCTGCTGAAAGACGATGCCCACGTCCGTGAAGGGTCCTGTCACTTGGCGACCGCCGATGTAGATCGCCCCGGCGGTGCACGGGATCAATCCGCTAGCCATCATCATCAACGTGGTCTTACCGCAACCGCTCGGCCCGACTATGGAAACGAACTCATGCTCCTTAAGATCGAGATTCACATTCACGACCGCGTCGATTCGGCGCTGGCGTGTGGCATAGGTCTTCGAGACGTTACGGAATGAGAGGCGCCCTTCATTAGCGGGGTCGTTCACACCTCACCCTCGGGCGCGATACCTGGCGTCATGCCCCCGCCTTCCCGTGGAGCCTCGACCAGTCGGGCGATGCGACGCCGAAGAGAAGCAATTGACGGATCATCGGTGCGGCATCATGCCCTACGGTCAAAGACGGCTAACGGGTTGCTCTCTGGCTGGTGTCCGAGCCAATGATCGGACAGCAGAAAGTACCTCTTGGTAAGTACCACAGCGACAGATGTTCCCGGAGAGATGTTCAAGGACATCGTCTTCAGATGGGTCACCATTTGACAGCAGCAACGCCTGCACGGCCATGATCATTCCACTCGTGCAGAACCCGCACTGAAATGCCTGGAACTCGAGGAATGCTCTCTGAACAGGGCTGAGCTCGCCGCCCCTCGCCAACCCTTCAATCGTGAGTACGTGCTTCCCTCGGGCCTTAACAGCCAGCATCAGACAAGAGCTCACTGCTCGTCCGTCCACGAGCACGGTGCACGATCCACAGACCCCGACCCCGCATCCTTCGACGGAGCCGCGCAACTCGAGCCGGTCGCGGAGAAGCTCAAGGAGAGTCGTGTTTGCCTCGACCACGACCTCTCGGCGCTGTTGATTGACGTGAAGTCCTAACTGCTCACTCACGAGCGGCCTCACGTTCGCGGATTGCTGCCAAGACCCGATGCGGAAGCATCGGCATGCTATGGAGCCTGGTGCCACCGAGGGCATCTGCTACGGCGTTCGCGATTGCAGGGGCAATGGCCGGGATCGCTGCCTCGCCGGCCCCCTTTGCGCCGAACGGACCCTCGGGGTGTGGCCGCTCGAAAATGATGGAACGGAACTCGCGCGGATGGTCCTTTATCGACGGCAACATGTAGTGCAGCAGACTGGCATTTGTGGGCTGGCCGTCGGCGAACGTCATCTCTTCGAAGATAGCCGTTCCCAACCCCATCAACATCGACCCCTCATTCTGGAGATGCACCTGGCGGGGATTGATTGCCTTGCCGACATCAGTTGCGACAACAAGTCGAAGAACATGGACGATCCCCAACTCGGGATCCACCTCTACCTCGGCGCCGGCGGCACCTACAAAGAAGAACGCTGACGATTTCCCACGGCCCGTATCTCGGTCCAACCCGCCCACCGCTCGGTTCACGACGCTCGCGGACAGGCAGCCGCCTCGAGGCCTGCCGAAGGTACGCTCGAAGATGTCAGGAATTGAGACCCTCCGGACCGGCACTCCTTTGACGCAGATGTCGCCCCCGTCCAGCTCGAGGTCGCCGGGCGCGACCTCGAGGGCAGTGCCGGCCATCGCCAGCAGTTGCTCTCGGACCTGACCGGCGGCCTGCTGAGCGGCGCGTCCCATCATGAAGATGGTCCGACTTGAACTTGTGGATTGGTCGTACGGGGTGACGTCCGTGTCGGGCAACGTAACAAAGACATTCTCAACTGGAAGCCGCAGCTCCTCTGCCACAATCTGGGCAAGCGACGTTCTCGCTCCTTGTCCCATTTCGACGCTACTCGTGAATAGGGTTGCTGTCCCATCCGAATCCAGACGGACGGTAGCCGCAGATGTCGAGGGAGTCATGGTCGTCTTGATGACGCAGGCGATGCCTCTGCCGCGAACTAGGGGTCGCCTCGACCCTCTCTCGTAATGTTGGGTCGGCTTCCGGGCAATATCGACGTCTCCGATTTGTCTCGCTACCTCGCGGAGCGGCCCTTCGAGATCCAAAGCCGACAGGGTTTCGCCCGTAACGATCCTGTCACCCTCGTGAACGAGATTCTGTAGACGAATGCCGAGCCTATCCAAACCGAGGGCATGGGCAATCTCATCCATCTGCTGTTCATAGGCCCACGCGACCTGCGACACCCCGAAGCCGCGATACGGCCCGGCAGGAGGCTTGTTCGTGTAGATGCAGTGGGCCGTCAGGCTCTGATGCGGGATCCGGTAGGGACCGGCGGACACTGTCCCGGCGTTCTTGGAGGTGATCGGCCCCGTATGTGCATAGGCGCCAGTGTCAAAGAAGCTCTCGACTTGGCGCGCCACCAGAGTCCCATCGCGCTTCACGCCGGTCCGAATACGGACGACGCAGGCGTGCCTAACCGCCGTCATGAACACTTCTTCACGGGTCAGCGTTAGTTGGACCGGTCGAGCAGCTTTCCGCGACAACACCGCGACCAGTGGCTCAAGTCTCAGATGCGTCTTGGCGCCGTACGCTCCGCCGACGTAGGGCACGACGATTCGGACCTGACCGGGACGCAGCCCGAACATATCCGCGAGCTGGTCCCTCACCACCGACGGATTCTGGCATGGGGTATATACGGTCAGCTGCCCGGATGCGTCCCAGGTGGCCGTAGCCGAGTGCGGCTCCATGTTGCCGTGCTGGACCGTCGGACAGGAGTACGTGCTGTCGAATAATTCGTCGGCCTCGGCAAACGCTCGTTCGACGTTTCCCTGCTCGACATGAAACGTTGTTATCAGATTACTGCGTTGCTTGAAATGAAACGCGTCTGGGTCGATGAAGCTGCTCGCGATCTCCAGCTCCCGGTCGTGGATGACGGGGGCATCAGGCCGGAGGGCAAGATCTACGTCGAGGACGGCCGGCAGCGGCTCGTATTCGACCTCGATCAGTTCGAGCGCGTCTTCTGCAGTCTGGCGATCCAATGCCGCGACAGCTGCGATCGGATCACCCACGTACCGGACCTTGTCGATTGCGACGATCGGTTGGTCTTTGAGAACGGATCCGTAATAGGGCTTCGCGTCACCAAGTCCATCGCGGGTGAGGCAAGAGATCACACCCGGAAGCCGCTCCGCCGCGCTGGTGTCCACACTGACGAGGCGGGCGTGCGGGTAGATGCTACGAAGGACCTTCGCGTGGAGCATGCCCGGAAGCTGGATGTCGGCGGCATACTGGACCGTCCCAGACACCTTGGCTGGCCCATCGACCCGCGGGGTGTCGACGCCAATCGTGCTCATGCATTCTCCTGTGCGACGCAATCGTCGAGGATCCGGCGCACGAGAACCCGGACCACGTTTGCGGCCGGGCCAGAAGGGTCTGTGATCCCCGGAACGCCGCGCCCTGCTCTGGCCGCAAGCTCGTCTATTAGCTCAGGATCCAATCGTTGACCGACGGCGGTTGCTTCAATCTCGACCATCCTCGTCGGAACCGGGCATATGGCACCAACCACCAATCGGAGCTCCTCGCACTTGCCGCCCTTCTGCCGGTACATGGCGCCGACCGTGCACGATGGTCGGTCTTCGGACTGGCGATCGGTGAACTTGAGGTATCGCCCTCGTGCGTCGGAAATGGGAGAAGGTAGGCGTATGCCCCGAATGAGCTCCCCTGGTTCGAGGGCAGTCTCATAGCTACCAATCAGGAATTCCTGGATAGGAATCTCTCGTGGTCCGTGCGGACCGACACATTCCACACTCGCTCCGAGCGCCGCAAGCGCGGTCGGCGGATCAGACGAAGGGTCAGCGTGAGCGACATTGCCCCCGAGCGTTGCCACATTGCGGATGCGGACATTCGCAACCAAGCGGCAGGCCATCGCAAGAATCGGGTAATGCTTCCGTACTGCCTGTGCAGCCGCCACGTCCTGAATTGGCGTCAGGGCACCGATCCACAGCCCGTCGGGTCCCTCGCGGATGCCAGTGAGTCCTTTGATCTTGTCCAAGCTGACAAGGATGCTCGGGGCGATCAGTCGATGCTTCAGCAGAATGACGAGGGCAGTCCCCCCGGCAAGTGGTCTCGCGTCCGGATCACTCGCGAGAAGCTTCGTTGCATTATTGAGGGACGAGGGCTCCGTAAGCACGAAGGTCTGCATCTACGCCTCGGGTGGGAGGCCATCCAGGTCCATCGGCGAACGGAGCCTCACGTCACGGACCTGGCAGGAATTCGTTGGTCGCAACGTCCTGGGCCGTTGCGGGCGTTGAAATGCCAACTCCCTTTGCGATCACATCGATGGTGCGTTGGAGCTTCGCCGGGTCGATATAACCCCAACCTTTGATCGCAGTCGTGTCTGCCAAGAACAGCTCGATCGCGTTCGTGAGCTCCAGCGTGGATTGTGCTCGGTCGAGCTCGGGGCGATTGCGCATCAGACTGTCAACGGCCGCGCGTGGGTCGGCAATGGCGTCCTGAACGCCTTTGTAGGTCGCTGCCAAGAAACCGCGTACCAGAGCGGGACTACTCGCCAAGAAGCTGTCATTCACAAGGAATGAATCGCCGTATATGTCCATCCCCCAGTCGCGAATTGCAAGGCGTCCAGTCTTCCGACCGGACTGTTCGGCGTAAATCTGAAGCCTGGCCCAAGTTCCGCTCGCCTGCCAGGCTGGAATCATGTCAACCTGGCCTGAGATCACGGTGGACGCGTAGAGGTCCGGGGTGACGTTGACGACCTTGATCTTGGCGAGGTCGATATTGTTCAGTTCGGCGAACACCTGAAGAAGGGCGACCGTACTATCAAACGGCGCCATCGCAATTGACTTGTTTTCAAGATCGGCAGGGCGATTGAGCGTTATGTCAAGTCCGGCGAACCCGACAGGCGTCGAATTTAGCAGAATCCCAACAATCTTGATGTGGCCACCCTTGGACCTCAGGATCACGGCGGCAGATGCGTCCGCCATGCCGATTGCGACCGTTCCTTGGTCCACAGCCTGCGTTGTGTTGGCGCCGCTCGTCCCTCGCAAGATGGTCAAGTCGAGGCCAGCATCCTTATAGTAGCCCTTGTCGAGAGCAAGGAAGAACGGCGCGTACTCGCCGCCAAATCCGAACGCCGTCTGGAATCCAACAGGCACAACTGGCTTCGGAGTTGCAGTAGGCTGAAGTGCTGGCGACTTCGTTGCCGCGGATGGGAGCGTCGGCGCCTGTGTGGCCGGTGGGGTAGAAGAGGAGCATGCGATTACGAGCGATGCGACGAAAATGAGCCCCGAGGTCCCGCGAACTCCCGCGCGCCGGGATAGCCACTCGCGAATCTGATAAGCCATCGTCCACTACCTCCTGTCTTCGCTGCCACAATAGTGTGTCCCTAGCCGGCCTTCATGACCCGGGTTACGGTGATCTGGTCGGCTCTCAAGTAATCACGCAAGAAGGCCTCGTGATCGTCGTAGCGGCTCTTGGGAAGGATTCTAGCTGGGATATGTATCTCCAAGCGATCAACGTCGAAGGGCCAAGGCTCCACGATTGCGGTCGTCTCATCAACAACCTTGATGGTCAGCGTTGTGTCCGGTACGCCCTGACGGACGGGTACGTGTCCGAGGGTTGTGCTTGGGCCGGTCTTCCGGGCCGTGCTGTTGAATGGATGTCGATTGCATAGGATCTGTCCGAACTGGTCGCCCACCTGAACGAGCCCGTAGTTGCGGGTGATCGTGTCCGGGTCTAGGTAAGGACGCAGTTCCGCTCGGTCCTTCATCTCTAGTAGGAGGCGGTCCCGGAAGACACTCTGGGTCTCGACGAATTGGGCGACGACGGGATCACTCCTGCGATCCGGCATGTGCGAAATCGTCCCGAACCCTCCTGTGAGTAGGCCCTGGTGATGCATGCTCACAAGGAAGCCCGCGTACGAATCTCGCTTCGCGAGTCGCTCAATCCAGCTTGTCGTGAAGGCAAGCCATGTCTCGCCGAGGACCTCATTGCTGCGGTAATAGTCGATAACATCGCCCGAGGTATTCAGAAAAGGCTCGATCTCCCAATCCCACCACGCGCTGTCATGCCCGCCTCCGGCGACGGTCACAGGAACGTAGGGCAACGGGGCCGCGAATTCGCGGTTGCCCCAATGCGCAATGGTCATACCAGCAACTCGGCTGTGATCGATCTGCAGGACAATCAACAGCCGACCATCTGGGAGCGGCGACAGCATCATTAGGGGGCGCCTCCAACACACCGCACGGACGCGTGGCAAACCCGACCGCCTCGAAAACGTAGGCGATCCTGCTCAGAAAGTGAAAGACGCCGTGGCCATGAAACTGATAGACTGAGCCTATGGATCTGCGCCACCTCAGCTATGTTGTAGCGCTCGCACGGCATCGGAGCTTCACCGCCGCGGCGGCATCGCTCCACGTTGCGCAGCCCTCGTTGTCAGCGCAGGTCCGAGGCCTTGAGCGGGAACTTGGCGTGCAGCTCTTTGAGCGAACGACTCGCCACGTCGGAGTGACGCCTGCGGGTTCCGCGTTCGTTGAGCAAGCTCAACGGATCCTCGCCGAAGTTGCCGCAATGACGGTCGTAATGGCCGAACATGCCGGGGGCGTCCGGGGGACAGTGCGACTTGGAGCTTGGTTTTCCGTAAATCCGCCCCTGCCTTGGCTACTGGCTGGCTTTGTCCAGCAGTGTCCCCAAGTCAAGATCGAGGTCCGGGAGGAGAACTCGGATGTGATGTTGGATATGCTTCGAGCGGGAGACCTCGACGTAGCGCTCATGACATTGTGCGCAGGCTTGGACTTCAGGGGCATCGAGCGCGCGGTCTACCTTGAGGAACCGTTTGTCCTCCAGGTCGCGCCGCGCTCCAATCTTGCCGGCGCTGGCGAAGTGACGCTGCAACAAATCGCCGATGAGCCGCTGATCATGCAGAAACCCGGATCTGCGCTGCGCCGCTTGATTGAACAGTCCTTTTCCGCTATTGGCCGTGTTCCGCACGTCGTGGTCGAGACAAGCCAGACGGCAGCGATTCGAGACTTGGTGTCCGCGGGTATTGGCTCGGCGATCGTCCCGCAGAGCCTAGCTGGGCTGCCAGGTCTTCCCGTCCGAATCATCCGGATCGCTGAGCCGCCGGTGCGGGTGTCTATGTTGACTTGGCGTCGAGACAATCGTACGTCAGCGATAGCGGCGTTCGTGGCGTACGCGCGAAGTCACCTACCCGCCTGAAGCTAC
>JBCLDE010000048.1:0-15647 GCA_038915165.1 Candidatus Limnocylindrales bacterium
GGCATGACGGTCGAGACCGCCAGGGCCTCGAAGGCGATGAGCGTGATGGTCAGGACGAGTCCGATGGTCAGGGGCCGCCGGTCGGCCCGCCACAGGCTGTCAGCGCGGGACGTGGAGGGAACGTGCATGGGTGAAGGATGCCCGGTCGCCGGCGTATCTGCCGCGGGCGTAGGGTCACCGCACCGCCGTCACGCCGCGGCCGACAGCTGCACCACGACTGCGCGCGTCAGCGTCCAGCCCTTGAGCGGATCCCTGGGCAGTCGGATGCGGACCTGGTTCGACGCGAAGGTCACGTCGTTCGGCCGGACACCCGGCAGTGCCGGCCCGACGAGCAGGCGCATCGCGGTCGCCCGGGTGAGCCCAGCCCCGAAACGCACGACCAGCCAGCCCTCCTCGCGCGAGATCGAGGCCACCCCCGCTGCCTCGGCCGTGAGCCGCAACTCGGCCACCTCGACGAGTCGGCTGACCGGACCGGGCATGGGGCCGAAGCGGTCCATCACCTCCTGGCGGAACGCCGCGAGATCACCGGTCGTGCGGGCCCGGGCCAGCCGGCGATACAGCTCCAGCTTCTGGGCTTCGTCGGGGACGTAGTCGTCGGGCAGGTACGCCTCGACCGGAAGATCGATGACCGCCTGCGGGATATCGATGATCGCTGCGCGGCCCTCCATCGTGGCCTTGCGCGACTCGACCGCCTCGGCCAGCAGGCGGGAGTAGAGGTCGAAGCCGACCGCCGCCATATGGCCCGACTGCTCGCCACCGAGGATGTTGCCGGCGCCCCGGATCTCCAGGTCCGAGAGCGCGATCTGGAATCCGGCACCCAGCTCGGATGCGTTGAAGATGGCCTGCAGGCGCTTGCGGGCCTCGTCGCTCAGGCGCTCCCGGCGCCGGTAGAGCAGATACGCGTAGGCCCGTCGCGCCGACCTGCCGACCCGCCCGCGCAGCTGATAGAGCTGGGCGAGACCGAGCGTGTCCGCCCGATCGATGATGATCGTGTTGGCGTTCGGGATGTCGAGCCCGGATTCGATGATCGTCGTGCAGACGAGGATGTCGGCGGCCCCGTCGGCAAAGGCGATCATGACCTTCTCGAGCGCCCTCTCCGGCATCTGGCCGTGGCCGACGACGAACCGGACGCCGGGCAGCATCTGGCGCAGCTGCTCCGCCTGGGCCTCGATCGTCTCCACCCGGTTGTGGACGTAGAAGACCTGGCCGCCGCGGTCCAGCTCACGCAGGATGGCGTCGCGGACGAGGCCAGCCGACGCTTCGGCCACGCGGGTCTGGATGGGCAGCCGGTCCTCCGGCGGGGTTTCGATGACCGACATGTCGCGGATGCCGGCGAGGGCCAGGTTGAGCGTCCGCGGGATGGGCGTCGCCGACAGGGTCAGGACGTCCACCTCGCTCTTGAGCTGCTTCAGCCGTTCCTTGGCAGCCACGCCGAACCGCTGCTCCTCGTCGACGACGACCAGCCCCAGGTCCCTGAACCGGATGTCCTTGCTCAGCAGACGATGCGTCCCGATGACGACGTCCACGGTGCCGTCCGCCAGCCCGGCGATGACCGCGGCCTGGGCCCCGGGCGACACGAATCGAGAGAGCAGGCGCACCTCCAGCGGAAAGGCTGCGAAGCGCTGCGAGAACGTCGCGTGGTGCTGGGCGGCGAGCACGGTGGTCGGCACGAGGACCGCCACCTGCTTGCGATCCTGCATCGCCTTGAAGGCCGCCCGCAGCGCGACCTCGGTCTTGCCGTAGCCGACGTCGCCGACCACCAGCCGGTCCATCGGTCGTGTCAGCTCCATGTCCGACTTGACCTCCAGGGCCGCTCGACGCTGATCAACCGTCTCCTCGTACGGGAAGGACGCCTCCATCTCGGCCTGCCACGGCGTGTCGGGCGCAAAGGCGTGGCCGCGCGCCCCCGCCCGCGAGGCGTACAGGGCGAGCAGCTCCTCCGCAAGATCGTCGACGGCCTTGCGCACGCGCTGCTTGGCGCGCAGCCACTCCGCGCCGCCAAGCTTCGAGAGAGCCGGTCGCTCCCCGCCGGAGTAGCGACTGATCCGCCCGATCTGCTCGACCGGCACGAAGATCCGATCGCCGCCGGCGAACGACAGCTCCAGGTAATCGCGGTCCTCACCGGCGCCACCACGTCGGAGCATCTGCTCGTAGCGAGCGACACCGTGATCGATGTGGACGACGAGATCGCCCGGGGTCAGGCGCTCCAGGATGTCACGCGGTACGACCCGCCGGAGGGCCTTCGGCCGACGGATACGGACCGTGCCGAACAGCTCGCGGTCCGTGACGAAGGCCAGGCCATCCGGGCCGCCGATGAAGCCGCCATTGAGGCTGCGTTCGATCAGCGCGATCGCACCGGGCGGGGGCGGCTCCTCCACGCGCCCGACCACCGCGACCGGGCTGCCGGCCTCGCCCAGCAGGTCCGCGAGACGCGGCGCCTGATCCGAGGCGAGCACGATCCGTGCGCCGTCGGCGCGCCACGCCTCCACGGCCTGGACCAGGCGCCCGGCACGGCCGGCCGGCAGGACCGGCTCCCGCCACCCAAACGCATCGCCCGACGAGAGGCCGCCGCGAGCCATCGCGACATCCTGCGGCGGGACCGATTCCCAGGTGAGCTCCAGCGTGCGAGAACCCAGGAGGCGACCGTTCCAGTCCCGCGGCGGGAGGTACGTGGGCGGCCAGTCCTTCGGTAGCTCGCCGGCGGCGATCAGCTCCATGCGCCGCTCGTCTGCCTGGCGCCACAGGAATGCCGCGGCCTCGGCGATATCGCCGGGCTCATCGAGGACGAGGAGTGTGCCCGGCTCGAGGTGATCGAGGCCGGTCGCACGGGCGAGGTGAGCGGCCCACACCTCGGCCGCGTCCCCGACCGCGAGCGCCCGTGAGGCCTGAGCACTGGCCGCTGTCGCGGCTCGTGCCGTTTCGAAGGGTTCGGTCTCGAACCGGACGAGATCGGCCGCGAGTCGTTCCGGGAGTCGGGCCGCGGCCCTGCCGAGGCGTTCGCGGATCACGGCCGCCCCGCCGGCCGGCACAAGGAACTCCGAGGCGGGCAACAGGACGGCACGGTCGATCGTACCGACCGTGCGCTGGCCCGTCGGGTCGAACGAGCGCAGCGAATCGATCTCGTCGCCGAAGAACTCCACCCGGATCGGGAGCGCGAGTGAGGGCGGGAAGACGTCGACGATCCCACCACGCCGGGCGAACTCGCCGCGCCCGGCGACCTCCGTGACCGGGACGTAGCCGAGGTCGAACAGCTCGCGCAGCAGGGCGTCCTGGTGGATGCGGGTACCCGGGCGCAGGTCGCGCGGAGCGGCCGGCAGGTCGATCGGGTCGATCGTGTGCTGCAAGAGAGCCTGGACGCTGGCCACGAGGACCCGCGGTCGCCCGCTCCGCCAGGCAGCCAGGGCCGCCACGCGGGCGGCCGTCTCATCGGCGATCAGTTCGCTGCGCTCGTAGGCCAGAGCCGTCCGCGGCTCCAGGACGGCGACCGCGTCGGGTGAGCCGAGCCATGCGCCCAGTTCCTCGGCGACGCGATCGCCGATCTCGGCATCGCGGGCGATCCAGACCAGCCGCTCCCCGTCGCCCACACGGGCGAGCGCGGCGGCCAGGTAACTCTTGGCGCCGTGGGGGACGGCCACCAGACCGACGTGCCGGCCGGTGCGCTTGGGGTCGTCGGCGGCCCGGCCAAGCCGTTCGAGCAGCGCCGCGAACGTACCGGTCCCGGCGAGGAGCGGGGGCAGTGCCGAGAGGTCCGGCAGCCGATGGCCACTCCCCTTCCGCGCGCCCGGGGTCGCCGCCGCCGTCTTGGTGGCTGGCGTGTCGAAATCGACCTTCTGGTCTGGCGACGCCGGTGCGTGACGCGCCGCGAGATCCGATGCGAAGCGTTCGGCGATCTGACGGTCCCGGCCGCGACGGCCACGCAGCGGCGAGGTCGGCATGGTCAGTCGTCGGCCTTGGCCGGCCTGATACGCCGCCAGCCGGTCTTCGTCCGTCGGATCCCGTCGGCGTCTGGCGGGCCGTCCACCTCCCCGGCGGCGGCCATCAGGGAAGTGTCGGCCGGCCGGAGCTCGAACATGTTGAATCGATTGGCGGCCTTGCTCGTGCCTTCGCGCCCCCACGCCTCGACCGCGTCGGCCGCAGCGTCGACAAGCTCGTCCAGTCGCGCCGTCTCGTCCGGGAGGAACGTCGAGAGCACGTGGTCGATCGCACTCCGGTCCGGCTCACCGATCCCGATCCGAAGGCGGCTGAACTTCTCCGTCCGGAGCTCGTCGATGATCGACCGCAGGCCGTTGTGTCCGCCATGGCTGCCGCCCTCGCGAAAGCGCAGCTTGCCGAACGGCAGCGCGAAGTCGTCGGCCAGGACCAGCACATCCGAGAGCGGGGCGTGCTCGCGAGCAAGCACCTTGCGCACGGCGAGCCCTGAGTCATTCATGAAGGTCAGCGGCTTGACCAGGGTCAGGTCAAGACCCCGATAACGGCCCAGCACGACGCTAGAGCTGTCACGTTGCCGGCCACGGCCCGCCCAACCGGCACGATCGGCGATCCGATCGACCACCAGCCAGCCGACGTTGTGGCGCGTCCTGGCATATTGCGACCCCGGGTTGCCAAGGCCGACGACAAGCTTCACCCGCTCCTCCGAACCGGTGCCGTCCGAACCGGGACAGCACGACAGGGCCCGATCCCATCCGGGAGGGCCTCCGCGGATGGTAGCAGCGGCCACGCGCACGGGACTATCGCGGCTGATCCAGCCCGGGGCCAAGGAGCCGAGCCTCGAGGGCGCGCATCGCTGCCTCCTCGACCGGTTCGGCATGATCCCATCCGCAGACGTGGAGCGCACCATGCGTGACGAGCAGGCGCAGCTCGTCCGCCGGCGACCAGCGGACGTCGCCGGTCTGACCGCCACGACCGGCCTCCGCCTGCTCCATGGCTCGCTCCACCGACACGATGATGTCGCCCAGGTGGAGACGTCGGCCTGGAGGCAGCGCAAACGGCGGCGAGGGCTCGGCACCCACCGGACCGTCGGCGGCTCCCCCATCCAGCCTGCCGAGATGCCCCGGGAAGGCGTCTGGCGGGAGGAACGGGAACGACAGCACGTCCGTCGGCCCTGGCTTGCCGAGGTGCGCGGCGTTCAGCTCGGCGAGTTCGGCGTCATCCGAGAGGATGAGCCCGATGGAGGCCGGCGAGGGAGCACCGGCCGCGGCCAGCCCGGCCACGACGGCACGAGCCAGTGTGGTCGCGGCGACCTGTCGCGCGACCCCGTCGCGGACGGTCAAGTCGACACGCCACGGGCCCATGTAGAGCGCGCGCGTCACGAGGCCGGGCCGCTCCCCCGGCTCCCGCCGCCGACGCCGCCGTCGCCCCTGCCGCCGCCATTCGCGGCGCGCCGCGACTCCAGCTCGACGACCGTGTTCTGCGGGTAGGCGATGCGGGTGTGATACATGCCCAGCAGCTGGCCCACGAACGCCTCGCGGATCCGCTCGAGGTCGCGCAAGGTCAGGTCGCACTCGTCGAACTGGCCGTCCAGTGTCCGCTCCTCGATGATCCGGGTGACCATCGCGCGGATGGCCGGTTCGTCGCGGGAGGCGAGTGAGCGGACCGACGCCTCGACCCCGTCAGCCAGCATGATCAGGGCCGCCTCTCGCGCCTGGGGCTTCGGACCGGCGTGCCGGAACTTGTACTCATCGACCGTCGCTCCGGGGCCGGCGAGCTCTTTCGCCCGGGCGTGGAAGTAGCTCATGATCGCGGTCCCGTGGTGCTGCGGGATATACGCGATGAGCGCCTTCGGGAGGCGCGCCTTGTAGGCGAGATCGATGCCGTCGACGATGTGCTGCTTTAGGATCCCAGCGCTCACCTCCGGATCGAGCTGATCGTGGATGTTCTCGCCGCCGGCCTGGTTCTCGATGAATGCCAGCGGGTTCGCCAGCTTGCCGACGTCGTGGTAGTAGGCCGCGACACGGGTGACGAGCGGGTCGGCACCGATGGCCTCCGCGGCCCGTTCAGCCAGGTTCCCGACCATGAGCGAGTGGTGGTAGGTGCCCGGGGTTTCGACGAGGAGGCGGCGCAGGAGCGGCTGCGACGGATTCGCCAGTTCCAGCAGCTGGAAGACGGTCAGGATCCCGAACACGGAGCCGAGGACAGCGAACGACCCGACCGCCACTACACCGGACCCCAGGGCGGCCACCGCCGACCCGAACCACAGCTCCAGGACGCCGCGCAGGTCGCGCGCACCCAGCAACGAGAAGACCGAGACGACCAGGGCGTTGACGACGAAGGTCGCCAGCGCGGCCTGCACGAAGACCTGCAGTCGGTCGCCCTTGCGGACCGCCACGATGCTCGCCATGCCGCCCAGGAAGATATAGGTCGTGTATTCGAGGGAGGCGCCGTTCACCGCGCCGCCGATGACCGCCACGACCGCGATGACGATGGTCGCGATGGAGGCATCGAGGAGGACGGCGAGCAGCATGGCGATGGCCGCGGTCGGCAGGAAGAACGGCAGCGTCAGCCGTCCGGCCGTGAGCTGCAACGCGAGCGTCGCACCGACCAGGAGCAGCCCGATCAGGATGAGCGCGTTGTCTCGGTGCCAGAGGCCCTGCCGGAACCGCCAGATCCAGCTGAGCAGCATGCCGACGACGAGTACGGTCAGCAGGAACCAGCCTCCGAAGCTCGCGACGTCGGGTGAGGTCTCGCCGAGCCCCAGCTCGTCGATCTTCTCGATGTCGATGGCATCGAGCGGGTCGCCGCTGCGGACGATGACCTCGCCCTGCCGGATCTGAACGCGGGTCGGCTTGACCTCCGCGGCGGCCTTCGCCGCCGCCTGATCCGTGAGGTCCTGGCTGAACGTCGAGTTCGGGACGATGAGCGGGCTGATGAGCTCGGCCGCGAGCATCCGCTGCGCTTCATCGAGGCCGCCGGCCATCCGGCCGGACAGTCGGTTGCGGGTCTCCTCCACGGCGGTATCGCGGAGCTCCGTTCGGAGCGTGCCGTCGAGGACCCGACCCGCCTCGGTTCGCACAGCGGCCCAGCCATCGGCATCCAGCGCCGCCAGCGTCTTGCGGGAGCCCTGGGAGAGGCCCGGCACCGCGGTCTCGAGCAGCGACGCCCGGCCTGCCGGGGTCAGCTCCGCCGTGAACGTCGTGTCCACGCGGGCCACCCGCGACTCGAACGCCAGCTGCTGGGCGTCCGCGATGGCGATCGCGTTCTCCGTCGTGAAGGTGTACTGCGGCTGGACCGCCTTGCTGGCGGCGTCCTGGGCGGCGGCGGTCTGGACCTTGCTCTCGAAGTCGATCGCCCGAGGTGCCAGGATGTCGCTGGTGGCCAACTCGCCAGCCCTCGCGTCCAGCGGCTGCTTGGGCAGGATGTCGGCACCCAGGATGGCGGTCAGGATCAGGATGAGGACCCCCGCCGCGATGGCCAGCCGCGAGGCGTCGCGCCGGGTGAATCGGGTGATCGTGTCGGGGCGTGGCGTCAGCATCGCCGGGTCATCTGCTTCGGCCTCAGTGCGTCCCGACGTCGTGAGCCGTCAGGTCGGCGCCGGCGAGGGCCTGCACGACCAGTTCGCTGACCCGCTTGCCGTCGGCACGGCCACGGATCCGGGACGACAGCCAACCCATGACCTTGCCCATGTCGCGAGCCGACGACGCGCCGGTGGCGGCCATCGCGTCGGCGATGAGCGCGGCGATCTCCGCCTCACTCAGGGCCTCGGGCAGGTACCCGGCAAGGATGGCGATCTCTGCCTCTTCCCTGGCGGCCAGCTCCTCCCGACGGCCGGTCCGGAAGGCCTCGACGGACTCGCGGCGGGTCTTCACCTCGCGACTGAGGACGGCCAGATACTCGTCGTCGGTGAGCGGACGACCCTGCCGCTTCTCGACGTTATAGGCGGCACTCGAGACCATCCGAAGGACATCGCGACGCAGTCCATCACCGCCGCGCATGGCGGCGGTGATGTCAGCCTGGATGCGTTCCTGAAGGGACACCAGTTGGCACCTCGGGCGGGCGGGTCACCGCGGTCGCGGTGAGCCGTCGGACACGCCCGCGTGGTCCGGGGCTGAAAGGACGGGTATGTACCCGCTCAGCCGACCGGCGTTCGGGCGTTCTTCTTGCGCTTTGCTTCCTTGCGCTTGCGCTTCACGCTCGGCTTCTCGTAGTGCTCGCGTCGGCGAGCCTCGGCGAGGAGCCCGCTCTGCTGGATCTTCTTGTTGAAGCGACGCAGGGCGCTTTCGAACGTCTCGTTCTCACCCACTCGGACTTCTGCCAATCCCGGTTCACCTCCCCAGGCCTGGGGTCTCGCGATCATGCACCGGGCTCGCGGCCAGCCGACTCGGTGTCGCCCTTGACGGCGGTCCCGTCCAAGGCTGGCGGAGCATAGCCGAGGCCTTCGGGACGGTCAAACGTGCGCGAGGCGGCTTGTTGATGGGCTGAGATTCGGTCACCCTGGGTCCCGATGAGCAGCGCCGGCTCGACGTATTGAGCGAGCTGCTGGCAGGCCACCTGACGACGATCGAGGCGACGCTCACGCTCGAGCTGTCGATCCGGCACCGGAGGCGCCTGAAGGCCCGTGACCGGCCGCGAGGGTGTGGCGAGCGTGGCCGCCGAGGTGGCCGACCTGCTCGCCGAGGCGGCCGGCGATGCATCGGCGGGAGTCGGACGGCAGATCGTGCCCCGGCTCGGCAGATATGCGTGCCCCGGCTCGGCAGATATGCGTGCACGGACTACTACGGCCGGTCGTGGCGCGTCATGGGCCATGGAGCGACCGAATCACCCGCGCTGCGGGCCTGCAGCTGCACGATCCACGCTCAGTCACGCGCCGTCGGTGGCCCGACCAGACAAGAGTTCGGCCGTAGTAGTCCGTGGGCGACTATTTCGCCGCGTCAACCCGGTGCGACCGCCGACCGCGGGATCGGCGCCGCCGACCGCGGGACCGGTTCGCCGCGTCAACCCGGTCGGATCGCCGCCGAGGGCCGATTCGGGTCACGTATCGTGACCGACCTCCCAGATCGGGACGTCTCGGGTCCGATCAGCGACTGTGTAGCGTCACCGATCGGACCACTCGAACGAGAACCAAAGACCGATCCATACCTGACGTTCCTGGCAGCGACGCTGACAACGCCTCAGCACTTCGACACATCTCCCAGGCCGTGATCGGTGCCGGCCACGATCGAAACGTGGCGGATGCGAGCCGGGGCTGCCCGGATCTTTCTTGCGGCGCGGTAAGCTGCCACACATGTCGTCGACCCTGCTCGATCTACTCGACGGCGCGATCGCGCGCTACGGCGACCGGCACGCCCTTGGCTTGCGCCGCGACGACGGCTCGACGATGCACTGGAGCTTCCGCGAACTCGACCGTCGGGCGCGGATCGCGGCATGGCGGCTGCGTGCCCTCGATCTCGAACCCGGCGAACGGCTGCTGACCTGGTCGCCCTCCACCCCAGAGCTGCCCGCCACCTACTACGGCGCGATGCACGCCCGACTCGTCCTCGTGCCGCTGGATCTCCGGATGTCGGCCGACGCCGTCGAGGGGATCGTCCGAGCGTCCGGGGCGCGGCATCTCATCCTGGGCACGGGACGCGATGCACCCGATCCGCGCGAGGCCGGCCTGACCGGCTTCCCCACGACGACGGTCGACGACCTGTGCGCGGAGCCCGCCGCGGACGACCCGGCCTTCCCACCCGACTGGGAGGCCCGCCAGGCCGCCTGGGCCAGACCGACGGCCGATGAGGTCTTCGAGCTGGTCTTCACCTCCGGCACGACCGGGACGCCCAAGGGCGTGGCCCTGACCCATGACAACGTCGTCGCCTCGATCGAATCGTTCCACCAGATCATCCGCCCGATGGAGCACCGGCTCGTCTCGCTCCTGCCCCTCTCACACCTCCTGGAGCAGGCGGTCGGGCTGTACTACGCGCTCGACGTCGGGGCGGACATCCTGTACGTGCGGAGCCGGAACCCGCGGGTCATCTTCGATGCGCTGCGCGAGCACCGCGTCACATCCATGGTCGTGGTGCCCCAGGTGCTGGACCTTTTCTGGAGCGCTATCCAGCGTGAGGTCGACAAGCGCGGTCGGAAAGCCGCGTTCGAGCGACTCCGCCGGGTGGCCCGGTACCTGCCGTACGCGCTCCGCCGCAGGCTGTTCGCGAGCGTCCACGCCCAGCTTGGCAGCCACTTCCGGCTCTTCGTGTCGGCCGGCGCCTTCCTGCCGCCGACGCTCCAGGAGGCCTGGCAGGACCTCGGCGTCACGGTCCTCCAGGGGTACGGCGCGACCGAGACCGGCACGGGCTCCGCCACCACGTTCGACGACCATGGCCTCGGGACGGTCGGTCGGGCACCGGCCGGCATCCAGATGCGCCTGACGCCTGACGGCGAGGTCCAGTTCCGCGGCCGGACCGTATTCCACGGCTACTGGAACGCGCCCGACAAGACCGCCGAAGCCTTCACCGCAGACGGCTGGTACAGGACCGGCGACATCGGCCATCTTGACGAGGCCGGCCGGCTCATCCTGTCGGGTCGGATCAAGGACATGATCGTCCTGCCCAACGGCTTCAACGTCTATCCGGAGGACATGGAGAACGCCCTGCGCAGCGCGGGCATCCGCGATGCCGTCGTGCTCGAGACGGAGCCCGGTCGCATCGAGGCGGTGGTCCTGCGCGGTGAGGCGGAGTCGGAGGAACCGGCGGAGGTCCGTGCCCGGATCGATGCCGCCGTGAAGGCCGCCAACGCGACCCTCGGCCCGAACCAGCGGATCTCGGGTTGGCGATTGTGGCCGGACGAGGACTTCCCACGGACGCACACGCTCAAGATCAAGCGCGGGCCGGTCGCCACCTGGGCCGTCGCGGACACGAAACTGGCCGCGCGTCCCGTTTAGTTCGGGATCGGGAAGTCGGTCCCGAGCGACTCGAGCGCGGCCTGGATCCCGGGCGCGGCATCGTCCTGTGCGGCGCCTGGCAACCAGTCGTAGAGCACGAGCGTGGATCCGACCTGGCGCAGCACATGGACGGTCCCCTGCGGCGTCTGGACCCGACCGGGTCCGCTGGCGAGGTAGCGCTGCTCCTCCGCCGCGGCTGCGGCGGCCTGGGCCGGGTCTCGGAATTCGTAGACGACGATGAACCCCTTGCCTGGGTCCTTGGGGAGCGTCACCTGGTAGACGACGCGCGGTGCGGTCGTCAGCAGGGTTGCCTCCGCCTTGCGGACCGGGGCCTGCGTGTCGGCCAGGATGAGGTTGTACTGCCCGAGCACTCGAACGAGTTCGGCGCGGGTCAGGTCGACCGTCGGCGTCACCGTCCTGCCCGGCCCGATCGACTCAACCGGGAAGGTCCGTCCCGGGACCTCAGTCGCGCCGCAGGCGACGACACTCAGGACGACGAGGAGGCCCGGGGCAAGGCCGTCGACCCGGCGGCGCCATCGCGTCATCACCCGGGCGGCCATTCGAAGGGGCGGCCACCCATCAGGTGGACGTGCAAGTGGTCCACGGTCTGGCCGCCCCAGCGCCCGACGTTGATCACGAGCCGATGACCGGCCTCGGCGATGCCGGCCTGGCGGGCGAGGTCGGCGGCGACCTTGAACAATCGGCCAAGGAGCGCCCCGTCCGACTCGACCAGGTCCGCGGCCGACGGGATGTGCCGGCGCGGGATCAACAGGATGTGGGTCGGTGCCCTTGGGGCGATGTCGTGGATGGCGATGACCGACTCGTCGTCATGCAGTCGCTCCGCCGGCAGCTCCCCGGCCACGATCCGGCAGAACAGGCAGTCGGACGAGGGCTGTCCTGCTCCCCCGACGCCGGCCATGGCGATCACCAGAGCACCCGCTTGGAACTCATCAGGAACCCGATGGTCCCCACCAACCCGGTCATCAGGTACGACACGTAGCGCTGGCGCTTGGCCCGAGCGAGCCGGGTGGCGTCATCGACGGCGGCCCGGATGCCGACGAGGCGACGCAGATTGTGGCGCTGGATGAAGAAGGCGATGCCGAGGTTGATGCAATAGATGGTCAGGCCGAGGAGGAGCCATGGTTGCTGGAGCATAGCCGGGCCCAGGGTCGCGACGAGCCAAAGGCCCGTCACCGCGAGCCCGGCTCCGATCACGAGCGTGCCGTGGCTCTGCCCCCAGAGCAGCGCTCGGACGATGAGGCTCGCCGACTCCACCGTCGCTCGCCGCGTGCGCAGCGCGAACGGCAGGAGGATCGACGGGAGGACGAGGCTCACCGCCAGCAGGATGTGCGTAGCCAGCAGGATCGGGAAATACGACGGCATCAACGGTGATTGTAGGACCGGATACGGTCAAGCTCCGCGGACGGCCTCCAGCGCCACCCAGTCCCCCTCGTCAAGGCGACCGACGACCGTCAGACCGGCCGCCTCGAACGCCGCTCGGACCTCACCTTCGCGATCGATGAAGATGCCCGACGCGAGAAGCACGCCTCCCGGTCGCAACTCGTCGTGCAGTGCGCCGGCAAGCGGCACGAGCACGCCGGCGATGAGGTTGGCCAGCACGATATCGAAGGCGGGCTCGCCACTCGGCAGGCTGCCGATGCGCGCCTGAAGGCGACGTACCTGCCGGTTGCGGCGGGCGTTCGCGAGGGTCGCCTCGATGGCGATCGAATCCGTGTCGAGGCCGAGCGCGGTCGCGGCACCCAGCTTGAGCCCCGCGATGGCCAGGATCCCGGAGCCACAACCCACGTCGAGGATCCGGGCGCGGTCCAGGAGGCCCCGGTCGGCCAGCCCCTCGACGGCCACCAGGCACAACCGCGTGGTCGGATGCAGGCCCGTGCCGAAGGCCATGCCGGGATCGAGCGAGAGGACGACGTCCTCGGGCGACCGCCGGTGTCGTCGCCAGGTCGGCCGGATGATGAGCCGGCGCCCGATCCGCATGACCGGGAAGTAGGTCTTCCAGGCATGGGCCCAGTCGGCCTCATGGATCAGACGGGTGCGCAGCTCGCCGATCGGCCGCAGACCGAAGGCCTGGAGATGCCCGAGCGCTTCGACGACCTGGGCCACGGCACGGTCCGCGGCGGCGCGGTCGCGGGCCGGCACGTGGGCGCGGACCGTGGCTGGCCGGGTGGGATCGATCCGGGCACCCAGACCCTCGTCGACGAGATCGAAGGCGGGCTCGACCGATGTGCCGCCGGGGGCGGCCCGACCGAAGATCTCGCTGATGGCCTCGACCGCCTCGACGTCCGCCTCGATCGAGAGTTCGAGCCAGGCTTCCGCGTCCATCGGCCCCTCGGCTGTGGCGGCGGAAACCTGGCCTGCGGACAGCTGGCCTGCGGACAGCTGGCCTGCGGCCGCCCCCACGCGCGCCCCAGCCGGACTCAACCGAGCCCGAGCCGGACTCAACCGAGCCCGAGCTTCTCGCGCAGGCCGCTGCCGGCATGCGAGACGGGCTCGCCCGTCTCTTCAGCGTAGGCCGCCAGCAGCTCCCGAGCCTTCCTGGAGAGCCTCGTCGGCACGACGACGTCGACCATGACGTGGAGGTCGCCGCGCTGCCCGGCCCGACGCAGGTGCGGGACACCCTTGCCGCGGAGGCGGATCTCCGTGCTCGGCTGCGTCCCGGCTCTGATCTCCACCTCTTCCTCGCCGTCGACCGTGGGCACGGAGATCCGTGTGCCCAGCGCCGCTTGGGCGATGGAGACGTTGGCCTTGTAGAACAATTCCGTGCCATCGCGAGTGAGCGTCGGATGGGGCTGGACATGGACCGCGACGTACAGGCTGCCGGCGGGGCCGCTTCGTGGCCCCACCTCGCCCTCATTGGACAGCCGGATCTGATGGCCCTCGTCGATGCCGGCCGGGATCGTGAAACGCAGGCTGCGCTTGCGCTCCGTTCGCCCGTCGCCCCGGCAGGTCTCGCACGGCGAATCGATGATCTTGCCCTCGCCGTTGCAGCGCGGGCAGGCGCTCACGTTGACCATCTGGCCAAGCATCGTCTGGCGAACGGAGCGGACCTCGCCACGGCCGTTGCAGGCGGGACAGGCGATCGGCTGGCTACCTTCCTTCGCGCCGCTGCCGTGGCAGGTCTCGCAGGACTGCAGTACCCGGAACTCGATCTCCTTCTCCGTCCCCTTGACGGCCTCCTCAAAGGTGATCCGCAGGTCGTACCGAAGATCCGCGCCGGACTGAGGGCGCCCGCGCCGGGCGGACGTCGTCGCCGCTCCACCGCCGAAGAAGGCGTCGAAGATGTCGCCGAAGCCGCCAAAGCCTTCGAAGCCCGCTCCGCCGGCAGCGCCCGCCGACCCGTTCACCCCCGCCCGGCCGAACGTGTCGTAGCGGCCTCGTCGGTCGGCGTCGGACAGGATCTGGTAGGCCTCGTTGATCTCCTTGAAGCGCTCCTGGGCCGCGGGATCCGTGTTGACGTCCGGATGCCACTGCTGCGCGAGCTTGCGGAACGCGCGCTTGATATCGGCATCGGATGCCGAGCGTTCGACGCCAAGGATCACGTAGTAGTCGCGTTCGGTCGTGGCCATGCAGTCGGAAGTCTACGAGAGGTGACGTGCCTCCGCGGCCACGACCTCCCGGGCCCGCGCGATGACCGCCCGGAACATGGCCGGCGTGAGGCGGCCGGTGAACGTGTTCTGCTGGCTCGGGTGATACGAGCCGAGGAGCCGGTAGGGCCCGACGACCGCCTCAGCGAGGTGCCCGAAGCGCGGCTTGGGCCGGACCGCGTGGCCCAGTCCCGTGAATGCCCGCAGCGCTGCGTCCCAGCCGAACTGACCGAGGGCCACGACGACCTCCACCCGATCGAGGAGCCGGATCTCGCGTGCCAGGAACGGCGCACACGCGTCCCGCTCCGCGATCGTCGGCTTGTTGAGCGGCGGGGCGCAACGGACGGCCGCGGCGATGTACGTGTCGGTCAGGGTCAGGCCATCGTCCGCGCGGCGGCCGATCGGCCGATCGGCCAGACCCTCGGCGTGCAGCGCGGCCCACAGGAGATCGCCGGACGCATCGCCGGTGAAGACCCGGCCGGTCCGGTTCCCGCCATGGGCCGCCGGCGCAAGACCGATGAGCAGGATCCGTCCGTCCGGATCGCCGAAGCCCGGCAACGGCCGACCCCAGTAGGGTTCGTCGCGGAAGCGCCGCACCTTCTCGCGCGCGACGCGCTCGCGCCACTCGACCAGGCGCGGGCAGCGACCGCATTCGACGATCTCCGCGGTCAGGGCCGCGAGGGCGTGGCGGTCGGTCACCTACTTGAGCAGGAGTTTGTCGAGGCGCCGCGAGGTGATCGCCAGCCCGATGACGCCCATGACCGCCAGGTACGCGACATGAAAGAGGAGGACCGGCGAGATGGCACCGACCGTCAGCGACCGGATGAGGTCGACGCCCTGGTAGAGCGGGGTCAGCTGGACGAGGACGCGCAGTGCGTCGGGATAGGCATCGACCGGGTAGAACGTGCCGGAGAACAGGAACATCGGCAGGACGACGAGTTGGATGAGATCGAAATCCTGATACGTCTTCATGAACGAGGTCGCCGCCATGCCCACCGCCCCGAAGGCGAAGCCGATGAGCAGCGCGGCCGGGATGGCCAGGACCACCCATGGCGAGATGAACAGCCCAAGGATGAGCATGACGCCCATGAAGCCGACGGCGTAGAGCCCGCCCCGGATGAGTGCCCAGCCCAGTTCACCCAGCGCGACGTCGCCCGGCGACAGGGGCGTGGCGAGGATCGATGTGAATG
>JBCLDE010000049.1:0-15361 GCA_038915165.1 Candidatus Limnocylindrales bacterium
TGGAGTCCGGGCAGGTAAGCGGCGACTCACCGCCGATGAGAGCTCGTCGGCCTCGTCGACCGCGCGACAGACCTCAGCACCGACACAGACGGGCGCCCCATGACAATGAGGACCCCCTCGCGCGCCGTCCGCTCGCGTCGGCGGTGATCCGACCCCTCGGCCCTCGGCCCGCGGCCCGCGGCGGCGGTCGTGCCGGGTGGCGTGCCGGGTTGCGGTCGTGCCGGCGGTCGTGCCGGGTGGCGGTCGTGCCGGGTGGCGGTCGTGCCGGGTGGCGCGGCGAAATAGTCGCCCACGGACTACTAAGGCCGAACTTTTGTCTGGTCGAGCTACCGGCGGCGCGTGACTGAGCGTGGATCGTGCAGCTGCAGGCCCGCAGTGCGGGTGATTCGGTCGCTCGATCGCCCATGACGCGCCACCACCGGCCGTAGTAGTCCTCCGGTGCATATCTGCCGGGGCTGGGGCACGATCTACTCTCCGACTCCGCCGATGCATCGCCGGCCACCTCGGCCACCTTGGCGAGCCGGTCGGCGGGCCGGGCGGCCACCTCGGCGCTGCTCGGCCACCTCGGCGGGCCGGTCGGCCACCTCGGCGCTGCTCGGCCACCTTGGCGAGCCGGTCGGCGGGCCGGGCGGCCACCTCGGCGCTGCTCGGCCACCTCGGCGGGTCGGTCGGCCACCTCGGCGCTGCTCGGCCACCTCGGCGGGCCGGTCGGCGGGCCGGCCACCTCGGCGAGCCGGTCGGCCAGGTGGCCGTGGTCGAGCCCGGCTGAGCGGGTCCGGGCGAGCTCGGGATCGAGGGCATGCCACGGCTGCCGGGCCTTGAGCCAGTACCCCGCTCCGATGGACATTGACATGTGAACGACCGCGGCCCGATACTTTGCCGCACCTCATCGCACCTCATCGCACCGTTCGGACCCGGCCCTGGCGAGGACCAGACCAAGGATCGCGGCCCAGTGTCGTCGCCACCGCTCTGCGCCCATCCGGGCCGGATGGGCCGATATCGACCCGCCATGAGCGGGAGGAGGGCCCCAGCGCGATGATCCCCAGTCAATTCGACTACGTCCGTCCCGTGGACCTGGCCGAGACGTTACGGATCCTGCAGGAACGCGAAGGGGAGGCGAAGCTCCTGTCGGGCGGCTACAGCCTGATCCCGCTCATCAAGCTTCGGCTCGCGCAGCCCGCACTCCTCGTCGACCTCCGTGACGTCACCGGCCTGGACGGCATCTCCGAGACGGATGACTACCTGCGCATCGGGGCACGGGCGACGCACCGCCAGATCCACGAAGCGGACGTGGTCCGCAACGGCTACCCGCTCCTGCATGACGTGACGGGGGTCATCGGCGACCCGCAGGTCCGCAACTGGGGCACGATCGGCGGGTCCGTCGCCCACGCCGATCCGGCTTCCGACTGGCCGGCGGTGCTCCTCGCGACCAGCGCCACGATCGTCTGCCGCAGCCAGTCCGGCGAGCGCACGATCGCCGCCCGCGAGTTCTTCCTCGATACGTTCCAGACGGCCATCGAGCCCACGGAGGTCCTGACCGAGGTCCGGATCCCACGTCGGCCGAAGGGTGCAGGCGGTGCCTACCAGAAGCTCGAGCGCAAGGTCGGCGATTTCGCGACGGTCGGTGTCGCCATCGTGGTCCGCCTGGGGCCAGACGGCGTCATCGGCAGCGCGGGAATCGGCCTCACGGGCGTGGCCGAGACGCCCTTCGCGGCGACGGATGCCGAGGCCGTTCTGACCGGCAACGCGCCGTCCGAGGAGCTCTTCCGGCGAGCCGGCGCAGCGGCTGCGGCCCAGAGCCGTCCGGCTGGCGACGTCCGCGGGCCGGTCGAATACAAGCGGGCGATGGCCGCCGAGCTGACCGTCAGGGCCCTCCGCACCGCCGTCGAACGCGCGCTCGCGTACGCGTAGGAGGCACGATGACCACCCAGCACATCACCGTCACCGTCAACGGGACGGTCCGCGAGGCCGACGTCGAGCCGCGCCTCCTGCTCGTCCACCTGCTGCGCGACACATTCGAACTGACCGGGACGCACATCGGCTGCGACACGAGCAACTGCGGCGCGTGCACCGTCCACGTCGACGGCGAGAGCGCCAAGTCGTGCACGATGCTGGCCGTCCAGGCCGACGGCCGTGAGATCAAGACGATCGAGGGGATGGCCGATGGGGCGACCCTGCACCCCCTCCAGCAGGCCTTCTGGGACCAGCACGGCCTGCAATGCGGCTTCTGCACGCCGGGCATGATCATGCAGGCGGCCTGGCTCCTGGCGGACAACCCGGATCCAACCGAACACGAGATCCGCGAGGGCATCAGCGGCAACCTTTGTCGCTGCACGGGCTACGTCAACATCGTGAAGGCGATCCAGCAGGCCGCGGGCACCCTGCCGGCCGCGGAGTTCGCTCCCGTCGTCGCCGCCGAGATGACCGACGGCCAGGCCGTTTCCGCCGAACTTGCCACGGCTGGCTGAGGAGAAGCACGACATGACGACAGAGGCACAGCTCCGCACCAGCCCAGAGATCGGTGGCATGGGCCACTCGGTCAAGCGCAAGGAAGACCCCCGCTTCATCCGCGGCCAGGGCGAGTACATCGACGACGTCAACCTGCCCGGCCAGCTCTGGCTGGACATCGTCCGGAGCCCCTACGCCCACGCCACGATCAAGGGCATCGACGCCAGCGAGGCGCTGAAGATCCCGGGCGTCCTCGCGGTCATCACCGGCAAGGATCTGGAGGGTTACAAGCTCCACTGGATGCCGACGCTCGCGGGCGACATGCAGATGGTGCTGCCGACGGACACAGTGATGTACCAGGCACAGGAGGTCGCAGCAGTCATCGCGACGACCAAGTACATCGCCGCCGACGGCGTCGCCGCCGTCCTGGTGGACTACGAACCCCTGCCGGTCATCGTGGACCCGTTCAAGGCGCTCGAGCCCGACGCCTTCGTACTTCGGCCGGATCGCGGCCCGGACAAGCAGAACAACCACATCTGGCACTGGGAATCCGGCGACCGGGCGGCCACGGACGCGGATCTCGCCGCGGCCGACGTCCACATCGAGCAGGACTTCTACATCCCCCGGATCCACGTCGCGTCGATCGAGACATGTGGCTGCGTGGCCGATTGGAACCCGGTCCGCCAGCAGCTGACCCTGCACATGACGAGTCAGGCACCGCACGCCATCCGGACGGTGCTCGCACTGGTCGCCGGGGGCGCCGGGCTTCCCATCTACGAGCAGAACATCCGGGTCAAGACCCACGACATCGGTGGTGGCTTCGGCGGCAAGGTGCCGGTCTACCCGGGCTACGTCCTGGCGGTCGCCGCCTCGTTCCTGATCGGCAAGCCCGTGAAGTGGATCGAGGATCGCTCGGAGAACCTGCAAGCGGACTCGTTTGCCCGCGACTACCACATCCATGCCGAGATGGGCGCCACGAAGGACGGCAAGATCACCTCGCTCAAGGCTAGGACGATCGCCGACCACGGCTACACGGACGCCGCTGCGGACCCGTCGAAGTTTCCGGCCGGCCTGTTCAACGTCATCACCGGCTCGTACGACTTCCCGAATGCGTTCGTCGAGGTCGACGGTGTCTACACGAACAAGCCGCCCGGCGGCGTCGCCTATCGCTGCTCGTTCCGGGTGACCGAGGCCGTCCACGCCATCGAGCGGATGGTGGACATCCTGGCCCACGAGATCGGGAAGGATCCTGCCCAGCTCCGGATGGAGAACTTCATCCGCAAGGAGCAGTTCCCGTACAAGACGCCGACCGGCTGGGAGTACGACTCGGGCGACTACGCCCCGGCACTCCAGAAGGCGATGGACATGATCGACTACGCCGGGCTGCGCAAGGAGCAGCTCGAGAAGCGCGAGCGCGGCGAGTTGATGGGCATCGGCATCAGCAGCTTCACCGAGATCGTCGGTGCCGGGCCGTCCAAGGACTTCGACATCATCGGCATCAAGATGTTCGACAGCTGCGAGATCCGGGTCCACCCGACGGGGAAGGTCCTCGCCCGGATCGGTGTCCAGTCGCAGGGTCAGGGTCACGAGACGACCTTCGCCCAGATCATCGCCGAGGAGCTCGGCTTTCCGGTTGCCGACATCAAGATCGAGTACGGCGACACCGACACCGCGCCGTACGGCCTGGGCACGTACGCCTCGCGCTCCACACCCGTTGCCGGCGCCGCCACGGCGATGGCCGCACGCAAGATCCAGGCCAAGGCCCGCAAGCTGGCGGCGCATCTGCTGGAGGCCAACGAGGACGACCTCGAGTGGGAGCCCGGCAAGTTCAGCGTCAAGGGCTCGCCCGACCGGTTCAAGACGATCCAGGAGATCGCCTTCGCCGCGTACACCAACCACCCCCAGGGGATGGAGGCCGGCCTCGAGGCAGTCGATTACTACGATCCGCCCAACCTGACCTTCCCGTTCGGCAGCTACATCTGTGTCGTCGACATCGACAAGGGGACGGGGCAGGTCCACGTCCGCCGGTTCGTCGCGGTCGATGACTGCGGCAACATCATCAACCCAATGATCGTGGACGGGCAGATCCACGGTGGTCTGAACATGGGGCTCGCGCCTGCGCTGTACGAGGCGATCACCTACGACGAGCTGGGCAACAACCTGGCCGGCACATTCATGGACTACCTCGTCCCGACCGCGATGGAGTCGCCGGCCTGGGAGACCGCCAAGACGGTCACGCCCTCCCCGCACCACCCGCTGGGCGCCAAGGGAGTGGGGGAGTCGGCGACGGTCGGCGCGCCGCCGGCCATCGCCAACGCCGTCGTCGATGCGCTGTGGCACCTCGGCGTCCGCAACATCGACATCCCGATCACGCCCCAGAAGGTCTGGGCCATCCTCCACGAGAAGGGCATCTCCTAGGCGCCATGGCCGGCCGATCGATCTTCGCGCGGGCGACCGAGCTCGCGACGGCCGGTCGGCCGTTCGCGGTCGCCACGGTGGTGGCGGTCCGGCGGCCGACCTCGGCGCGTCCCGGCGCGTCCGGGATCGTCCACCCCGACGGATCCATCGAGGGCTGGGTCGGCGGGAGCTGCGCCCAACCGGTCGTCGTCCGTGAGGCGCTTCGCGCACTCGGCGACGGGCAGCCCCGGCTGCTCCGCCTGTCGAAGGACGGGCCGGGTGAGGGCCGTCGAGCCGACGGCGTCATCGAACTCGTCATGACCTGCCACTCCGGTGGCACGCTGGAGATCTACGTGGAACCGCATCTGCCTGCCCCGGTCCTGTGGGTCGCCGGGACCACGCCCATCGCCGGCGCGCTCGTCGCCCTCGGAGCGGCCGCCGGCTGGCGCGTCTCGATCATCGACCCGATCGCCGACCCGGACGCCTTTCCGGGTGCCGAACGGGTCGTCGCCGGCACCGACATCGCCGGGCTGGACCCGGGCATCGCGCCCGCGGTCGTCGTGGCGACCCAGGGCGTCTGGGACGAGGAGGCACTGGTGGCCGCCCTCGCGCGGGACGTCTCGTACGTGGGCCTGGTCGCGTCGCCGACCCGGGCCGCGGTCGTGCGGGCCTGGCTGCGCGACGAGGCGGGCGTGCCCGACGAGCGGCTGGCCGCACTGCGCGCCCCGGCCGGCCTGGATCTGGGTGCCGAGACGGCCGAGGAGATCGCCCTCTCGATCCTGGCCGAGTTGGTCCAGGTCCGCCGCGGTACGGCCGCGTTCGTGGCCTCGCCCGGCCCGGCGACGCTGGCGGGCGGGGTCGAGGCCGTCGCCGATGCCGCGATCCAGCCAATCGTCGACGACATCGTCCTGCTCGATCCCGTGTGCGGGATGACCGTGGACCGCGCCCGCGCTCGTCACCTGGCCGAGCACGATGGCGTCGTCTATGCGTTCTGTTCGATGGGCTGCCGGACGAGCTTCATGCGCGAACCCACCGCCTACCTGTCCATCTCGGTATCATCGGGCGATTGACCCACCCCCGCTCTCCGTCCCCGGAGGACCCTCATGCATTTCGAAGGCTCCGTCCCGATCAAGGCGTCCCGCGACAAGGTATGGGCCTTCGTCACCGACCCGGACCAGGTCGGCCAGTGTGGTCCCGGCGTCGAGAAGATCGAAGTGATCGACGCCACCCATTTCAAGGCGACGGCCAAGGTCGGGATCGGCTTCATCAGTGCCCGCTTCAACGTCGCGATGGAGTTCGCCGAGCAGCAGCCGCCGGACCGGGCGCTGATCAAGGCGCACGGCCAGGCGCCGGGTAGCGCGGTGGATGCGACGGCCGAGTTGCGCCTGTCGGATGGCCCGGACGGCGCGACGGTCATGGACTGGTCCGCCGATGTGAACATTGCCGGGACGCTGGCCAGTGTCGGCGCCCGGCTCATCGAAGGGACGGCCAACAAGATGATCGGCCAGACCTTCGACTGCATGCGGGCGAAGCTCGAAGCCTGACAGCGAGCCCACAGCCGTCGGGCCGACCGGCCGCGGGAGCCGGGCCGCCGGCCGCGGGTGCCGGGCCGCCGGGCCGACCGGCGCGGGCCGACCGGCCGCGCGATCGGGCCGACCGGCCGGCGGGTGTTCCGCCACGGAACGGGATTCCTACAGCCGAGCGTGGTGCGCTGCTCAATCTGCCACTGAACGCATCCTGGGCGTCGGACCACGAGGGGTTCATCGAGATTCCGTTCCCAGGGGGAACACCGGCCAGGACAGCATCGACCTGCGAAGATATCCCGATGGAGCGCCTGAGTCGCGTCGTCGGGCCGGTCTCGACGAACGTCCACATCCTGGCCGACTCGCGCTCGCGCGAGGCGATCGCCATCGACACCGCGACACCGTCGCTGGCCTGGATCGCCGATGAGCTGGCCGCGCGCGACTGGACGCTCAAGCTGATCGTCTCGACCCACGGCCATTGGGATCACATCGGCGACAACGCCGCGCTCGCCGAGCACACCGGCGCGGACATCGCCGTCCACCCCGCGGACCGCGATCGGCTGGAACATCCACAGCCGCTGTTCGCGCCGTTCGACATCGTCCCCTCTGTCCCGGCCGTGGAACTTGCCGAGGGCGGCATCATCCAGTTCGGGTCGATCCGCCTGCGAGTCCTCCACACGCCGGGCCACACGCAGGGCTCGGTCTGCCTGCTGGCAGAGGACGACGGGTACCTGTACAGCGGCGACACCCTGTTCGCCGGGGGTTGGGGCCGGGTGGACCTGCCCGGCGGCGATCCGGCGGCGATGGCCGACTCGGTTGCGCGGCTCGTCGGCCTCGAAGATCGGGTCGGCGTCTTCCCTGGCCACGGCGCGACGACGACGATCGGTCGTGAGCGGGCCTGGATGGAGCTGGTCCGCGACGGCGGCCGGCTGTTCGCATGACCGCCGCGGCGGCGGTCCGCGGCGGCGGTCGGTGGCGTCGTTGCGTTCATCGATCGTCTCTGTCCTTGCGGACCATCTGCTCGTCGACCGCCTTGTGGATGAGCTTCCAATGGCGCTTGTGTTCGGCCCGTACCCGCGGGTCCACCAGGCGGACCACGCGGGCCGCCTCGCGCTCCAGCTTGCGGTAGCTCTCGAGTCGATCCTCGGTCAGGCGCCCCTCGTCGAGGGCGACGCGCACGGCGCAGCCGGGTTCGCCGATGTGCCCGCAATCGCTGAAGCGGCAGCCGGTTGCGATCTCGATGACGTCGTCGAACGAGGCCTCGACACCCTCGTCTGCACCGAGCACCTCGAGGGATCGGATCCCGGGCGTGTCCACCAGGAGCGCACCGCCGGGGAGTTTGAACAGCTCGCGATGGGCCGTCGTGTGCCGGCCGCGCGAGTCCGACCCGCGCACCTCGGCTGTCGCCTGGCGTGCCTCGCCAAGGAGCGC
Source organism: Candidatus Limnocylindrales bacterium (assembly GCA_038915165.1). Taxonomy (GTDB): domain Bacteria; phylum Chloroflexota; class Limnocylindria; order Limnocylindrales; family CSP1-4; genus SPCO01. The sequence goes on from JBCLDE010000049.1 coordinate 7,800, forward strand.
GTTGACGAGGGTGGACTTGCCGACCCCCGACGAGCCCAGGATGGCGGCGGTGCAGCCGGGTCGGAGATAGCCGAGCAGGTCGTCCAGTCCGGCGCCGGTCCTGGCCGATATGGCCACCGTCGCGACGCCGGGTGCGATGGTGCCCACTGCGACCAGCCGGCCGTCGACGTCATCGGCCAGGTCGGACTTGTTCAGCACGACGACCGGGGTGATCCCGCTCGACGAGGCGACGGCAAGGTAGCGCTCGATCCGGCGCAAGTTGAAGTCGTTGTCCAAACCCGCGACGAGCAGGGCAACGTCCACGTTGGAGGCCATGATCTGTTCGTCATCGATGCCCGGGTCGAGCCGTGAGGCGTCGGCAGCCATCCGCTTGAAGACGCTCCGCCGCGGAAGGACTGCGACGATCAGGTCGTCGCCGTCGAGCGCGACCCAGTCGCCGACCGCCGGGTAGTCGGCCCGGGCCAGGGCCTCGTGGCGGAAGCGCCCGGAGACTGTCGCGGAACGGTCCCCGGTCGCGTCGCGGACGATCGACGCGCCCTTGTGGACGGCCACGACCCGGACCGGACGGCGGCCTTCGGCGGCATGCGGTTCGAACATCGCCGCCCAGCCAGCGTCCCAGCCAAGGCTGCTCAGGACCGCGTCGAATTCGGTCACCTCATCCGACCCGCTTGAGCTTGCCGGTGCGCTTGGCGTAGCGCTCGGCGCGACCGAACGCCCACAGCCCGAACGGGATGAGGACCACGCCCATGACGATGAGCGGCCAGACCAGAGGCAGCAGGTCGTTCACGGGCGTCCCATGGATGACCCCGGCCCGGACGCCCTCCAGGACGTACGTGGCGGGCGACAGACGCGACAGTACCTGCATCCACGGTGGCAGGATGTCGACCGAGTAGTAGACACCGCTGACCAACAACAGGACCGACTGGAGCACGAATGTCATCTGCGCACCGCGTTCGACGTAGAGCAGGGGAAGGATCGCCGCGATCATGCCGATCCCGATGAAGCTGAACGATCCGAGGAGTATGAAGGCGATGGCCGTGGCCGGGTTCGCGCCCGACAGGTCCAGTTGCGGGAAGAACAGGACCAGCGCCACGAAGATGACCGCGGTATGGATCAGGCCGTAGACCATGGCGTACAGCACGGAGCCCAACAGCTGGGACCACCGCCGGATGGGCGCCATCATCGTGTATTCGAGGGTGCCCTCCCAGCGCTCGATGAAGGCGTACGAGGCCTTCAGCTCATGGGCGACGATGGTCATCGGAGTACCTCCTTTCAGTCGGTCTCGGCGACGACTCGGCCGTCGTTGAGGATCGTGATGCGGCCGCACAGGCGTTCCGCTTCGGCCAGGTCGTGGGTCGTCAGGACGATGGTCGCGTCGTGACTGTCACGGAGTTCTTCGATGAACGCCTGGACGTCGAGCTTGGAGCGCGGGTCCAGGCCGGTGGTCGGTTCGTCGAGGAGGAGCAGCGTCGGGCTGGTCAGCAGGGCCCGCGCGATCGAGACCTTCTGCTGCATCCCCCGGCTCATCTGCTCGATCGTCAGGGCGTCGCGCCTGGCCGCGTTGCCGTCCAGGCCGTAGAGCCGAGCGGCGAACTGGCACTGGGCACGCCATCTGCGAGCCGGTCGGGAGTCTACCCGTCGGCCGGAACGGGTGTCAAACCTGGATCGTGGACTACCGGGCACCCATGGGTGGTGGCTCCGCGATGCATGTCGGATGCATCAAGGCCGTCTTCCCGATCCTGGATGCGCGCGATCCCAAAGCGGCGGACGAGGCGGACCCGCCCCGATTGATGCATCCGAGTGGCATCAACACGCGACGTGTAGCCTGGATCGGCGAATGCCTACAGCTAGGCGTCGCGTGGCACCGCTAGGCGTCGCGTGGCACCGCCTTGGCGCTGCAAAGGGTTTGACCGGCTCGGGACGGCCACAGTACGCTCCGCCCGTGTCTGACACCTCGCCGGCGACCCGCCGCTGGGCCTCCCGACCCGTCCCGCCAGAACCTCGCTCGATCGTCGAGCTCATCCGGACCGGGGTCCTGGACGCCGAGTTGGCCGCGACCCTGTGGCTGCTCGTCGAAGGGCGAGTGCCGGTCATCGTGGCTGGCGAGGCGCAGGGGGCCTGCAAGGCGCAGGTGGCTGGCGAGGCGCAGGGGGCCGGCAAGTCGACCCTGCTCGGCGCGCTGCTGGCCTTCCTGCCATCGACCCTGCGGGTCGTCGAGCTGGCCGGGCAGGACGAGGACTTCGCGTGGCTGCCGCAGGCCTCGGAGCTGGGCTGGCCTGGCAAGCCCCGCGCCATCAAGGGCGCCGCGCCGTTCCGCCCTGACGATACGGTCCTGCTGGCCAACGAGCTGTCCGACCACGTGCCCGCCTACACCTGGGGAGAGGCGGCACGCATCGCCGTCCGCGCCGCCTCCATCGGCTACGGGTTGGCAGCGACGATCCATGGCGACTCGCTCGGCGACGTCTTCGAGGCGCTCCGCCGGCCCCCGAACGGCCTCGTCGATGACGAACTGTCGCACCTGGGCGTCGTGTTGGTCGTGCGTCGGGTCGATGGCGAACGACGCCGCGTCGTGGCCGCCCACTACGTGCGGCCGGTCATCCGCGACGGACAAGGCCATCTCCAGCACCCCGGGCCGGCAGTCCTCGCGACCTGGGACGCCGACACGGACACCTTCGAGCAGTTCGGCTGGGGGGTCACGCCGGAGCTCGCCCTCCGTGTGGGTCGGAAGCCGGGTGACTTCGAGATCGAGGCGGATCGACGGCGGGGCTTCCTCGCGGGACTCGCGGCAGCCAGCGTGATCGAGGTCGACGCGGTCCGCGTGGCCATAGCGGGTTATCGGTCGGTCGTGCCTGTCTCAAACCCCGACTGACGGTCGCAGCCGTCACCGCGATGACCTGCAGATAGGCCTCAGGGTCGTCGCGGCGTGGTCCCGGGCGAAGTCGATGGCGTAGCGTCTACGTGGCAAGGGGATTGCGCCACCGGATTTCCGAGAAGCGCGCGAAGTCGGTGTCCGCGGAGGACACCTCGAGGCCGTGCTCAATGGCGATCGCGGCAAGGTGCGCATCGGGAATCAGGTTACCGGTCAGGTGGTACTTGCGAACCAGGGCCCCCAGCACGTCGGCGTGCGCCTCGGTCGGAGCGGGAACCCACACGGTCGGCACGGCCAGCCACTCCTCAACGAACCGCCAGGCCTCGTCCGGTGGGAGCGGGCGATCCGACGCGCGCGGATGGGTGGCGATCCGGACGAAGGCGCTGAGCGATTCCCATGGGATGCCAATCCGCTGGTCGCCGTTGAGCTGGGCGGTCAGCCAGTCGGCCGCGCGTCGATGCCAGGCCGTCGCGGTGTCGACCGCGAACAGCAGGAGGTTAGCGTCGATCAGCATCAGCGAGCGGCGGGGCCATCCAGCAGCTCCAGCGCCTCGGAGATGTTGGTGACGTCGACCTTCAGGTTGAGCGGCACGGAGCGTTGCCGAAAGCGTTCGCGTGGACGTCTGACCGTCAGCCCGGCGCGCGCCAGCTGGTTGAGGGCTTCGCTCAGGCCGACGCCCCGTTCGCGACGCAGCCGACGAATCGCCGCCGCGATATCCTCATCAAGGACCACTGTCGTCCGCATGCCGCAATCCTAGCATCATGATGCTTGCCGCAACAGCGGACCCCGCTCGCGAGGAGGTCGCCTGGGATCAGTAGGCTGCGCCGCTGAACATCGCGGGACTCGCGGCAGCCAGCGTGATCGAGGTCGACGCGGTCCGCGTGGCCATAGCGGGTTATCGGTCGGTCGTGCCTGTCTCAAACCCCGACTGACGGTCGCAGCCGTCACCGCCGGACGACGCGAGGGACTCGAGGCTCTCAATCGAGACCCGCTCATCCTGGGGAACTTGACTCATCCCGCTTTGCTACTATGCTGCGTTGCATGAAGACACACTTCGTAACGATCCAGTCCCGAGGAACGCTGGCGTTGCCGGTCAGCCTTCGCCGGCGCCTCCATGTCGATGAACCAGGGGCCCAGATCGAGATCATCGAGCAGGATGACGGCCGGTTGGAGCTTCGGTCTGTCCTGCCTGTCCCTGCGGACCAACGATGGTTCTGGAGCGAGCGATGGCAGGCCATGGAGCGTGAGGTCGATGCACACGTCGCCGCGGGCCGGGTAACGGTGGTCGACGGCCCAGACGCCCTGTTCGAGGACCTCGAAGCTTCACTGAACAGCTGACTGCCGCATGAAGTTCGAGAGGACGCCGGCGTTTGATGGCGACTTGGAGCGGCTTACCGAACCTGAGCGGGCAACGTTTCGGGCAGCCGTGCAGGGAGACTTTCATCCAGCCTGTGAAAGGCGGCGTCTCGATCCGGCCGCTCCCTGGCCAAAGAAATTGCGGATCAGGGACGTCGAGGGCGCGCCCGGCATCTGGGAGATGACCTGGAGCTTCTCCGGGCCTGATGGACGCGCCACCTTGGAATGGGTCGCGATCGGCGGAGAGCCCGGGATCCGCTGGCGGCGGGTCGGCGGCCACGCAATCTTCGGCGACCCGTAGCAGAGAGGCCCCCGACACAGGAGCCGAACGCTTCCCGCATGCAGCCCCCAACCGATGACGCGGTCGGGACGCGACCCTCGCTCGTATCGACCGGGCCGGCCTTGACTGGTGTTCCACGAAAGGTTATGTTCCTGGTCATGCGGAACATGCTGTTTTCTGAAACGGAATTGACGGACACCGTCGTCGCGCTCATCCGTGATCGAGTGCCCGACTCGTGGTCCATCAGCCAGCGTCGCGACGTCAGCCGTGCTGGCCGGCGTGTCGACGCCGAGCTCGAGATCCGGGCAGGTCGCGGCCCGGCCGCGACGCTCCTCGTGGAAGTGAAGCTCGCGACCACGCCCAAGCAGATCCCTGATGCCATCCAGCAGCTTCGCAGCTACGGTCCGGCTGATGGATACTTGCTCATAGCTCCGTATCTGAGCGCACAGGCGAGAGAGAGGCTACGGGACCAGGCCATCTCGTATGCAGACGCCACGGGGAACGTGCGCATTGCGGTTGACCGGCCAGCGCTCTTCATCGAGCTCCAGGGAGCCGACAAGAACCCCTGGGCTGACGACAGGCCGGTCAAGTCCCTCCGCGGCCCTGCTGCTGCCGCCGTCGTTCGTGCCCTCTGTGACTTCCGGCCGCCCTACGGTGTCCGCGAGCTTGCAGAACGAGCCGGTCTGTCCCTTGCTTCGACCTCGCGGACCGTTTCGTTCCTCGACTCGGAGGCCCTCGTCGAACGTCCGCCACGCGGCGGAATCGAGTCGGTCGACTGGCCGCGCCTCCTGCGTCGATGGACACAGGATTACCGCTTCATGGCGTCCAACCGGACCCGCCTGGTCCTGGAGCCTCGCGGCGTTCGCGCCCTCCTGGACAAGGTCCGCGGCGATACTCGCTATGCCGTCACGGGTTCCCTGGCGGCGTCGATCATCGCCCCGGTCGCCCCTCCTGCCCTCGGAGCGCTGTATGTCCGCGAGCTTGGCGCCGCCCAGCGAGACCTCCAGTTGCGCGATGCGCCGACCGGCGCGAACGTGATGCTCGTCGAGTCGTTCAGTCCTGTCGCATTCGAACGGACCTGGGAGCGCGAGGGCATCAGGTACGCCGCGCTCGCGCAGGTCGCGGCCGATCTTCTGACCAGCCCGGGTCGCAGCCCGTCCGAGGGCGAGGCCCTTATCGACTGGATGAAGGCCAACGAGAATGCCTGGCGAACCTGACCAGCTGTACATCGAGGCCCGCCGGGCGCTGCTGGATGCGCTTGAGGCGCTGGCGCCACATCGAGACTCGCTCATCCTAGTCGGAGCACAGGCCGTGTACCTCCACACGGGCGAGGCAGATATCGCTGTGGCGCCGTACACGAAGGACGCGGATGTCGCGATCGATCCTCGAAATCTTGGAGGTCATCCGGTCCTCGATGAAGCGATGCGAGGGGCTGGTTTCGAGCCTGGCAATCAGCCTGGCATCTGGAGGGCCACGGGGACCATGGCGCAGGTCGATCTCCTCGTCCCGGACAGCCTCGGCGGTCCTGGCCGACATCGTGGTGCTCAGATCGAGGGGCATGGTCGACGTGCGGCTCGTCGCGTTGCCGGAATCGAAGGGGCCCTCGTCGACAACACGTCGATGAGGATCGGCTCGTTGGATCCGAGCGACAGCCGGCGCGTCGACCTTCGAGTCGCCGGTCCGGCGGCGCTCCTAGTTTCGAAGCTCCACAAGCTCGGCGAGCGCCGGGAGCGACCCGATCGGCTTCTGGACAAGGACGCCCTCGACGTGTACCGACTCCTTGTGGCTATCCCGACGGCGGACCTCGCCGCGACCCTACGACGGCTCCTGACGGTTCCGGTATCCGCAGAGGCCACACGCATCGGGATCGGCTATCTGCGCTCCCTGTTCGCGACGCCCGAGGCGCTCGGCTCGCAGATGGCTGGCCGCGCTGTCGTACCCCTCCAGGATGCGGAGACCGTCTCCCGGGCGAGTGCGGCGCTTGGGTCGGATTTGCTTGAGAGTCTGGCGTGACCGATCGATCTCAGTCGACGACCGGCGTACCGTCAGCGCCGTGCGGGGAGCAACTCGATGATCGAGGACTACTACGCGAACTTCGGTCGCGACGACGCCCGTGCCGGGCAGATCTTCACGGGGAGTGCTTGCGATGCCGGACGAGTCATTGGTTTCCTGCGGAGAGCGCAAGTGTGGGCAGCCCATAGATGCTCGCACGGATCAGCCGCCCGAGCAGCGCACCCCGTGCCCCTTTTGCGGCGCTCTAGCCCGAAGTTCGAGCGTCGCGCCACGCTCAACTGACCGTGGCCGGAGGTGTTGCGTTCTGCCTACCCGTTCGCAGGCGTGAGGTTCAGCAGCGCGAGGGCGCGCGCCTGGAGCGGCGTCGGCGTGGCGACGATCTCGAAGGCCGCCTCGTCGGGCGCGCCGGTCGGCACGACCCGGTTGCGGGTGAGCGTCGCCAGCTCGGCGAGCAGGGTCCGGAAGCTGTGGACCGGGCTGCCATCGGGCAGCTGTCCGGTGTGGGCCTTGGCCAGCGCGGTCTGCGAGCGCTGCGCGGGCGCGACCGGGTCGGCCAGCTCCGGTCGCGCCTCGTCGCGGAACAGGAGCGGCGCCCAGGCGCGCTCCAGGTGCCACCCGACGTAGTAGGCGAGCAGGCAGAGCAGGATGTGGGCCCGGACCCGGCCCTCCGCGTAGTGGTGGATCGGGCGGACGGCCAGATCGACCGCCTTGAACGCGCGGAAGGCGCGCTCGACCCGGGTCAGCAGCTTGTACGCCCGGACGACGTCGACGGCCGGGAGCCGCTCGGGCGGGACGCTCGTGCGCAGGACGTAGAACCCGTCGAGCGCCGCCTCCTCGGCGATCTCGGCCTCCTTGCGGCTGACCGCCAGGCGGTCGTCGGCGATGTCGAGCGCGAAGTGCTTGGCGACCTTGTGGCGGTCGATCACCCGCCCCACCGCGAGCCCGATCTTGTCCGCCCCGCGCAGGCGGCCCGCCTCCACCCGGGCGATGAGGGGGGCGAGCTTCGCCTCGGTGGCCCGGAGCAGGTCCTCACGCTTGCGTGCG
>JBCLDE010000050.1:0-15275 GCA_038915165.1 Candidatus Limnocylindrales bacterium
GGGAAGTTCTTGCTCATCGATCTGGAGCGCGACAACGTGGCCGTCAACCCGATGCTGACCGGCCGCTTCCAGCTTGGAGCTGCCCGGGAGAAGGCGCCGAGCAAGACCGCGGTCGTACTTGGGTTTGGTTCTCGCACGAGGCCCCCAAACGACACTGCGCCCTGGGCGCGCGGTGCACGCTGGATGCCGGCTGACGACGATGACCCCGAGATCCGGTATCGCGACCCCACCCAGATGGGCAAGGTCTATCTCCGGCCGGCGGACGTCCAGCGGGTGATCCCGGGTCTTGGTGAACCGGACCAGGGTCCCGAGGCTGACGACCCGGGAATGACCCTCGAGGTCTGGTGCGAGCGCATCCGTCGGCACCCCGGCGATCGTCAACACTGAAGAACCTGCTCCGCAACCAGTCGTTCGTGGCCGGCATCGGGAATGCGTACAGCGACGAGATCGTGCATGAAGCAGGGTTGTTGCCGTTCCGCAGGCGGTCCAGCCTGGCGGCCGAGGAAGTCGATGCGCTGTACCTGGCGATGCGCGCCGTCCTGACCGATGCCATCGCGATCCTCCGCGAACCGGTTCCGCCCGACTTCGAGAAGCAGGTACGCGACTTCCTCGCCGCGCACAACAAAGGTGGCCAGCCATGCCCACGGTGCGGAGCCCGCATCACCGAGGTCCGGGCAGGCGGGTCCATCACCTCATATTGCCGGGGCTGCCAGCGCTGATCGGCGCGGGCTTCCCGGTAGTGCCGGGCGACGCCGACCATATCCTCAGGGCAGCAACAAGACTTGGCCGATCCTGAGAAGCGACGGGTCCTTGATCGCGTTGAGCTGGATGAGCACCTTCGCGGTGGTCCCGAAGCGGGCCGCGATGACCATGAGGGTGTCCCCTTGGCGGACCTTGTACGTCGCGCTTTTAGTCGAGGGCCCGGGGGAGGCCGGCGCCACCGAGGCGGGCGCAGGTGGCGCGACGCTGGGACTCGGGGTCACCGCGGGTTCCGGCGTCGGGGACGCACTCGGGCTGGAGGAAGGGATGGCGCTTGCGGACGGCGTCGGTGAGCCATCGGCCGCAGCCCCGCCGCTGCCGGACAGGCGCGCCAGGACGATGCCTGCGAAGGCGATGCCCAGGAGGCCCACCAGGAGGCCCTGACTTGCGGTCCGGTTGTTACGCAGCGCAGGCAGGCTGAGCGTCAGTTGCCCGTGGTCCAAAATCACGGGTGTAGTGCGCGCGATCACGCGCGAGAGAACCTCGGCACCTCCTTGTGTCGTCGAGCGGGCGGCGCGCACGGCCACATAGGTGGCGCACGTCAGGTGTTCGGGCGTCAGGCACAACCGACGTTGCTTCTCGACGGCGAGGTGTGCCGCCGGGCTGACGCCGGTGCAGCGATGCTCACGTGCGGCAGTCGAACTGCGCCAGCTGCCATCGGCCGCCATGAGATACGGACACAGCCTGATAAGGAAAGGATCCGACGACGTGCCAGGTGGGACGACGGGGGTCCGCGTGGACGCTCGGGATTCGGCCGCGTTCATCAGGCCAAGGATACCCGGCGGTCGCCATCTGGTCGCTGAGGACCGTGGCAACAATGCTCCGGGAATGCTCCGGGAACGCAAAAAATCCCGGCGACGACCTATTTTCCCGAAAGGCTGCCCTCTCAGTATCTTCGGCGCTGGAGAGCTTAACTTCCGTGTTCGGGATGGGAACGGGTGTGGCCTCTCCGCTAGAGTCACCGGGATCCTTCGCGTCTGGATCGTTTCGGCAGCGGCTCGACGCGCGGTCACAAGACCGTGCGGGGCGCCGGAAGTTCTTCGATATCGATAGTCGTTGGGTTCTGATCCTGATCGCCCAGCCACTGACCCCTGGTCAGTTGCTGAAGAGGTCAAGCCCTCGACCGTTAGTACCGCTCAGCTTCATCCGTCACCGGACTTCCACATGCGGCCTATCAAACAGGTGGTCTCCCTGCGGTCTTACCCGGTTGACCCGGTGGGGAACCTCATCTCGAGGCGAGCTTCGCACTTAGATGCTTTCAGCGCTTATCCCAACCGAACATAGCTACCCAGCGATGCCCCTGGCGGGACAACTGGCACACCAGCGGTTCGTTCACTCCGGTCCTCTCGTACTAGGAGCAACTCCTCTCAAGTTCCCTACGCCCACGGCGGATAGAGACCGAACTGTCTCACGACGTTCTGAACCCAGCTCGCGTGCCGCTTTAATTGGCGAACAGCCAAACCCTTGGGACGTACTTCCGCCCCAGGATGCGACGAGCCGACATCGAGGTGCCAAACGGTGCCGTCGATGTGAACTCTTGGGCACCATCAGCCTGTTATCCCCGGGGTAGCTTTTATCCGTTGAGTGATACCCCTTCCACTCGGAGGTACCAGATCACTAAGCCCGACTTTCGTCTCTGCTCGACTTGTAGGTCTCGCAGTCAAGCTCCCTTATGCCTTTGCACTCTTCGGCTGGTTTCCATTCAGCCTGAGGGAACCTTTGGGCGCCTCCGTTACACTTTAGGAGGCGACCGCCCCAGTCAAACTGCCCGCCTGACACTGTTCCGCGCCCGGATAACGGGTCGCGGTTAGAAACGAAATCCAGCAAGGGTGGTATTTCAAGGTCGGCTCCACCGAGGCTAGCGCCCCAGCTTCAAAGCCTCCCACCTATCCTACACATGCTGAACCCCAATCCAATGCCAGGGTGCAGTAAAGCTCCACGGGGTCTTTTTGCCCTGCCGCGGGTAACCTGCATCTTCACAGGTACTTCAATTTCGCCGGATCCCTCGTTGAGACAGCGCCCAGATCGTTACGCCATTCGTGCGGGTCGGAACTTACCCGACAAGGAATTTCGCTACCTTAGGACCGTTATAGTTACGGCCGCCGTTTACCGGGGCTTCGATTCAGAGCTTGCACCCCTCCACTTAACCTTCCGGCACTGGGCAGGCGTCAGCCCCTATACGTCAGCTTTCGCTTTCGCAGAGACCTGTGTTTTTGCTAAACAGTCGCCTGGGCCTTTTCACTGCGGCTTCGATCGACCCACTGCAAGCAGCAAGCCACGAAGCGCCCCTTCTCCCGAAGTTACGGGGCTATTTTGCCGAGTTCCTTAACGAGGGTTCTCCCGATCGCCTTGGTATACTCTACCCGCCTACCTGTGTCGGATTGCGGTACGGACACCTTTGATCTCGCTAGACACTTTTCTCGCCAGCATGGCTCACTCGAATCGGGGCAGAAGCCCCTTTCATTCGCTGCTCGGGGTTGAATGGCCGGACGGATTTACCTGTCCAGCCCCCCTACCGGCTTAGACGCGTATAGCCAAAACGCGCTCGAACTACCACACCGTGTCATGCCATTGCTCTCACCTGGGCTCGGATCCGGGACTCGACCGACTTTCGCCGGCCAACCTCCGTTCTCCTACCCCCAGGCGACACCTTGCGGTGCAAACGATCTCTAGTGGTTCCGGAATATCAACCGGATGTCCATCGCCTACGACGTTCGTCCTCGGCTTAGGCCCGACTAACCCTGAGCGGACAAGCCTTCCTCAGGAAACCTTAGGCTTACGGCGTGTGAGATTCTCACTCACATTGCGCTACTCATGCCGACATTCGCACTTCCATCCACTCCAGCCGTCCTCACGGTCGACCTTCACTGCTGATGGAACGCTCCCCTACCAAACCACGACCGGCGAACCGGCCATGGAGTCCGTAGCTTCGGTACCAAGCTTGAGCCCCGCTGAATTTTCGGCGCAGATCCACTTGACCAGTGAGCTGTTACGCACTCTTTCAATGGTGGCTGCTTCTGAGCCAACATCCTGGTTGTCTATGCGAATCCACATCCTTTACCACTTAGCTTGGATTTAGGGACCTTAGCTGACGGTCCGGACTGTTTTCCTTTTGACCACGAAGCTTAGCCCTCGCAGTCTGACTCCCGGGCTCTGAAATCACGGGATTCGGAGTTTGGTTGGGTTTGGTAAGCGGGAAGCCCCCTAGCCCATCCAGTGCTCTACCCCCGTGATTGAACGCCCGAGGCTAGCCCTAAAGCTATTTCGGGGAGAACCAGCTATCTCCGAGTTCGATTGGCATTTCACCTCTATCCACAGCTCATCCCCTAGCTTTTCAACGCTAGTGAGTTCGGTCCTCCACGAGACATTACTCTCGCTTCAACCTGGCCATGGATAGGTCACTCGGTTTCGGGTCTACTGCGTGCGACTGAACGCCCTATTCAGACTCGCTTTCGCTCCGGCTCCGTCCTTCTCGGACTTAACCTCGCCACACGCAAGTAACTCGTCGGCTCATTCTTCAAAAGGCACGCCATCAGGCTACCGGCGAACCGGCAACACCCTCTGACTGCTTGTAGGCACGTGGTTTCAGGTACTATTTCACTCCCCTTCCGGGGTGCTTTTCACCTTTCCCTCACGGTACTAGTTCACTATCGGTCGCCAAGAGTATTTAGCCTTGGACGGTGGTCCGCCCAGATTCCCACATGAGAGACCTTCCACGTGGTACTCAGGTGGCCGATCACGGAGATCGGTCGCTTTCGCCTACGGGGCTATCACCCGCTCTGGCCTGCCTTTCCAGGGCAGTTCGACTAGCGATCGACTTGGTAACTCCGCCGGGACCTTGCCGGGTCCCGATGATCGACTCCTACAACCCCCACTCAGAAACGGCGGCAACCTATCGCGCTGAGTGAGTTTGGACTGTTCCCTTTTCGCTCGCCACTACTCAGGGAATATTCTCTTTTCCTCCAGCTACTGAGATGTTTCAGTTCGCTGGCTTACCTCTTCCTGGCCTATTTTGGTTCAACCAGGAGTGACTGGGCATGACCCCAGACGGGTTTCCCCATTCGGACACCTCCGGATCAAAGTCTGCTCGCGACTCCCCGAAGCTTTACGCAGCCTGCCACGTCCTTCATCGGCTCTTGGCGCCAAGGCATCCACCCCGTGCCCTTTGTAGCTTGACCCCCTCCAGCCTCTGACCAGGTGGTCAGTGGATGGATGGGATCGATCGGGATCATTTCCTTGACTTCTCGACGAAATCGAAGAATTTCAATCTGCCGAAACATATCCAGTTGTTAAGGTGCGGCGCGCTCCAAGGAGCGGGCCTCCCGACGAGCCGGCCGAAGCCGTACCGTCGCCCAGCGATCCGCTGGTCGGTGGCCTACCCATGAAGGGGAGGACACGGATCAATGGTTCGAAGCGGGACATGATCCCGGAGGATGGTCGTGTTGTTTCGGGGATGGGACCCGAACTGTTCGATTGTGTTGCGGCGGTGACGCTAGCAGTGGTGGAGACGAGGAGACTCGAACTCCTGACCCTCTCCTTGCAAAGGAGATGCTCTACCAGCTGAGCTACGTCCCCGTCGCCGAGCCTGGCGAGGATGGTGGGCGATTCTGGACTCGAACCAGAGACCTCTGCCTTATCAGGGCAGCGCTCTAACCAGCTGAGCTAATCGCCCTCCGCGGGTGGTGCCGTGCCTAGTCTGACGACACGGTCGTCTCCCGCGAACGGCTGCACCTTGACCCTTGAAGAGTGACAGGAATTCCGGATCCGGATGGTCGAATGGGTTCGGTGTTCTTTCCAGGTCGCGTATCGGCCTCCGGATCCGATCCTTGCGGACCGATCCCGGCGAGCTCCACCTGGCGGGGAGACTCGAGCGACCGTGCGATCAACCCTAGGAGCCATCAACGCCTCGACCCCACCAAGAGTCGAGACTCGGATCTCCCTAGAAAGGAGGTGATCCAGCCGCACCTTCCGGTACGGCTACCTTGTTACGACTTCGTCCCAATCACCAACCCCACCTTCGACGGCTGCCTCCTTGCGGTTGGCCCACCGGCTTCGGGTGTTGCCAGCTTTCATGACGTGACGGGCGGTGTGTACAAGGCCCGGGAACATATTCACCGCCGTATGCTGACCGGCGGTTACTAGCAACTCCGGCTTCATGCAGGCGAGTTGCAGCCTACAATCCGAACTGAGACCGGCTTTAAGGGATTCGCTCCACCTCGCGGTTTCGCCGCCCGTTGTACCGGCCATTGTAGCGTGGGTGTAGCCCAGGACGTAAGGGCCATGCTGACTTGACGTCATCCCCACCTTCCTCCGAGTTTCTCTCGGCAGTCCCGTGTGAGTGATACAACACACAGTAGGGGTTGCGCTCGTTGCGGGACTTAACCCAACATCTCACGACACGAGCTGACGACAGCCATGCAACACCTGTGGCCAGGCCCCTTGCGGGGAACCGACGTTTCCGCCGGGATCCTGGTCATGTCAAGCCCTGGTAAGGTTCTTCGCGTTGCGTCGAATTAAACCCCACGCTCCGCTGCTTGTGCGGGCCCCCGTCAATTCCTTTGAGTTTTAGCCTTGCGGCCGTACTCCCCAGGCGGGACACTTAATGCGTTAGCTTCGGCACTGGCGGGGTTGATACCACCAACACCTAGTGTCCATCGTTTACGGCTAGGACTACCGGGGTATCTAATCCCGTTTGCTCCCCTAGCTTTCGCGCCTCAGCGTCAAGAACAGGCCAGGTAGTCGCCTTCGCCACTGGTGTTCCTCCCGATATCTACGCATTTCACCACTACACCGGGAATTCCACTACCCTCTCCTGCCTTCGAGTCGATCAGTTTCGAATGACCCTCCCCAGTTGAGCCGGGGGCTTTCACACTCGACTTAATCGACCGCCTGCGCGCTCTTTACGCCCAGTAAATCCGGACAACGCTTGCCACCTACGTATTACCGCGGCTGCTGGCACGTAGTTAGCCGTGACTTATTCGCCAGGTACCGTCATTATCTTCCCTGACAAAAGAGGTTTACAACCCGAAGGCCTTCATCCCTCACGCGGCGTTGCTGCGTCAGACTTTCGTCCATTGCGCAAAATTCCCGACTGCTGCCTCCCGTAGGAGTCTGGGCCGTGTCTCAGTCCCAGTCTGGGTGATCGTCCTCTCAGACCACCTACCGATCGTCGCCTTGGTGAGCCGTTACCCCACCAACGAGCTAATCGGACGCAGGCCCCTCCCGAAGCGCCTTGCGGCTTTACTGGTGTGAATGAACACACCACCACATGCGGTATTAGCCACCCTTTCGGGCAGTTATTCCCCACTTCGGGGCAGGTCACCTACGCGTTACTCAGCCGTCCGCCACTAACGATCAGAGCAAGCCCCGATCGTCCGTTCGACTTGCATGTCTCATGCACGCCGCCAGCGTTTATCCTGAGCCAGGATCAAACTCTCCAAAAAGTTGCACGACCCCAGGTCGCGACTTCTATCCGAGGGTTTGACCACTCGCACATCCTTATCACGGATTTCCTGTCACTCTTCAGTTGTTAAGGTGCAGCGGCCGAGGCGCTAGGGCCTACGGCGCAGAGTGGCGATGATGAGGCTTTTCGGTCGCGGTGTCAAACCTGCCGACCGGACGCTCCGGGCTTCCGGATGATCGCCAGCGACCTCCGTGGAGGTGGCACGAGCGCGAATGGTAGAGAGGGTCCGAACGGCTGTCAAACGTGGCCAGGATCGGACTTCCAAAGCCGTCGAGGGGCGAGGTGCAGGTGCGGCTCAGATCGGGCTCGTCTCCACAAGCAGGACGAAGGCGGCGCCGCTCAGCCAGCTGAGCAATGCCAGTTCGGCGGATCCTGGGTGCCCGAGCGGGCCGACCATGACGCCATAGATCAGCAGGCCAAGGATGGCGGCCAGGCCGGCCTTGGCAAGGCGCAGCAGAATCTCGGAGATGAGGTTGCTCACGGTGGGTCAGACGGCCCGGCGGCCCTGGAGCGCCCGGATGAGCGTCACCTCATCGGCATACTCGAGGTCGCCACCAACGGGCAGTCCACGTGCGATTCGGCTCACCACGCCGACCACTGCGTCCAGCCGCTCCGCGAGATACATCGCCGTGGCTTCGCCTTCAAGGGTCGGGTTGGTGGCCATGATGACCTCCACGAAGGGCTCCCCATCGCGGGCTGCCTGATCCGCGCGCTGGAGCAGCTCGCGGATCTTCAGCCGGTCTGGGCCGATGCCATCCATCGGCGATATGGCGCCGTGCAGCACGTGATAGAGGCCCTTGAACTCTCCGGTTCGTTCGATCGCCAGAACGTCGAGTGGCTCTTCGACCACGCACAGGAGGCTCATGGCACGGCCCGGATCCCGACAGATCGGACAAAGGGGCTGATCGCTGATATTGAAACAGCGCTCGCAGAAGACGACCTTGTCCCGAACGTCGACGAGGGCGGCGGCGAGGGCGCGAGCCTCCGCGTCTGGGGCGCGGAGCAGGTGATAGGTCAGGCGCTGGGCCGTCTTCGGGCCGATCCCGGGGAGGCGCGTGAAGGACTCGATGAGACGGGCGACCGGCTCGATGACAGGGCTGACCACGTGCGACCCGGGTCCCTACATGCCCGGCAGGCGAAGCCCGCCGGTGACAGCGGCCATCTTCTGCTCGGCCAGTTCGCGCGAAGCGCGCAACGCATCGTTGACTGCTGCGACGACCAGGTCCTGGAGCATCTCGACATCATCGGGGTCGACGGCCGATGGGTCGATCGTGACACGGACGAGCTCCTGCTTGCCGGTCACGGTCGCATTGACGACGCCGCCGCCGGCCGAACCGTCGACCATCGTCCTCTCGAGCTCGCCCTGGATCCGCAGCATCTCCTGCTGCATCTGCTGCGCCATGCGCTGCAGGTTGGCCATCCCCATCAGGTCTCTCCTCTCGTGGATACCTCGCTCGTCAGTCTGCCGCAACGGGTCCGCCGCTGCAGCCGGTCCGCGCCCGGCTGGTCTCAACTCACCTCGCCGATGTCGATGATGTCATCGGCGAAGATCCGTCGGGCCTCCGCGACGAGGTCGTCACCGACGACCGGCGCCAACTCGAGGTTCGTCGCCACGCTCCGAACGTTGACGGACCGACCGAGGAACCGCCCGAAAGCCGCCTCGAGCTCGGGGCGCTTGCGCTCCGCGATGTCCTTGAGGAAGCCCTTCGTCTCCGGGAAGCCGAGGGTCACGATGTTGCCGTCGACACCCATGAGCCGGCACTCGTTGATGACGGCGCGGGTGGCCGGACTGACCGAGCCGACGATCTCCGACCAACCGCCCTGCAATCTCGCGAGGTCCGGCGAAGATCCGGGCGCGATGAGCTGCGACGTGGCCTCCTGGGCCGCTTGGCCCGACGCCGGGCCGATTTGGTTGGGCGCGTCCGCTGCGTGAGCCGCGGCTGCCGTCGCCGCAGCGGCGGGAACCGCGGCTTCGGCCGCTCGGTCGGCGGGAGCTGCGGCCGCAGGCGCTGGGGCGGCGGGCGGCGGCACGGCGGCACGGCGGCCCGCGCTGGAGGGCGGCTCGGCCTGGACCGCAGGCACCGGCGCAGCGGGAGTAGCCGAGATGGGAGCGGGTGACGCGGACACCGAGGCGGGCCGGGCGGCGGCCGCGCCGAGTCTGGCGGGCGGCGTGGCGGCAGTCCCGGCGGCGGGCCGGGCGGCCTCGGCGGCAAATATGGCGAGCTCCAGCTGGAAACGGAGGCCGCCGATCCCGGCCCGGTTCGGGTCGATGGCGGCCAGGCGACGCCCAGCGGCCGCGAGCGATGCCGTGTCGTGACGCGCCCCGGCCGGATCGGACAGGCCGGCGACCAGCTCGGCTCGTATCGTGTCAACCGCCTGGTCCAGCAGCGCCCGGATGTCGCGGCCGCGTTCCTCCAGCGTGTCGAGCAGGGCGATACCGGCCGCGCCGTCGCCGCGGATGAGGTCGTCGACGAAGGCCTCGACGACCTCGGCATCAGCCAGGCCGAGGAGATCGCGGACGTGGGCCTCGTTGATCCGCTCGGGCGCAGCCGACAGCAGTTGATCGAGCATCGACTCCGCATCGCGCATGCCGCCCGCCGCCAGCCGTGCGATGAGGTGCACTGCGGCCGGCTCGGCGACCCGGCCATCGGCGGCGAGGATGCGGTCGAGCTTGCCCTCGATCTCGGCGACCGTCAGGCGTCGAACGTCGAAGCGCTGGAGGCGCGACAGGATCGCCGGCGGGAACAAGGACGGTTGGGTCGACGCGAACATGAAGATGACGAAGTCGGGTGGCTCCTCGAGCGACTTGAGCAGCGCATTCCAGGCGTCCTTCGTGATCTGGTGCGCCTCATCGAGGATGTAGACCTTGCGTCGCAGCTGCCCCGGCGGGTACGGCAGGCGCTCGCGCAGGTCGCGCACGGCATCGATGCCGCGGTTGCTGGCCGCGTCGATCTCGATCAGGTCAAGGGTCGTCCCCTCTCGGATCGAAACGCATGAGGTGCAGGCATCACAGGCATCGCCGTCGTGCAGGTCCGTGCAGTTGACGGCCTTGGCCAGGATCCGGGCGAGCGAGGTCTTGCCCGTCCCGCGCGGCCCGACGAAGAGGACGGCATGCGCGACGCGCTCCGTGCGGACGGCGTTGCGCAAGGTCTCGACCACGGCTTCCTGGCCGACGATCTCGGCGAACGTCTGGGCGCGCCAACGACGGTAGAGAGCCAGGTGCGGCACGGTCGAGATCACGACCTCCTCCGGTCGAAGGCGGACAGGCGGAACGATATGCCGTGCACCCTCCGTCGATCTGGACGCTCCCGTGCCCACCGTGACGAGCGACTCGGACCAGGCCGTTCCGCGGCACCCGACGATAATCGCTTAGTGCTGCTTCCTTCCGGACCTGACACGGTTCGCGGTTCGCCGCTGCGCGGGACCCGGTCCTCAACGTCGCATCGCCGGGCGGCGTTCGAGAACGGAGACCTCGGGAGGGGATTCAGCCCTGCTGGAGCGGATTGCAGGTACAGGGCACCGCTAGTTCCCCGCCTAGCACGGCTCAGGAAGGATACCCGGTTTCCACGGCGAGGCTCACCGACGTTGCGCGGGCCATTCGATACGAGGAGCGGCGCGGGTGTGGCGGAGAGGGCGGGATTCGAACCCGCGATGGGTTGCCCCAAACCGCATTTCCAGTGCGGCGCCATAGTCCACTAGGCGACCTCTCCCCCGATGAAACGGAACCGGCCGGTGGGAGACCGGCCGGTCCGGGTTGAGTCAAGGGTGGCGGAGAGGGCGGGATTCGAACCCGCGGTGCTTTCGCACACCGCTTTTCGAGAGCGGCACCATCAACCACTCGGACACCTCTCCGCGGGAGAGGATACCAAACCCCGCGTCCGTCACCGGATCCGGCGACGGACGAGCCATGTGTCAGGTCGTGGCGACGGGCGCGAAGAGGGCCTCGGCCTCCTCGCGGCGGATGCCACTCACGACCTTGATGCGGCGCGGCAGCGAGGGATGCTGGGCAAGCTGGAGGACCGACCCGGCCGCCCCGTCCTTGAGATTCGGGACAGCGAAGACGAGCGCCTCGACATCGCTCTCGAGGAGCGCCCCGACACACATCGCACACGGCTCCTGGGTCACGAAGATCGTCGCATCGGCAAGGCGGACGACCCCAAGCTTGCGCGCGGTCTCGCGAAGGGCGACGACCACGGCGTGCGCGGTCGGGTCGTTCGTCTCCTGGACACGGTCATGGGCCCGGACGACCATGGCCTCATCGACCACGGCGACCGCCGCGATGGGACGCTCGCCCCGGGCCAGTGCGAGCTGCGCCTCCGCGAGCGCCTCGCCCATGAACAGCTCGTAGTTCATGCAGGGATGCTAGCAGAGGGCCGACCACCAGCGTGGCAGCCGCCGGCAACGGTGAACCGCAACCAGAACCGGGCGATGTGGGGCGGTAGCATGGTTGCGCCATGAGTACCCCCAAACGAATCGCGATCCTGACCGGCGGCGGCGACGTCCCGGGCCTCAACGCCGTCATCAAGAGCGTGGTCTACCGCGCGACCGAGGCCGGCTACAGCGCGCTGGGCATCCGTCGCGGCTGGGAGGGCCTGACCCACATCCGGCCAGGACCCGACAGTGAGTACCTGCGGCCACTGGATCGGACCAACACCCGGACGATCGATCGGACCGGCGGGACCATCCTGCATACCTCGCGGACGAACCCGCGCAAGATGCGCGAGGCCGGCCTGCCGAGCTGGATGGACGAGGCGACCCGTGCCCGCTACATCGTTGCGGACGGGACCTACGACCTGACGCCGCTGGTCCTCGACAACCTCAGCGCACTCGGGGTCGACGTCCTGATCACCATCGGGGGCGACGACACACTGTCCTACTCGCAGGTCCTGGTGAACGCCGGCGTCCCACTCGTGGCCATCCCCAAGACGATGGACAACGACGTGCAGGGCACCGAGTACTGCATCGGCTTCTCGACGGCGATCACCCGGGCCAAGGAGGCGATCAACCGGCAGCGCACGACCCTCGGCAGTCACGAGCGGATCGGGGTCTTCCGGATCTTCGGCCGCGACGCGGGATTCTCCGCTCTCTACACGGCGTACGTCACGTCCGCTCGATGCGTCATCCCCGAGGCTCCGTACGACCTGGATGCGCTGGCCCAGCTGCTGGCCGCCGACCACGCAGCGAACCCGAGCCACTACGCCTTCGTGATCACCGCCGAGGGGGCGATCTGGAAGGGGGCCCAGCTGACCGACGTCGGGGGCGCCGATGCCTTCGGCCATCGCCACAAGGCGAACATCGGCGAGTCACTGGCAGCCGAGATCCGCGACCGGACCGGCATCGAGACGCTGGCGTCCGAGCTGACCTACGACCTGCGCAGCGGCGAACCCGACTCGATGGACTCGCTCGTGGCGACGACCTTCGCGAACGTCGCGATGGACCTGGTCCAGGGCGGCATCACGGGACGGATGGTGGCCATCCAGGATGGCAAGTACGCCCACACGGAGCTGCCCGATCCGGCACTGGGGCCGCGCAAGGTGGACGTGCCCGCGATGTACAACGTCGCCCGCTTCCGACCCCGCTATGACGGGAAGCTGGGCGATCCGATGCTGCTGGTCGGCCTGGACTGAGGAGGTGCCGGTCGCGCCGCGGTGGGCGGTCGTGGCGGTCGCGGCGGTCGCGGTCGGCGGGGGTCTTGGGCCGCGAGAAGGCCGCTTCCCGGGGGCGATTCTGCTGGCAGCAGCGGATCCAGCGTTGGGGCGGGCGCAAGGGCGGTCGCCACCCACAAGCGGCGCGTCTCGGCCGCTCGACCGAGCGTGCGGACGCGCCGCCGGACGCGCCCCCAACACGCTTTCGGAGCCTCGCTCGCCGGCTATCGTCCCACTTGCCCTGGATCTGATGCTGGGAGCGTCATCGCCGGTGGCAGGTCCGCCGGCCAGGACCTGAGGCCTGACATGTGAAACCGAGGCGGGTTGCGCTTGAGCTCAGCCCTCGAGCGCGGAGAGGGTCCGGACCGAGCGGGCCAGCGCCGACATGTCGTCCTCCGCGTGGCCCTGCGCGATCAAGCCGGTCTCCAGCTGCGCCGCCAGCGCGGTGACCGGAAGCACCGCACCCAATTGCGCGGCGAGATCGAGCGCGATGCCCAGGTCCTTGCGATGGAGCGCGACCTTGAACCCGAGCGGGTACTCGTTGTCGAGCATCCGGCCGCTCCGATTGGCCAGGACCCAGCTCTGGGCGGCCCCACCACCGAGCGCCGCGACGACCTGCTCGACGTCGAGGCCGGCCTTGATCGCGAGGACGATCCCCTCGGCCACACCGAGGTAGGTGCCGGCGAGGATGACCTGGTTGACCGCCTTCACCGCCTGGCCGGCACCGATCGGGCCAACGTGGGTGATGGTCCGGCCCATCGCCGTCAGCACCGGCCGAGCCCGCTCCACGTCAGCGGCATCCCCGCCCACGAAGATGGTCAGAGTGGCGTTGCGCGCGCCCTCGCTGCCACCCGAGACGGGGGCATCGACCATCGACAGGTCGCGCTCGCGGAGTCGTGCGGCGAAATCCCAGCTTCCCGAGGGCGCGATCGTCGAACAGTCGACCACGAGGGTCCCCGGTCGGGCGCCCTCGACGACCCCACTCGGCCCGAACAGGACCGCCTCAACGTCGGACGTGTCGGAGACGCAGATGACGACGACGCTCGCATCCGCGACTGCCTTGGCCGGCGAGTCGGCGGTGGTCACGCCCAGGTCCGCCAGCTCCGGGGCGCGGCCCGGGGTCCGGTTCCAGGCGGTGACCGCGAACCCGGCGCGGGCCAGGTTCGCGGCCATCGCCGCGCCCATCGTCCCGAGTCCCAGGAACGCGACGGCGGCGCGGGTCGGCGATGGATCGGGTGTCATGGCGTGTCCTTCGGTGGTGGCGGATCGGGAGGGCGAGGCGGGGCGGCGTCGGCGGGTCGGTCGGCGTCGGCACTGCCCGGGCGTCGGCTCCCCAGCATCCCGGCTCGCGCCCAAAGCCTAGCAGGCGAGTGGACCCGGAATGACGTGCGGAACGAGCTTCTGCCGGCTTTGGGTAGGCGGACTTCCTGGGTGGCCTGCGTCAGTCGGCGCTCATCGATGACGGGGCCCGCACATCGGCCGCCTACCCGGGCGCGCCCCCCGCGGGCCAACGGGCCAAGAACACAGGCCTCCACCGAAACCGATGGCCCTGATCTGTTGGCGCGCCCGGCGGGACTCGAACCCACGACCTTTAGGTCCGCAACCTAACGCTCTATCCACTGAGCTACGGGCGCACGATGCTGGAAGGCTGGCGGAGAGGGAGGGATTCGAACCCTCGATGCAGGTTACCCCACATGGCGGTTTAGCAAACCGCTGCACTAGACCTCTATGCGACCTCTCCGTCGCGGCAGCGTCGGAAATCCTATCATGTGGCCCGGCACGGACCACTGGCGCTCGCCACCACGGTCCGTGACCCGGGCGGAGAGTGTTGTATGTCAGGACAGGGCAGCCCGGCCAGCCGGCCACGGACGCCGGTCGAGGAGATCAGGGCGGCCACCATCGGCGAACTGACACCGCGGACGAAGCGTCGTACGCGCCGGACCTGGAAGGCGGCGGCTAGGTCCTGCGGATCCGCGAGCCCGACTGGTACGAGCACCGCGTGTTCAAGGGCCCCGACACCGCGGTGAACCTCCACGTCTTCACGGTCGGAAGCCCGGAGATCGATCGCATCCTGGCCTTGCGGGACCGCCTGCGTGCGCGCGACGACGAGCGCGACCTGTACGAGCGGACCAAGCGCGAACTGGCGGCTCAGGACTGGGGCTACGTGCAGCACTACGCGGACGCCAAGACCGCGGTCGTCGAGACGATCATCGCCCGCGCGATGGCGGGCTCGGCCGCCTGACCGTGCTCAGCATTGACGGTCGGGCGCCCATTGGGTACCGTCGTCCCACGCACATGAGCCACTACTTCTATTTTCGATGCCCGGCATGATCGTTCCCGGTCGCTAGACCGGGGGCACGGGTCGTGTCGGGCGAACGAAGCAGAGGCCAGACCTCTGCTTTTTTGTT
>JBCLDE010000051.1:0-15149 GCA_038915165.1 Candidatus Limnocylindrales bacterium
GCAGAAGCCGGCCACGTCGGCGTATTCACCGGCGCCCTCGTCGCCACGCTGTTGGCGGCCACGCTATTCGGTGATGATCCGGCAGGACTGCGTGGGGACCTGACGGCAGCGCTCGATGGAGACGCCGCCGCCCCGGCCTGATCAGTCGCGCGTCAGCTCGGCGACAGCCTTCTTGGCGCAGGCGTCGTCGACGATCTCCTTGCCGTCCGAGGCCGCGGCGATGAGCGCGGCGATCGCGGCGTTGTTGAGGGCGCGCGGGATGCCGTTGGACTGACGATGGAGGCGCACGATGGCATCGTCGGCGAAGAGCTGGTCGCTCCGCCCGGCGAGCGCCAGGTGGTGGCGCAGGTAGGCGGTCGAGTCCCCGAGATCCATGGGGCCGATGTGGTAGCGCACGGCGATCCGCTGGTCGAGCGCCGCGAACACCCCGAGCCTGAGCTGGCGGGCGAGGCTGGGCTGCCCCAGGAGGATGCCCGCGAACGGGCTGCGGCTGTCCATGTCCGAGTTGGTCAGGAGGCGCAGCTCTTCCAGCTGTTCGGGGGTGAGCAGGTGCGCCTCATCGACCACGATCACCACCCGCCGGTGGCGCTCGGCCTCCTCGGCCTCGAGCAGCTCGGAGGTCTGGGCCATCACCTCCGCCTTGTGGAAGCGGGGGCTGCCACCCAGCGCCCGGACGATGCTGACATACAGGCCCCGGGTCCCGAAGGCCGGGTTGGCGATGTAGATGAGGGCGTGGCGGGACGGGTCGAGGCTTGCTCTGGCCGCCCGCGCGGCGACGGTCTTGCCGGTCCCGACCTCGCCCGTGATCACCCCCAGGGCCGACTCGGCGATGCAGTGGCGGATGCGGGCGACGGCCTCCTCGTGGGGCGCCCGGGTGAACAGCTCGGATGGCGCGAGGGACTTCCCGAAGGGAGATCGGGTGAAGCCGAAGTGGGTCTGCCAGGGTGCGCGCTCGCTCATCAGAAGGGTTCTCCGTCAAGGTCGCGGTACGCGATCGGCCCCGTGCTGACGGCCTCGTGGTCGGCGAGCACCTGGCCCAGATAGTCGATCCCGGTCGGCGGGGCGGGCGGTTCGGGCGGCGCCGGGGGGGCCTGGCGGTGGACGTGGCGGGCGATCCGCCGGGGTGTGCACCAGCCGACCTGGCGGCCCTGCCACCAGACCTCGATCGCGAACAGGTCCTCCGGCCGGTACCGCAGCTCGACCGTCCTCCCGACGAGTGCGCTGTCCACCTCGTACTCGTTGCCTTCGAAGCTGACCCCTGCGGTCCGGCTCACCCGCCGCTGGGCCGACCACAGGAAGGCCGTCCGCAGGAGCTCGGGGTTGGCGGGCTTCGCCTCGCGCTTGGCATAGCGGGCCAGGGGCGACTCGCCGGTCTCCGAATGGATCCGGACGTTGAGGTACCGCTCGACCCAGGCTCCGAAGCGGTCGTTGAGCTCCTCGAGGGAAGCGATGCCGACCTGGGTGGCTTCGAGCAGGAAGCGTTCCCGGATCACCCGGTTGAGGCGCTCCTGCTTGCCCCTCCCCTCGGGGGCGTATGGCCGACTGTGGATGAGCCGGATGCCGAGGATCGCGCAGCTTCTCGCGAGCTCGGCTCCCGTGTAGGCGCTGCCGTTGTCGACATGCAGGGATTCGGGCAGGCCCCGCCGCAGGATCGCCGCGTGGAGGACCTCCTGCCCTGCGCGCAGGGTCTCGTTGCCGACCCAGCGGCCAGCGACGAGCAGGCGACTGTGGTCGTCGACGAGCACGAACAGGCGGGCCCGCACCGAGCCCGGAGCCCTCGGGTGGGGCACGAAGGGACCGACGAGGACGTCGCCGATCCAGCGCTCGTTGGGGGCGTCGGCCTCGTACCGCCCGAACGTCCGCCCGTCGCGCAGGAGCTCGCCTCTTGTGAGGCCGCGCCGGCGGAACTGCTCGGCGAGGGTCCGCTCGGCGATCCGCACGCCGTGACGCGTCCTGACGATCTCGGCGATGTGGGCGGCACTCCTGGCCGGCACCTCCAGGCGCAGGCGGATCGCCTCGTCCAAGAGGGCTGGATTGATCCGGGCCGATCCGTGGTCCGAGCGGGGCCGGTCGCGCAGGCCCGCGAGGCCCTCGGCCCGGTACCGGCGGATCCAGCGGTCGAGGGTGTTGCGACTCACCGCCCGGATCTCGCCGCCGGGTGAGGGGTGCTCGCCGGCGATCCGGCGGACGAGGAGACCACGCTCCCTCCCTGTGAGCCTCGGGTTGAGGGCCTCCGCGATCAGGTGGTAGCGCCAGAGGGCGAGTGCTTCTGCCGGATCGCGGGCCATCGGTCACCTCCAGGGGTGGATCGGGGTGTCCGGGCCATCAGAGGGGAGGTCGCCGATGCTGCCAAGGGCGAGGTTGTGTTGCGGGCGAGCCAGGCGCCGCCGGTGACGAGGGCCACGAGGCGCCAGGAGGAAACGGGACCATGGCGGCGGGCGAAGGCCGACGCGAGGGCGTTCGCCGCGGCCGCGGCCCTGGGTCTCGGCGCGGTCGGCAGGTCGAAGCCTGTCCAGCCCGTGCGGACCGCCGCGGCCAGCAGGATCCGGGCAAGCTCGGCGGCCACCTGCCCGAAGCGCCGGCACCACTCGCGGACCGTCGTCTCGGGACGCCCGAGCACGGCGGCGATCCGGCGCACGCCGTCACCCGCCGCGCTGCGCTCCAGCGCGTGGCCGATGATGTCGACGCTGTCCCAGCGGTACGGGGTCACGAACCAGGGCAGCAGGGCATCGGTTCGTCCGCACGACTTGCAGCGCACTCGCGGCACGAAGATCAGGTGGAGTTCCGCATCGCGCAAGTGGCGCAGATACCCCGACCAGGGTCCCGTCGCTCCACCACAGCGTGGGCAGCTCACCCGCGGCGGGTCGACCTCACGGCCACGTGCGGCATAGGTGCTGACATCGAGCGGGCTCGGCCATACGATCAAGCGCGGTGGACCTTGTCTCCACCATCGACCCTCCGGGGGCTGTCTTCCTCCGGAGGGTCACCTGGTTGTGCGGGCCCGCATCATCGGGCAGCGCGACACCCGCTGTCACCGTCTCCATTCAGCGCGGCCATCACCAGCGGGTTCATGCCCATACAGACATGCCGCCAACATGGGGCTCGCTCGTCCTCCAGACGCCCCAGGAGTTCCCGCACATCGGCCCGGAGGCGGTGCTGGGCATCGAGCTCAACGCCTACGCCGCCGAGCTCGCCCGGGTGACCATCTGGATCGGCGAGATCCAGTGGATGATCCGCCACGGCCTGGGCTATCGGCGCGACCCGATCCTGCGCTCGCTCCAGCACATCGAGAACCGCGACGCCCTGCTCGACCTGACCGATCCCTCGAAGCCGCAGGAGGCCCGCTGGCCCGAGGCCGAGTTCATCGTCGGGAACCCGCCGTTCCTGGGTGGCAAACTGCTTCGCCGCAACCTCGGCGACGCGTATGTCGAGGCGCTGTTCGAGGTCTACAACGGCCGCGTGCCCCGCGAGGCGGACCTGTCGGCGTACTGGCACGAGAAGGCGCGAACACAGATCGAAGCGAAGCGAACCAAGCGCGCCGGCCTCTTGGCGACCCAGTCGATCCGCGGCGGAGCGAACCGTCGCGTACTCGAACGGATCAAGAAGACCGGCGGGCTCTTCTTCGCTCGCTCCGATGAACCCTGGGTGCTGTCGGGAGCGGCCGTCCACATCAGCTTCGTTGGCCAGGACGACGGGTCCGAGATGGAGCGCGAACTCGACGGCCAAGCAGTGACGTCGATCAACGCAAATCTCACGTCGGGGCTCGACCTCTCCAGAGCGCGACAGCTTCAAGAGAACCTCGGGATCGCGTTCATGGGCGACACGAAAGGCGGCCCCTTCGACATCCCCGCCGAACTGGCAGCGGAGATGCTGTCGTCACCGAACCCGGATGGCCGACCAAACGCCGATGTCGTTCGGCCGTGGGTGAACGGTATCGACATCACAGCTCGGCGTCGGGGCATGTCGATCGTTGACTTCGGCGTCTCGACGTCCATGTCCGAAGCCGCGCTGTACGAGATGCCGTTCGAGCACGTTCGAACCCACGTCCGCCCCGAGCGAGTCTTGAATGAGCGCGCCGCGTACGCCGAGAAGTGGTGGCTGCACGTCGAACCCCGCTCGGGAATGCGCAAGGCCCTTTTTGGGATGACCCGATACATCGTCACTCCAAGAGTCACGAAGCACAGACTGTTCGCCTGGCTGGATGCGAACACGCTCGCCGACAGTGCGACGATCGTGTTCGCTCGAGACGACGAATACACCCTGGGTGTTCTGCATTCTCGCCCGCACGAGTTATGGGCGCGCGCGACTGGCACCCAACTCCGGGAAGTCGAGTCCGGCTTCCGCTACACGCCGACGACCACCTTCGAGACCTTCCCGTTCCCGCGGCCCACGGACGAGGAGCGCGAGAGAGTAGGGGAGGCCGCCCGCCGCCTCGTCGAACTGCGCGACGGCTGGCTCAATCCACCCAACCTTGACCCCGCAGATCTCGTGAAGCGGACCCTCACCAACCTCTACAACCAACGCCCCACCTGGCTCGACCACGCCCACGCCGCCCTCGACGCGGCGGTCTTCGCCGCCTACGGCTGGCCGGCCGAGCTCGCCGATGCCGAGATCCTCGAGCGGCTCCTTGTTCTAAACCTGGAGCGTGAGCCAGCCTGATTCTGCGACGCCGCCCACGCATAGGGCGCACGGGCGGGTATGGCAGGACAGCGTGCTGCTGCCGACGAGGCCGCGCCCCGCATGTGAGGCCGTCCATTCCCACACCATGGAAGCATAGTGTCCGATTCCTGTCGGGGCCGACCGCGCGAATGCACAAGGCGTTACCCCGGATGCGGGCGCTCTGTAGGAAGAATGGGCGGTCTTGGCAGGGCGTAACGAGTACGACTCCCTGATGGCATCGATGCTGATTCTCGGGGGCTAGGATGGCGACTCTGGCTGGTCGGCGGTCGACGATCCACCGCGCGATGCCATCGTCGCTCGACCACCGGGCGGCCGCCGGCCCTACTCCTTCGCCCTGAGCGCGGATGTAGTCTCCGCGAGCGATGTCGACCAGCTCCTTCGCGGTGCTCGTTGGGTGCCACCTGCCATTCCAGCTCGCGGCTCTCGGTGGCATCGGCACGCCCGCGCTCGCGGCCGCGGTCGCGGAAGCCGGCGGCCTCGGGATGATCCCCGGCGGCTCACCGGAAGGAGTCGTCGCCGCGGTTCGCGACGCCCGAGCGTTGACGACAGGGATGCTCGGCGTCAACTTCCTCGTCCCGTTCGTCGACCTGGAGGCGGTGGACGCGGCCGGCCGGGTGGCTGCCGTCGTCGAGTTCTTCTACGGCGACCCCGACCCAGCGCTCGTCGCGCGCGCGGCCGCCGGTGGCGCCGCTGTCGGCTGGCAGGTCGGCTCCGCGGCCGAGGCCCGCGCCGCGGTTGGCGCCGGGTGCGCCTATGTCGTCGCGCAGGGCATCGAGGCCGGCGGTCATGTCCGCGGGACCCAGCCCCTCGACGAGGTGCTTGCCGAGACCCTTGGCACGGTCGCCGTCCCAGTCGTCGCGGCGGGTGGCGTCGGGACCCGCGCGCGCGTCGTCGAGCTCATCGCCGCGGGTGCGGCCGCAGTCCGCGTCGGCACCCTATTCGTCGCCGCGGCCGAGGCGAACGCCCACCCCGACTATGTGGCCGCCCTGGTCGCCGCGTCGGCGTCCGACACGGAGCTCACGAGCGTCTTCGGGGCACACTGGCCCGACGCGCCACACCGCGTCCTTCGCTCGGCCGTGGAAGCGGCACGCGCCCATCGGGGGGCGACGGTCGCTCGTCTCGGCGAGCGGGAGATCGGCCGCTTCGAGTCGATGCCGCCGACCCGGGAGACCGTCGGCGATGTGCGGGCAATGGCCCTGTATGCAGGCATGTCGGTCGACCACGTGCTCGGCGTCCGGCCCGCGCGCGAGATCGTGGCCGAGCTCACGGGGGAATAGGCTTTCGGGCTGACGCGCAGGCTCACAGCGCCACGATCTGGTGATAGTGACGGCGTCGCAGATGGTCGAAGATGCCCTGCTGGAACCGGCGCGATCACGGGGGTGGCACGCCATGTGAACAACTTGCAAGCCAACCCGGTAGACTAGTTTGCCTCGCTGAGTCCTTCATCCCTGGCAAGGATGGAATCCCTCGTGTCAATCCATGGCCGCCGACCCGCCGCCTGGATTCGGCGCGATGGTCATCGCTGCGTCACGTTCCAAACGACGATCCAACCGGCCAGCCGGCTCAAGCGATGCCCCACTACGGAGCCATTGACATGACACGATCTAGCGTCCACGCGCCTAGCCGGCTGCGGCGAACTTCGCGAGTCTTTCGATCGCGTCAATGACCGGCTTGCCGAGCCCGGTCAGGCCGAGGAGCGGGATCGCCTGGGACGTGCCGAAACGGAGGGCGAGGCCGATATCGATCGGCCAGGTCGGGATCTGCTCACTGCGCTTGTAGCTCTGCTGGCGGACATCGATGTCGCGCGCCAGCGCCGCGATCTCGTCAGGCTTCAGCTCGTCGGAGCGCTCCAAGAGGTCGCGCGACAGTCGGTCGATCTGCTGGCCGAGCTGCTCGACCTCGACTCGCAGTCTGGTCGCCTCCCGGACCATGGACCTGTGGATCGTCCAGAGCGGCGCGACGAACGTCACCGGCGCGAGGACGGCCAGCACGCCGAGGAAGGCGGTGTGGAGCCCGACGTAGGTCGTCCCGTACATCGGGATCCGCGGCGCGAGGACGACCCAGGCCGCCAGGTAGACGGCGGGCACGGTGACGAGGAATGCATTCCATAGGCAGAGGTCGCCGATCGGTCGGAAGCCGCCGCACCGATCGGGATGGTTGAGCTGCAGGCGGAGCTCGAACCGATCGCCGAGCTCGCGGACCTTGAGGGCCGCGACGAGCATCCGCCACAAGACGAGTCCCAGGGCGAGGCCGAGGAGGGTCTCGCCGAGCATGTCCAGGAGCATGAGCGGTCCGGCCCTGCCGAGCGACCGTGGCCCGCTCCCGAACAAGAAGCCATCGAGCCCGCCGGCGGCGACAGGGTAGCGGGCGAGGGCGAAGACGACGAAGACAGCGGCGGGCACCAGCCCGATACGGTTGTTCATCATTCGTTCCGTGCCGGCTTCGAAGGCGGTGAATCGAGCCTGCTCCCCAGGCCCGACGATCTGCCGCAACCGGAGCCTCTCGAGCGCCTCCGGGAGCCATCGGGCGAAGACCTGGAAGACGACGAACACGACAATGACGGCGACCAACCCGGTCCCAAACATCGGGTCGTCGAGGTAGAAGCCGGACACGGCGAGGACGAGCCCGACGCCGATCGGGGCGGCGATCAGCAGCCGCGCGAGCCATGGATTGGCCACGACCCGAATCCGGTGCTCCGGGGCGGTGGCAATGGGAGCGGTTTCGGCGGTGTCGACGATCGTCCCGGATGGTGGCTCGAGCGACGCCGCGGCTGGCGTGACCTCCATCGAACCTCCTGTCCGGCCGATCGCGCGGGCGACCCCTGGCTGTGCCCCTGTTGTACACCGATTCCGTCTCGACGTCAGCACACATTGACTTCGGCAGCCCAGTGTCGCTCCGCGGGCGACATCGTCGGTGGGCCTTCGCCCCTCTGATGTTCCCCCGCACGCCGATCAGCCGGGTCCTCCAGACGTCGACCGGCCCGAAGCGCCTCAGCGCCGCTTGATTTCCTTCCAGCCGCTGGCCAGGAGCATGTCGAGGCCAGGGCTGCCCGATTCGGGGGCAATCGCGGCCTCGGTCGGGATCTGGCTGGTCCGGGCTGGCTTGAGGCGACGACGGACGGGCACGGCGCGCGGCGGGCCGCCGGCGAACGTGACGCCCATCCGGACGCCATCGATCGAGGTCTCGGCGCCGGCGCGACGCGACCGCCGCGGTCGAGCGGCGGCGGCGAGGCCC
The DNA here is from genome assembly GCA_038915165.1 of Candidatus Limnocylindrales bacterium. Classification (GTDB taxonomy): domain Bacteria; phylum Chloroflexota; class Limnocylindria; order Limnocylindrales; family CSP1-4; genus SPCO01. Next base: position 7,915 of record JBCLDE010000051.1, read on the forward strand.
GCCGCGACGGGCTTCGGTCCGCGTGGTCTCGCAGGGGTCGGGGTCGAGCCGCCGCCCCCGATTGTGCCCGCGCCGCCGCTCGGCATCGAGGTCAGCCGCAGCATCCGGAGCAGGACGGCGTTTAATGTCGCCTGGTCGTTGTCGAAATCGCCGTGGCCCTTCGCGTCAGAGCGCAGGTCCTGCGACGGGCCGCCGGGTGCGATGACGATCTTGCTCCCCGTGGCGTTGAGCTCCTGTCGGAGGGACGAGCCGGTGGACAGCCGGTGATCCAGCGCGACCTCGAGCCCGACGAGCGGGACGACACCGGTCTGGATATCCGGGTCGGGTTCCAGCCCACGCGCCACGAGATAGAGCAGCGACTTGTGGTAGAAGTCGTGTCCGCCGACGTCGCACGTGTCGTCCTGCTCGCGGCGTTCCGACAGGTTGAACGTGGTGAACCGCTTGATCCGCCCGTTCGGTCCGATCGACGGGAGGACATCGCGGGCGAAGACGTCGCTCCGGACGGCCCCGCCCATGAACGCCAACGACGAGATCTCGACGCCCTCCGCCAGGAGCCGAGGTACGAGGGCCGTCAGGAAGATCGATCCGGCGCTGTGCCCGGCGAGATGGACCCGGACCGGGCCACCGCCGACCGACCCGATGTACGCCGCGAGCTTTCGGGCGACGAGCGTGCCGCCCCGGACGTCGGAGCCCGACGTCCCCGAGCCCACTTCGGAGGCACAGGTGGCATTACTCTTCATCTGGCCCCACAGATCGGCCGGCCCGAAGTTCCGGGCGATCCCCTCCACTAGTCGGTCGATCGCCTCCTCGACATCGAACCGGATCTCGAATCCGGACGGTAACCGGCCCTGGAGCAGGTCCTCCAGGGCGTCCAGGATCGTCTCGAGGGCGCCGCTCTCCCAGGCGAAGTTGATCGGATATACCCGATGGTCGAGCCAATGGGGGAGCATCCGCTCGGCGGTGGTCAGGCCCCCCGTTCTCGTCGACAAGCCCGCCGTGAGCGTACAGGACGATGTCGCGCGTCGTCGTCTCTCCGGCGCGGATCCACGCGTCGTGTTTCGACTGCATGTTCGCGTAGACGTCATCGACCTGGGCCAGGGTACTGACCATCTTGCCGTGGTCGGACAACCGGCCGTCGTTGCCGGTGTTGACGACGTAGTTTCGGAGGAGCAGGAGATTAGGCCCTCCGCGGACCACCACCCCACCGGTCGCCGTCTGGGCGGAGGACGACGGAGGGCGCGCGAACGGGGTATTCGGGACACCGGGCCGGGCGACCCAGGCGTCGTAGGCGGAGATCAACCAGTCCTCGTACGGAAGGATCGCAAAGCCGTGGTCCCCCCAGTCCTCGCCCCACGAGTTCTGGACGAGAAACCCGATCTCGTTGTAGCCGACGAGGGCGAAGGCGTGCCCGCCGATCGGCTCCGGGCTAGCCGATCGGACGATCACCGCGAACGTGTTGCCGTCGCGCGTCACCAAGCGTGGCCGCTGCCAGCCGTCGTGGACGGCAGCCGAGACGGCGATGGCGTGGAGCTCGCTGATCGCTGACTGCATGTCGTCCAGGCGATACGGGTTGACCCGGAAGTAGGCACCCAGCGGGCGCTGACGACAGGACGTCACGAAGTCGGGCTCGTCGATGTCGATCTCCGCGTCTACCGGCGGCGTCCCGGCTGCGCTCGCCTTCGCATTCCATTCCCGATCGAGCGCAACGCCGTGGCGGAGCCAGCCCTTGAACGCGCCGCGCAGCGACGAGCCGATATCGGCATCACCAGGGAACTCGTCGTACCGACGCGCCAGGCGATAGAGCATGTAGGGACTGACCGGCTCGACCGATGGCGCTACCGCGGTTGCCGCTGCCTGGCGAGCGCGAACCGTGTTAATCGTTGCCGCGACCGCGTGGCCGGTACAAGACGAACCGTCCTGGCTCAAGACCAGGAACGCGGCATCGTTGCGCTCGACGTGGACGACCGGATCGAGTGGCTGGAGCATCGGCCGATACTCCAGGTCGCGGAGGTCGTAAGGATCAGGCATGGCGTTCGTGGTGAACGTCTTGCGGCCGACACGGGCGACGCCGAACAGCTGCGTCTTCGCCATCGTTCCCTCTCCTGAACGGCCGCGGCCTGCCCCTGATCGGGCAGGTTGCTTTTCGTGAGACTCCACAGCCTAGCACTGATGTCTATCCCCGCTCTCCACGACCCGACCGGCTGACCGCACATCGAGCGAGCGGGTTCCGCGGCGGACGCGCCGCGCCGGACCGCACGAGCGTTGCCCACGCGGGCCCCCTCGTAGCCACCGCTGGAATCGCCCTGATGGTTTCGTCCGAGGCCGCGGGCACCGGAGCAACCGGGGGGCTTGGGTCGCAGGCGGCTGCCCGGAGGGCCTCGTCCCACGGCTGGAAGTTGGTCGCGTACACGCCCGAACCGCGCAGACCGATTGTCTGGCGCAGGCCCTTCCGCCCAATCGTCACCTTCGACCCCGCGCGGCCCGAACGAGAAGCTCGGGCCAGAGCGCCTGCTCAACGAGGTCGAGTCGAGGCGACAGACGATCAGGTCATCGTGTGGCCTCTCGGCTCCCACGACGATGCTCACACTCCCCTGTGCCTACGACACCAGCTCGGCGTTCACGGGGGCCTTTCGGATGAGTGTCAGCCGGATCTCATCGGCCGGCTGACCGGGCTCAGGGCACCGACCCGCCCGGCTCGTGTGTGCCTCGAGGAGATGATCGATGGCGTTCGGCAGGGCCCGGGCGTCGTATTGGTCGATCCACGGGGCGTGCGATCGCGAGAATGTCACGGCGCGTAACGATCCCGCAAGCAATCTCGTAACGTTCTGCGAACGGTCGACTGCCATCATCGGCCCATGAGACGCGTCCCACACAAGATCCTCGTCCTGTGGTCACTGCTGGTCGCCGTCCTCGGGGCCGTCTCACTGGCGCTCGCCGCCACCACGGACAGCCTGCCTGCCGATATCGCCTTCGGACTCATCGGCATGATCGTGTTCACCATGGTTGGGGCGTTGATCGAAGACCGACGGCCAGGCAACACGGTTGGCCGGATCTGTCTCGCGACCGGCGTGCTGCTGTTGGCGTCCATGATCATGCGCATGGCGGCCGAGGCCATCGATCGCCAACCCGCCCCGCTGCCGCCGATCGGCGCCCTGCTGGCCATGGCATCCGCGGGGACCTTCACCCTGAGCGTGCTTGGCTTCCTGCTCCTCTGGAGCCGGTTCCCGGACGGGAGGCCGGCGGGTCGCCTGGGCCGCTTCCTCGACGGCGCGATCGCGCTCGCTGCAATCGGCATCCTGCTCAACGTCCTGCGCCCTGGACCACTCCGGATGGGGTGGGTCGATCCCGCGCCCAACCCCATCGGTCTCGACGTCGTTGGGCAGCTCCCCTTGGCGATCCTGGCCCAGATCAGCTCCGTCGCCCTGATCGCAGTCCTCGTGGCTGGCGGCATCTCGCTGGGAGTCCGCTACCGCGGCTCCGCGCCCCTGGCGCGGGCCCAGATCCGCTGGTTCCTGAGCGCCATCGGCACGTCAGCCGCCCTCTGGATCCTGCTTGCCGCGACCCAGCTGCTGGCGATCGAGGGCGACCTGGAGTTCCTCTGGACGGCGTCGCTCCTGTCAATGCTGCTGACACCAATCGCGATCGCCATCGCGATCCTGCGCTACCGCCTGTACGACATCGACCGGATCATCAGCCGGGCGCTCTCCTATGTGGCCGTGACCGCCGTCCTCGCGACGACCTTCGTCACGGCGAACCTGGCCATGGGTTTGCTCGTGGCCAGCGTCACCGGCGGCAGCACGCTTGCGGTTGCGGCGTCCACGCTCCTCGCCGCGGCGCTCTTCCAGCCGATCCGCCGCATCGTCCAGGCGCCGATCGATCGGCGCTTCAACCGGACCCGGGTGGACGCCGAGCGGACGCTGGCCGAGTTTGGTGCGCAGGCCCGCGACGAGGTGGACCTGCTGCGCATCCGCGACCTCGTGACCGCGACGGCGTTCGAGGTCATGCGCCCCGCATCCGTCGCGCTCTGGCTTCGCGACGAGGACCTTCCGCGGGCGCGATCGCGATGAGGAATCTGCGCGGGCGCGTCAGTGCCGGGCCGATCGGAGAGAAGTAGCTCACCGACATGTCGCTATCGGCGACCGAAGAACGAGGAGGGACCATGACAACCACCGCAAGGGTCGCCGGAGTGTCGACCATGGTGTTCGCGCTGGCGGGCTTCGCCTGGTTCGCCTTCCAGCTGGCGCCGCCAATCCTTGGCTTCGACGACACGGACAACCCGGCCGTCAGCATCGCGTTCGTTCGGGCGCACCCCGACATCCACGTGCTCGCGGGGCTGTCGCTGATCCTGATGGCAATCGCCCTGACGGTCGCGATCCTGGGCGTCGCGGAGGTCATAGCGCCCCGAGCCGACTCCCTGGCGCTGCGCTCCGTGTCGGCCTTCGGTCTCTTCGCTGCGGCGCTCTTCCTCGTGACCGGTGGCCTGCAGATCGCGAAGTCGGGTCCGCTGCTCCACATCGCGAACCTTCGGGACGAATGGGGCGAGGCCGCCTACCTTGCCTTCAACGTAGCGAGCCAGGCCGCGGTGATCAGCGGCATCGTCGGGCTCTGCTTGTGGGCCGCCGGGCTCAGCGTCATCGGCCGTCGAAGAAGGGTCCTGCCGACGTGGCTGTGCGTCCTGGGGATCGTCCCGGCGTTTCGCCTCGTGGCGGGCACGCTCGGTCCACTGGGACTCCTGCCGGAGATCGAGCTCCTGTGGATCATCGGGATGATCTCGATTCCGGGGACGATGGTCTGGTGCCTGCTGCTGGGCATCGTGCTCCTGCGTCGCGGGTTCGGGTCCAGCGCCGTGCGCCAGGCCGTTCCGGCCACGGCCGGCGCCTAGAACCCCAGGCCCGGTGTCAGCGCGATGCTGACCGATTCGGGCCGGCGCCGATGACGAGACTATCCACCCATCGTGTCTGGAACACCCGGATCGGCCTGGGGCAGAAGATGCGCCGCCTCGGATGACCGAATTACCGGCGCATGTGACGTCATGGTCGCGGGAAGGTCGGTCCGCGTACGTCCACCTCGACCAGCGCGGCGCCGAGCTCCTGTTCCAGATCCTGACCGAGCGTGACGAGCGGGCATCGATCGCCGTCGCCTCCAGCGAAGCATGTAGACTCCCACCTACTGCACGGCGGCCAGCGGCTTGTCGCCGGCACCGGACTCCGGCGGCAGGAGAAGCGCACGATGCGATTCGGCGTACATCTTCCGCAGATCGGGTGGGAGGCGGAGCGGCTTTCGCTGGAGCGTCTGATCGCCGTCGCGGCGGCCGCGGAGCGGCTCGGCTTCGGGACCGTCTGCGCCAACGACCACCTCGTCTACAGTCGTCCCTGGCTGGATGGCCCGCTGGCCCTCGCGTCGATCCTCGCGGCGGCTCCCGGGGTCCGGCTGATGACGAGCGTCGCGCTCCCCGTGGTGCGCGGGCCCGTCGCGCTCGCCAAGGCGCTCGGCGTGATCGACCTCCTGTCGGGAGGCCGCCTCGACGCCGGCCTGGGCCCCGGCTCCTCCGAGCGGGACTACGCATTCGTGGGGATTCCGTTCGGGGAGCGCTGGGCCCGCTTCGATGAAGCCGTCGCCGCGATGCGCGCACTCTGGACCGGCGATGCGAGACCGTTCGTCGGGCGCTACTACAACACGACGGGGATCACCTTGACCCCGCCGCCGACGCAGCCGAACGGGCCGCCCATCTGGATCGGGAGCTGGGGGTCGGAGGCCGGCCTCCGCCGCGTCGCCCGACTCGGCGACGGCTGGCTGGCCTCCGGCTACAACACGACCCCGGAGGCGTTCGAGACCGCCTGGGCGACGCTCCGCGGCATGCTGGAGGCCGAGGGGCGAGACCCCGCGACGTTCCCCTGTGCGATGGCCACGACCTGGCTGTACATCACGGACGACGCGGTCGAAGCGCGCGACGTGAACCAGCGACTCAGCCAGATGCTGCGCCGCCCCATCGAGGAAGTTGCCGGCCGTCTCCCGATCGGCTCGCCAGCTGCCTGTCGTGACCTCCTGGGTCGCTACCAGGAGGCTGGCCTCCAGCGCGTGCTGCTCTGGCCCGTGAAGGACGAGGTGGAGCAGCTCGAACGCGTCGCCTCCGAGCTCCTCCCACAGCTGGGACGCGCGTCCTGATTGAGTGGGCGGGAAACCACCCGGCCCCCCGGTGCACACGATGTTGCATCGCGCTGGCTTCGCCGAGATCCTTCTGGTAAGGCACCCGGCCCGCAACGTACCGTCCACGATGAGCGAGGTCCCCGAGGATCGTGCTCGGGTCGAGACTGCCGGGTGGCAAGCTCCGGCTGTTCCTTTTCCCGGGTCACGCGAGGCCCTGACAACGGACCTGACGCGAACCGGCCCGATAGCCGTCCGTGCGGGGCGACTCCTCCTCGGCAGACTGGATGTAGGCGAGCTGGCCACGGAGCCGTAGGTCGGTGCGCCTTGCATCACCCTGCCGCTCCTCCAGGGCGAGCGCGAGGTAGGTCAGCGCGGCGTCCTCATCCTCGCCGGCACCTTCGACGTACTCCGGCGCGCCGCGGCGCCCGGGTGGCTGTGGCGACCGCGCCACGATCTTCCAGGCGTGCCGTCCTGGGTCATAGGAGAGCGCTCCGACGTGCCGGCCTTCGGGCAAGGGCGTCGTGGATCGCGTTCCAGGCGAGCTCGCGGGCATCCATACCGCGACGATACCCCTGCTGGTGCCAGCTTGGGCGTCACGATGGGTTCATAGTGTGGTATGGCCAGTGTGGTACTCCCACTAGGCGGAGATCGACAATCGGCCGTCATGAGAAGGAGTATCCCGTGACGGAGGCGAGGAGCTCGGCGGACGTGGCCGCAGCGTTGGATGGCATCGGTTCACGCAACAAGGGACCCGTGCCGACCGACGGCCTGACCCTTCTCCTCGATCGGTTGTGGGGCCACGAGATCACACACGAGCTCGTGCTCGCCGAGCTCTTCCGTCAGACCGACCTCGCGCGCGAACTCGGGCTGTGGCAAGGAGATGACCCGCCACGCGTAATCGTCGAGCCCGATCGCTGGATCTTCGATCTCGCGCTGCTCGCGCCGGCCGGATCCACTGAGGTGTTCGTCGAGCTCAAGTTTGGCGCCGAGTCTGGTCGCGATCAGCGGGGCCGGCAGCGTGCCTGGGCCCATGCCGCTGGCGCCCATCGGGCCTACATCCTGCTCGGCACGTCATTCTTCGAGATCGA
>JBCLDE010000052.1:0-14972 GCA_038915165.1 Candidatus Limnocylindrales bacterium
TGGCGCTGGCGCTGCCGGAAAAGGTTGTTCTGGCGCGCCCGACAGGTGTTGGGCGCGCGATAGCAACCTACGACATGCCCATCGAGGGCCGCGATGAATGGATCGCCGCGGCCAGGCGATTGGCATGAGAGACGGGTACTTGCGCGGCGCACTCTCGCGGTCGGCAACTCCGCGCCAGCTGGACGTGCTCGCTGCCTACGTCGCGGCTGGCGGGTCGATCCCGGAGGCGGCCGCTCTGGTGGGCATTCGGCCGGGCACCGCGAAGCGCCACCTGGCCGACCTGCGCGCGAGGTCGGGTCTTACCACCGAGCAGCTGATCTACGCCGGGCGGGCTGCTGGATGGCTGGTCGTGCCGAGTCTGGAGCCTCGCTGAAGGAGACTTCCCAAGGCGTAGGGTCGTCTCGGGCGCGGAGGATCGGAGCGGCGGACCCGAGGCAAGGTTGCCGGGTGGGTCTGATCTCCAACCCATCGACCGAAACCGAGGGCAGGGTCCTGGCCGCGATCAGGCGCGCCCGAAGGCCGCCTTCACGGCCGGCGTCGAGAGGCCATACAGGATGACAGCCGGCAGGGCGATACCGATGAGCTCGCTGAGCGGCGTGCCCCACCCGATGACGCTGAGAATCGTCAGCGCGATGCTGGTCCAGGCCACGATCGCCGTCAGCATCCACGCCCGGGCGCTGAGGCGCCACATGCCGAACCCGGCGACGATGGACAGCGCTCCGACCATGATCGTCAGGAACCCCATCTGGGCGATCAAGCCGCCATACGCCCCCGGCGCGATCCCACCGCCGAGCATCCCGCCAAGGACCCCGCCCGGAAGCGCCCAACCCAGACCGACGGCGACTTGCCAGATACCCCCGATGATGGCCAGGATCGCGGTGATGGTCACGCCCGTCGGGCGTGCTGCTGAGGCCATTCGTCCTCCTCCGCACCGAACAGAACCTCGGAGACGGTATCACGAGCCTTGACGTCGGGTCCGGCGAGCTGCGACTGATCGAAGTGTAATGGCGCGCCCGACAGGATTCGAACGCACGCTGCCAACCTTGGTCGTCGAGGGCGTGGAGGCGATGGTGGAGGCGCTTCGAGCCGCCTGACGTGGAGCCGAACCTGTTGACCAGCGCGGCGGCCGCGGTCACAATCCGCCCCACATCGGCGGACAAGGCGTAGCGCAGATTAGGAGATGGCGACAGTGCGGTCAGGTGTGTCGGAACTCCGGGCGCGGACACGCGGACGGCTGCTGACTCCCGAACACGCCGCGTACGACGCCTCCCGGCGAACCTTCAACGCGATGGCCAGCGGACGTCCCCTGGCGATCCTGCAGCCCGAGGACACGGAAGACATCGTGGCGGCCGTCCGGTGGGCGAGGGATGCCGACGTCGGCATCGGCATCCGTGGCGGCGGTCACAGCGTAGCGGGGCACTCGGCTCCGGACGGCGCGCTCCTGATCGACCTCTCGACCTGGCGCGGAGCTGAGGTCGATCCAGAGCGGCGCACGGCGCTCGCCCTCGCCGGCTCGCGGCTGATGGACCTCGATGCCGCGACGGCCGCGTACGGCCTGGCGGCGCCATCGGGCACCTTCGTGGACACTGGCATCGGCGGCCTCACCCTCGGTGGCGGGATCAGCTACCTCGTCGCGTCCGAGGGCTTCGCCTGCGACGCGCTCATCGGGGCCGAGCTTGTCACGGCGGGTGGCGACGTGATTGAGGTCGACGACGAGCATGAGCCGGACCTCCTGTGGGGACTCCGCGGTGGAGGCGGCAACTTCGGCGTCGTGACACGCCTCCATTACCGGCTCACCGACGTGACCCAGGTCGCAGGGGGCAGCATCCGGTTCCGGGGCGACGGCGTCCACCGGGTCCTCGAGCGCATCATCGCGCTCGAGCAGGCGGCGCCCGATGCGCTGACCATGCAGGCCATTGCCTGGCGGTCGCCAGAGGATGGCACCCCCGGACTCACGTTCCTTGCTGCCTGGCGGGGCGATGCCACGACGGCAGCTAGCGCTGTTGCGGAGATCGTGGCCGATCCGTGCCGCCTCGACGGCGACGTGCGGGCGATGTCTTGGCTCCAGCTCCAGGCCATGAACCCCCCGCTTCCGTTCGGCCTGCGCCACTATTGGAAAGGCCACCTCGTCCGCGAGACACCCGCCGCTCTCGCCGATGCCATGCTCGAGGCTGCCGGAGAGATCGCGGGCCGAAGCGTGGTCCTCTTGGAGCTGATCCACGGGGCGGCCCATCGCATCCCGGCTGCCTCGGCCGCCTTCGGCGGGCGCGCTGCCGCCGCCAACGTGACCGCGGTGGCCTTCTGGGGGGATCCGGGCGGCGATCAGGAGCAGGTCGCGTGGTCGCGCCGGACCGCGGCGCGGTTCGAGCCCTTCTCGCTGCGGGGTGGCGGCTACCTCAACTATGGGGAGCTGGACCAGTCAGCGACGAGGGTGTCCGCCGCGTTCGGCCCCGAGGCGTTCGAGCGGTTGCGGCGGCTCAAGCGGCTGCATGACCCGGCCAACCGCTTTCGCTTCAACGCGAACATCCCGCCCGCGAACCCCTGAACGGTCCCAGGAGATCCTGCCGCCGGCTCGCTTCCGAAATGCCCGGTCCCTGGTTAGGGCAACTTGGCGCGCCCGGAGGGATCCGGACGCGCGTTAGCAACCTACCGAATCCCGATCGAAGGCCGCGATGAATGGATTGCCGCGGCTCGAGCGCGATCGGCGTGAGGGACCGGCGAGCTGGCGCTTGAGGCTGCGGAGCGCCTCACGGGACGACTTGTGCTCGGCGAGCTTGCGCTCGTAGTGGTCGCGCCCCGGGCCAGGGTGCATCGTCTGCACCCGCGCCGCGAGGTGGAGGGCGTTGTTCAGCGAGCGGTTGCCACTGCGCGACAGGCGGTGGCGCGTCACCTCGCCGCTCGACACCTCGATCGGGGCTGTGCCCGTATAGCTTGCGAACCGGTCGCCAGACCCGAAGCGGCTGACGTCGCCGGTGTGGCCCAGGATCTTGGCCGCCAGGACGTCGCTGATCCCAAAGATCGAGGTGAGGGTGGTACCGCTCGCGGCCACCGCAGCGGCGCAGCGCGCGCGGCTCTGCGTCAGGGCCCGGTCGATCCGCCGGATGTCGGTCACGAGCGCGCGGGCCATCGCTTTGCGCTCACAGTCGACGGCCGTCCCTGGTCGGATCCGGCCGAGCATTCCCGAGGCGGCCGCCGCCGAGAGCTCGGTCGGGGCACCTCCCGGAAGCAGGTCCCGGAGCAAGTGGTGCAGCCGGTTGACCACCCTGCGACGCTCGGCCGTCAGCTCGTCGCGACGGTCGGACAGGAGTCGCAGCACCATGCTGTGGTCCTCGGGGCCAACGCGGCGCAGGTCGGGCTGGCTCTGGGCCACCCGGGCGACGCTGGCGGCATCGATGCCGTCGGTCTTGCGGCCGTGGCCTCGCGCCAGCAGCCGCGACCGGGCGGCGAGCGTCGCCGGCACATCGAGGACCGTCTCCCTGCGGTTGACGAGCTGCTGCGCCAGGAGGTGGCCGAGGCCGGTCGCGCCTTCCACCGCCCAGGTCCGGTCGGGCCAGCGCTCCGCCCAGCGCAGAAGCCGCTCCAGGGTGGCCTTGGTTGCCGGAACTCGCAGCTCGCCGAGGACGCGTCCGCTCGGGTCGAGCGCGACGGCGGTGTGCGACGACTTGTGGGGATCGATGCCGATCGTGATCACCTGGTGTCTCCTCGAGCTGCCCGGACGGTGGGGCACCGCGGCGGGCAACCTGAGTTCCGGGGAGCGTCTCACGCCTCTATCGAGCCACGCCGGCGGCGGTCGGTGGCCGGCCGGCATGCTATGAGAGAGCCACACCCTTACGGGCGGGCAAGGAGCGTGGGAGCCAGCCGGTCACCGACCTCGCACCCTACGGCCCGCGAGGCCCGGGTGCTGGAGGCATCTAAACAAGTCAGGAGCGTATGTCGCTGCTCCATTCCGCTGCCATCGCGCGATCGAATTCCGGTTTCCAAGAATCGTAGTCCGCGACCCGGTGATTCACGAGGACGGTGGTCATGTTGCCCTTCCCTTATGCCTGTTGGGTGGTGATCCTACCACTGCCCAAGCGCATGTTTTCAACCGCCTACTACGTCGCCTCCGCCTTCCGAATCGTCTCCACGAAGGCAGGCGCTGCCGCCTTATCCCATGTCCACGTGTCGGCGCCACGGCCGGCGCTGACCGGGGAGCCCGACTGCGAGCCGCGTGATCGACCGAGTCCGCGGCAGCGCGACGTCCTCGCTGCGTGCGTCGAGGCTGGCGGATCCTTTTCGGACGCGGCCCGGTTGGTGGGCATTCGGCCGAGCACTGCAAAGCGCCACCTCGCCGACCTGCGTGCGAAGTCGGGTCTCACGACGGAGCAGCTGATCTACAGCGGACGAGCCGAGGGGTGGCTCGTGGTGCCGAGCCTGGAGCCTGGCCAGCAGATCAGGACGGCGCCCCAACCGCGCGGGAGATATGGGGGAGTGACGTCAACACGCCCAGCATGATGGCGACCAGAAGGGCTCCACGAGCCGCGATCACCAGACCCCGCGGCGTAGTCACTCGCCCCCGGACGCGCAGCCCCCACCAGCTGGCGGTGCACAGGCCCACCACGAGCAGCGCATAGCCTGCCCGGAGCGGCAACTGATACTCGTCCGAGGTGAGGAACACGAGCAGCACGAACGGGAGGACCAGCACCGCCCCCATCAGCGTGACGGTCGCATAGAACATCACCGGTCCCTTGCGACCCGCGACAACGTGCGGGAGCCGCCGGTCCAGCCAGCTGTCAAGCAGCGCTATGGACAGACCGATCAAGCCCACGAGCGCGACGAGCAGCGCCACCACCCTCGGGTCGTGATCCAGGATCACGAAGTCAGGGTTCCTGCCGATGATGAGCACTGGCGTCCCGATCGTGATCGCAATACCTGCCGTCAGCAACGCCCGCGCGCCGGTGTGGCCCGGGATCCATGGGCTGACGATGACCCAGAGCACCCCGGCGAGGGCGCACGAGATCAGCCCGAAGAGAACCAGGAAGAGTGTTCCAGCGATCGTGATGTCGCCGATCCGGTTCCCGTTTTCCGTCAGCGCACCAACGGCATCCGGGTGGAGGATCGCCACGATCCGCATCACGACCCGGCCGCCGAGGCCGCCGACCACGATCCCGACGATCGCGCCCGAGATGCCGCCCCTGGCGATGTCGCGCAGCACCTCGCCGGTCGGCGAGAACGGGGTCTGCTCGCTCACCCTCGCCGCTGCTCGTGAGTCTGCGATGACCATCGCGTCCGCCATCACTTCACCTCAGATCTGAGCGGCTCGAGCCGCACTTGGTCGGTTGGCACCGCATACGCCATCGCAGATCCGGCAATGAAGCCACCTGCATCCACTCCTGCGAGGCTCCTGATCGGAGCACGAGATCGCGGCGCATCCGGGGCTTGACAGGCGCGCCGCGGGCGATTATCTATCGCACCACGATATATCGTCAACCGTCAGGAAGGTCTCAGTCGAGTCCCATGTGGACCGCACTCACGTGCATGCCTTTGATCCACACGCTCGAGTTGTCGACGTAGAGGAAGTTCAAGTTCGTGCTCCCACGGGCGTCTGACCGCCTCCCATCGTAACTGCCGCACCTCGGCCAAGGTCGACTCCCCGAACCTCAGCCGTCCAACTCGCCTTCTCGGTCGGGACTGGTCCCGCGAGCGTAGCACTCCAGGCGAATAGACCCCACTCGCTGCCTTGCCCACGCTCTTCGTGATGTCGACGTGCGTGCAATCGAGCATCACCAGTGTCAGAGGCGGCGCGACGCCGGCGCCCATGTGCGCCGTCCTTCGGCGCCTGCAATGAAGCTCTGCACCGTTTGTGGTGTCGTCACCAGCCGCGCGGGTAGCCGCTGCTTCGTACACGCCCGGCAGTCGAACCGGAGCCGGCACAACGCCCTGTACAGCACGCGGGCCTGGCAGCGCCTGAGTGCGCGAGTGCTGCGGGCATGGCGTGGCCAGCACGGCAACTGGTGCCCGGGCTACGGGCGCGACGCCCACCCCGCGAGCGACCTCACCGTCGACCACGTCGTGCCGCTCGCAGCCGGTGGCGCAACGCTCGACATCGGCAACTGCGCGGTGCTCTGTCGATCGTGCAACTCGACCAAGGGTGCGTCGGAGGGCGACCGGGGGTCCCCACACGCCGATTCCACGATCCTGGAAGACCGCGCCCGCCATATGTGTGCACGCGGCCGAGTTTCGCGAAAAATCCCGTTGCGCGAACAACGATACGTTGGCCCGTGGGCGCCACAGGGCGACCGAGGCGGGCGATGATCGGCTGGCTGGCCACTGCGCCACTCCACGAGAGAGGGCCCCGGGCTTGCACCCGGGGCCCTCTCTCGTGCGGCGGGGAGGGTCAGTCGAAGGCGACCGTCTCGACGACCGCCTCGGCCGTCGGCTTGCGTCCTCGGGCCGCCGCCGCGCCGGCCGCCTCCATGATCCGCTGGCCCTCGTCGGACGCGACGCCGACCTCCGTGAGCTTGGCCTCGAGCTTCGCGCGGCGGGTGGCCACCGCCGGAGTCTCCCGGGGCACCGAGCCGTCGACCGCCGGGACCTTGCCGGCCGCCTGGGCCATCGCCCGGCGCTGCTGGCGCAAGACCTGCGGCCCGGTCGGCGCCGCCTCGGTGGCCACCCCGCCGTCGGCGGCCTTGCGGGCGACCGATGCCGCCCGGAGCGCCCGCGTGTACGCGGTCCAGTGGGGCTTGCACAGCCGCCCGAGCCCGTCCTTCTGGCTGGGCTGGACCGGGAAGTCCTCGACCGGCGCGTCGTGCGCCTCGATCCCGAACTTCGCCGATCCGATGCACCTGCGGAGATCCGCCATGTCCGTCGTCCTTTCGCTTGCCAACGCCCATCTGGCGTTCGGCCGGACATCCATCACTCAGGTCGCCGGACGATGCAAGGCCGAAGATCGGGGCTCGGCCGATGACGAAGGGCGCGCGCGTCGCCACGGCCCCCAACGCGCCCTGGCGCAGCCGGATCGTCGGCACCGGCGAGGAGGCGCCCGACCAGCTCCTCGCCAACCCGGCGAACTGGCGCCTCCATCCGAAGGCCCAGCAGGACGCGCTCGCGGGCGCCCTCGATGAGGTCGGCTGGGTCGCCCAGGTCATGGTCAACCGCACGACCGGCCACGTCGTCGACGGCCATGCTCGCGTGGCGCTCGCGCTCACCCGCGGCGAGCCGACGGTGCCCGTCCTCTACGTCGACCTGGACCCGGACGAGGAGGCGCTCGTCCTCGCCACGCTCGACCCGATCGGGGCGATGGCCGGCCGGGACGACGAGAAGCTTCGCGATCTCCTCGCCGGGATCACGGTGGACGACGCTGGGCTGCTCGCGCTCCTGGGCGACCTGGCCGGCAACGATCCGAAGGCTGGTCTCACCGACCCCGACGACGTCCCAGAGACGCCCGAGGAACCCTACGTCAAGCCGGGCGAGCTCTACGTGCTGGGCGACCATCGGCTCCTGTGCGGCGACTCGACGAAGGCCGAGGACGTGGCGCGGTTGCTGGACGGGGCAGCGCCGACGCTCCTCGCGACGGACCCGCCCTACGGCGTGCAGCTCGACCAGACCTGGCGCGACGGCGTCTACAACGGCCCGCGGAAGCGCGTGCGCGGCTGGGGCGTGGTGGCGGGCGCCGCCAAGCCGTACATGATGCGGGAGGCCCCCAACCGGCCAGCCCGACGCTGACGACGCCACACGGGCCACCTGGGGCGCCCACGGGCGAACGGTGGGCCACCGCCACACCACGATCAGCGGCGACGTCCGCGCCGATTGGTCTGCGGCGTTCGCCCTCGTGCCCTCCCTGCAGGTCGGCTACGTCTGGTACGCTGGCACGCACGCCGCCGAGGTGGCCGAGGGCCTGATCCGTCGGATTCGAGCTCGCCCAGCAGATCATCTGGGACAGGGGGCTCTTCTCGATCGGCTGCTCCTGGTACCACTGGAACCACGAGCCCTGCCTCGTCGTGCGCAAGCCGGGGGTGCCCAACCTCTTCATCGGTGAGCACGACCAGGCGACGATCTGGCGCGCCCCTCGCCCAAGCGGATCGGTTCCGGAAGCAAGGAGACGAAGGAGGACCACCCGACTCAGAAGCCGGTCCTCCTCTCGGAAATCCCGATCCGCAACCACCTGCGGCCGGGCGAGGGCGTGTACGAGCCCTTCGTGGGGAGTGGCACGACGATCATCGCGGCTGAGCAACTCGGCCTGCTCGCTCCGGCTCCATCGGCCGAGCGGAGGGCCTCCCGGCCGGCCGCCGATCACCCCCTGGCGCAGGCGGTACTCTGGACGCGGCCGGTGACAGATTCACTGGCCGGCGACAGCAGTTACTGTCTCGAACGCGGGAGGGTATCGATGGGACTCCTGGACGGAAGAGTGGCGATGGTCACCGGGGCAGGACACAACATCGGTCGTGCCATCGCCTTGCGCTTTGCCGACGAGGGCGCATCGGTCGTTGTGGTCGACCTGGACCCGGCACGCGGCGAGGCTGTCCGGGACGAAGTGGCGTCGAGGAGCGGGCATGCCATAGCGATCGTGGCCGATGTCAGCGATGAGGGCGACGTCGATGACGCGGTCAGCCGGGCACTCGCGGAGTTCGGTCAGATCGACATCCTGGTTAACAACGTTGCCGCGACCGTCAACAAGACGATGCTTGAGACGAGCCTCGCCGAATGGGAGCTCGTACAAGCGGTGACGCTTCGCTCGACATTTCTCTGCTGTCGTGCGGTCGCGCGAAGCATGATCGATGCCGGGCGCCCAGGCGCGATCGTCAACATCGCATCCACAAGTGGTCACCGCGGCAACATCGGCAAGTTCGCCTACGGCGTCGCGAAGGGCGGCGTCCTCAATCTGACGCGGGCCGCCGCAATGGAACTGGCTCCACACGGAATCCGTGTGAACTCGCTGACACCGACGCAAACGGGCAGTCCGCTCGGGATTGCGGGAGCACCGGCACGCGAGGGGCCAACGACCAGCATTCCCCTGGGTCGCTTCGGGAAGCCGGAGGACCAGGCGGCCGCGGCCCTGTTCCTCGCCTCGGATGAATCCTCTTTCGTCACGGGTGCCGAGCTCGTTTGCGACGGTGGCCTTCTTGCTGTCTTTCCCAAGGGCTGACGTGCGGTGTAGTCGCGCCTGGCCGCCCCAGCCGCAAGATGGGCATCGGTGATGGCGACGGCAAGCAAGGCGGCGGTTCTGCAAGGGCCAGAGGACATCGAACTCCAAGAGTTCGATCTACCTACGATAGGTCCTCAGGATGGCCTGCTGCGGATCGAGCTGGCAGGCGTCTGCGGCACGGACTGGAAGTACTTTTCTGGTCGCCTGGCTGCCCCCTACCCGATCATCCTGGGACACGAGATCCTCGGCACCATCGAGCACATCGGGGCGGATGCGGCGGAGCGCTACCGGGTCTCCGTCGGCGACCGCGTCCTGGTGGAGGGCAGCGTCCCGTGTTGGTCATGCGGTCATTGCCGGTCCGGCGAGTACCGCTTCTGTTCACGGAAGCAGTCGTACGGGACCCGGACGCCATCCTCTGTGCCGCCACACCTTTGGGGCGCGATGGCTGAATTCATGTACTTGGCACCTGGCTCCATCCTGCACAAGGTCGGTCCGTCGGTGCCCCCAGGTACGGCGATCGTGGCCGCGCTACTCGCAAACAGCATCGAGTGGCTGCGAGATCGCGGGAATGTCTCGATCGGCGACGATGTTGTCATCCAAGGCTGCGGACCCCAGGGCTTGGCTGCCGTGGTCATTGCGCGCGAATGCGGTGCGCGTCGCGTGATCGTGACGGGTCTGGCCCGAGACGCGGCGAGGCTCGAGCTCGCCCGGAGACTTGGCGCCGATGAGGTCGTCGTCGCCGATGCGGAGAACGTCGTCGAGCGCGTCAGCGAGATGACCCAAGGACGGCTCGCCGACGTTGTCCTGGACGTGAGCGGCAGCGCGAACGCCACGGAGACATCGATCGAGCTGGTCAGGACACTGGGTACGGTCGTCCTTGCGGGCTTGGCGGGGAAGGACGTGGAGGCGAAGATCAAGATCGACGTCCTCGTTTGGAAGGAGATCCGGCTCCAGGGCGTGTACGTCAAGGGTGAGGCGTCGTACGCAAAGGCCCTCGACTTCATTGAAACTCGGGCCGCGTCATACGGGATCGAGCAGATCGTCAGTCATACCTACCCGCTCGAGCGAGCCGAGGAAGCCATCCGCGCGGCCGCCGGACAGGCTCCTCCCGCGGGCTTCATCAAGGCTGCCATTGCGCCCGGAGCACTTGCTACGAGCTAAGTGCTCTGGATCATAAGTTCGGGCACGTATTCGCTCACCCTCATGCCGCCGTCTGCAGTTGATCCCAGCGGCTCAGGCGCGCGAGCAGGCGAGCCAGGTCAGCTCGCGTAAAGCGCCACTCGAACGGCGTCGCCAGCTGCTGGTAGCGCTCGCCGAAGGCGAGCAGACGGGCCTTGACCGCGTCGAGGTCGGCGAAGTCGTTGGGCGTCAGCACCTTGCGCTGCACGATGCTGAAGTAGATCTCGATTAACCGGCCCTCGGGATGATGTCAAGAGGACACTCACTGGTCAGCCCGAATTCCTGAGCCGGCCCAGGTGGGCCTCGATGCTGGCGATGACCCGAGCGTGGCGAGCGATCTCGGAGTGCCAACCCCGTTCGATGGCGTCGTCGTGCAAGGCACGGACGTCGGCGAGCTGAGTCTCGAGGGCCGGGAGGAACTCCGGGGTCGTGACGAAGTTGTCGCACTGCTCGCAGATGTTGGCGTAGGGGCACGCCTCGGCGACGAGGTCTCGGGCGCAGTAGCCGTGGGCGACGCGAGTCTTGAGCATCTCGGAGCGCAACCACTCGACCCGGTCGGGGATGGGCGGCTGGCCGGCCGGGGCGACGACGAGGACCCGGCGGGCTCGCACCTTGCCGATGGCCGCCTCGTAGGCGGCGCGGACGGTCGGCGAGGCGATCGAGGCATAGCGGAGGGTCATCTCAGGCGTCACATGGCCCAGGACGGCCATGAGCGCCTGGAGCGACATGCCGGCGTTGACGAGGCGGGTGGCGTAGGTGTGGCGGAGCTGGTGCGGGGTGACTCGCAGCGACGCGCCGCCGCGGCCCGGCAGCCCGGCAGCGGCGACGGCGTCGACGAGGCCCTGCCGGAGCCGGTAGGCGCCCAGGCGCCGGCCCCGCTCCATGAACAGGAACTCGACCGGGCGGCCGTCGCGCGGATGGGCGAGCGGGCGTTGCCGGCCGCGGTGGGCCATCCAGGCGTCGAAGGCGGCGAGCGTGGCGGCATCGAGCGGCACGGTGCGCTCCGTGCCCAGTTTCCCGAGCGGGACCTTCACCCAGGTGCCGTGGGTCGAGGTGTCCCACAGGCAGTCGAGCTCGAGGTCCAACAGCTCACCGAGACGCATCCCGGTGCCCCGCAGGATGGTGAGCCCGAAGCGGGCGAAGACGTCGCCGAGGCCGGCGACGGCGGCCATGAGGTCGCGGTCGGCATCGGGGGCGAGGGCCCGGGGCAGGGGCCGATCGAGGCGGGGCACGTCGGAGGCGAACAGGAGCGGCCGTGGGGGCCGCTCGGCCCAGCCCCAGACGGCGAGGTCCTCGAAGAAGGCCCGCAGGTCCACCACCGCGCGCTTCGAGGCCGAGAGCGACACCGGCGTGGCGCGGGCCACGCGGCCGCGCCAGGGCCGGCCGTGGTTCCAGGCCAGGAAGCCTTCGAGGTGCGCCCGTTCGAGCTGCTCGAGCCGACGCACCGCGGGGTGGTGAGCGGCGAGGTACTCGCCGAGCACGATGAGGCTGTCGGCCCGCAGGACCACGGTGGACGGGCGCAGCGTCGTGCCCACGACCTCGAGGTAGCGCAGCGCGACCGAGCGGATCTCGGGCTGGGGGATGGCACCGAGCGCCTCGGCCAGCGTGGCGGCCCGGCGCATGTGCTTCCGCGGTGGGCAGTCGCAGACGCGCAGCTCGTAGCAGGCCTGGTGCAGGCTGAAGGCTCGGGCGCCGTTGTGCGAGCGGGCGTCCCGTCGGGCCGAGGGGCACACGTCGAGCTCGGCCAGGAACCGCGCGAAGTCGGCGCCCGTGAGCCCCTCGAGGTGGGTGCCCGCCCACAGGCAGAGCAGCGCCAACCCGGCGGTCAGATCCCGGGTCCAGGTGGCCGACCAGCCGAAGCGGGTGCCAACCTCGCCGAGCCGGGCGACATCGCCGCGGTGGCGCTGCGCCCAGGTGGCATAGAGCTCGCCGGGGGCCTTGGCGAGGAGCAGGTCGAGATCGGGCCGCAGGTGGCCCTCGGCGAAGCACCAGGCGAGGAACGGCCAGGCGCCGCTGCGGCGCAGGTCGGCCAGCCGGGCGGGCGTCGGTCGGGCCATCCACACCGCGAGATCGGGGTGGAGCCCGAGCAGTCGTGCTGCCGCGCTGCGTCGGATGCGCCGGGCGTCGGGGCCGATCGGCAGCCGCTCGACCGCCCCGGCGTAGGCGACGAGCAGATCGGGCGCACCCTGACGACGCAGGGCGACGGTGGCCCGCGCGCTCATCGCGTCACCTCCCGGGCGCGGGCGAACTCGGCGGCCACCGTCTCGGCCGACAGGTGCACGTAGCCGGCCGTCGTCTCCGGCGAGGCGTGGCCCATCAGCTCGCG
Organism: Candidatus Limnocylindrales bacterium; assembly: GCA_038915165.1. Classification (GTDB taxonomy): domain Bacteria; phylum Chloroflexota; class Limnocylindria; order Limnocylindrales; family CSP1-4; genus SPCO01. The sequence continues at coordinate 12,630 of JBCLDE010000052.1, forward strand.
CAGCACCAACAGGTCGATCCCGGCGGCGGCGAGCTCGGTCCCGTACGTGTGGCGGAGCCGGTGCGGACGGACCCGCGGGGCGCCGGAGCGGGCTCGGTGGGTGCGGAAGATGCGACGCAGCCCCGCCTCGGTCATCGCGCCGCCGGTCGTGGGTCCCCGGAGCACGACGAAGCACTCCGGGGTCGGGCACCCCGGAGGCCGCTCGCCGCGCAGGTAGGCGGCCAGCTCGGCGAAGAAGGCCCCGTCCACGGGGACCGTGCGCTCCCGGTCGCCCTTGCCGATCACCCGCACCCGGCGCAGGCCCAGATCCACCTCCGCGAGCCGTAGGCCGCGCACCTCGGCCGCCCGCAGCCCGCCCAGGACCATGGCCAGGACCACGGCGCGATCCCGGTGGGTCTCGAGGTCGGCGAGGAAGGCGGCCACCTCGGCGGGGTCAAGGCTCTCCGGCAGGCGGTGCGGCTGGCGCACGAGCCGCCCGCCGGTCGGCGGCCTGCGCGGGCCGATGTGACCGAGCATGCCCCGGGCCTTGGGCCGCAACCCCGTCGCCCGCCGGGCGGCGGGGACCGGGTTGTCCGCTCGTACCCCGGCGATCACCGCGTACTCGAACAGGCCGCGCACCGCGGCGATGCGCCGGTTCATCGTCGCCGCCGCCACGCCGCGCCGGGCCGACAGCTGGACCACCTTCACCTGAGCCGTGGGTGGGGTCCTCGCCTGCCAGTCCAGGTAGTCGAACAGGTCGGTCGGCACCACGTCGCTGAGCGACGCGCCCCGCTCCGCGAGGAAGCGGCTGAAGTTCAAGAGGTCGAACGCGTAGCCCCGCACGGTCTGTGGTGAGAACCCCCGCGTCGCCAAATGCGCGAGGTAGCGGTTGGCGAGCTCGGTGATCGGCCCGCCGCCGTCGAGCCGGTGCCCGCCATCGCTGCGCACCACCTTGACGTCCATCGGCTCCTCCTCGGCGTCGAGTATCTGCCTCCGCCGGGAGCCGCGGGTGGACCTCAGGCCGTCGTGCGGAACGCCGGCTCTGAGGGCCGGTAAACCAATATCTGGTTCAGCCAGCTGGCATGGATGGGCAGGTGGATGAGGCGCAGGTTGGGATAGGCGCCCTCCAGGCGCTCGACCGATGCCTGCCCACGGTGCGAGGAGCCGTTGTCGACGACCCAGAACACGCGCCGCGCCGAGCGATACGGCTCCGCTGTCATGACCTGCTCGACCAGCCGCCCGAAGGGCACGATGCCGGTCGTCGGCTCGCAGCGCCCGAACAGCTTGGCGCGCTGCACGTCCCAGGCGGCCAGATAGGCCAGCGCGCCGCCGCGATCGTACTCGTGCTCGACCCGCATCGCCCGACCGGCCGCCGGTGGCAGCGTCGGGTGGCAGCGGCAGCGGGCCTGGATACTGGTCTTCTCGTCGGCGCTCAGCACGTACTCGCCACGACCCAGTCGGCGGCCCTCGAAGCGCCCGGCATACAGGTCCAGCACGCGCCCGGCCTTGGCCTCGAAGTCGGGGTCGCGCGGAAAGATCCAGCTGCGGTGGCGCCAGGGCGCGATGGCGTCATCCGACAGCCAGCGCCAGATGGTGGTCTCGCTGATCTCGGCCACCAGGCCGCGGCGCAGCACCTCGGCCCGAGATGTCGGGCACCTGCAGCCGCGACAGCGGCAGGCCCAGCGCCGCCGGCAGCGCGCACGCGATGGCCTTGACCTCAACCGCCAGGCTGAGGGGAAAAGCGCGCCGGTCTGCCGCGGCGCGGTCGTTCCTCCAAGCCGGCCAGGCCCTCCTCGAAGAAGCGCTTGCGCCACTTGCTGACCACCTCGCGCCGCGTGTTGAGCCGTGCCGCGATGTCGTCGTTATCGAGGCCCTCTGCCGCCAGCAGCACCAGCTGGGCTCGGATGACCTCTCTATACGGCAACGTATAGCGTCGCGCTCGCGACTCCAGCGTTCGGCGGGTATGAACATCGAGCTCCACGACGAATGGGCTCCTTCTGGACATGCGCCACCCTCCTCTTGGAGAGGAGCATGCCCCAGATGCGATCCCATCATTACGTGCATGTACTTATGACGCTAGGTACTAAGCTTGCGATTAAACCGCCTCAGGCGGCCTTCTTGAGCGCCGGGTAGCGGGTTCGTGGAGGGTGCCGGGTGCCTTTCGGACGTCCGGGACCGGCCGTCTGGTATTTCGGTGGACTGGCCGGCGTGCCGAGCATGGCGCGAAGTCGACGAAACCCCCGGCGGACCCGGGCCGGCGTCCTCGCCGCCGCTGATCTCGCGACCCGCGACCGCCGCCTGGCGATGCTCACGGCAGTCCTCGCCCTCGAGCCGATCCCCGTCGACGGGGCGGTAGCCGCGGCC
>JBCLDE010000053.1:0-14946 GCA_038915165.1 Candidatus Limnocylindrales bacterium
GCCAAAGGCCTTCACGAACGGCGGCATCAACAGTGGCAGGAGCATGCCAAGCCGCAACCAGCGCCGTGCCGGTACGGCCAGGCGCTCGGTGACGAGGGCCGCCCCGGTCCCACCGCAGACCGCCAGCAGGGCGACCGCCGCCCCGGTCCACAGGCTGTTCCAGATCGCACCAGCTGCGAGCGGGCCCGTCAGGGTTGCGACGACGGTCGCCGGCCCGTCCTCCAGGGCGACGCCAAACAGACGGGCGATCGGCCACCCGACCACCAGGGCCACGGCGACGACGACGACGATCGTCGCCGCCCGGCGTGTTCCCGGTGACTCAGCCACCGAAGATGGCGCGGTACTCCGAGAGGATCTCCTCCTGCCGTCCGAACGCGGCCTCCCAGTCCGGGTAGACCTGCGGACCCTCGGGCGACGGCCCGCCAGCGCCGGCGCGGATCGGTTGCCAGCCGGTGGCGGCGATCGCCTGCTGGCCCGCGTCGGACAGGACGAACTCCACGAACGACTCGGCGGTCGACGCGTTCTCGGTGGCGTCAACGACGCCGATCGGGCTGTACATGGCGATCGCCCCGTCCGACGGCCAGACGAGCTGGATCGGGGAGCCCTTGGTGACGGCCTTGCGAGCGGAGTTGTCGAGTGTCATCCCGACCTTGAACCGGCCTTCGGCGACACCGGTCGTTACTTCGTCCGGGGTCTTCACCTGGGTCGCGCCGTTGGCCTTGAGCGCCTCGTAGAACTCGAGCCCGAAGCCATCCGTCTGGGCGAAGTAGCCGAGCGCCCCGAAGGCCGAGCCGGCAAAGCCCGGATCCGGGAACCCCACCGCGTCCTTGTAGCGCGCATCGGTCAGATCACGCCACGCGACCGGACCCGGCGTCACCGCTGTCCCTCGGACCATCACCATGTTCAGGAAGCGGGTCCCCCAGAACGTCTCGCCTCGGAACGCGGCATCGATACCCGAAGCCTCGGCAGGCTGCCACGACCGGAGCAGGCCCTGCTCGGCGTAGGCCTGGATCGAGAGCGGGTCGGTGAGCCAGAGGATGTCGCCCCGGATCCGGCCATCTCGCAACTCCGTCGCGATCCGCCCGGCAAGCTCACCGGTCGGGGCGCGGAAGACGTCGACAGTGACACCAGGATGGGACGTCTTGTATCCCTCGACAACGGCGTCGACGGTGCCCTGGGTGACGGAGGTGTACAGGGTGATCGTTCCGGACGGCGAGGGGGTGGGACTGCTCGTCGGCTCGGCTGAGGCAGCGGGCAAAGGTGACGGCGCTTGACTCGTCGCGGACGGGGGCGGGGTGACGCCCGAGGTAGCGCAGCCAGAGGCGAGGAGGGCGACTGCGGCGACGACGGTTCCGAGAACGTATCGCGCGGGACGGCGACCGCGGATGGTCGCCACGGGGTCTGTGGCCATTGGGAGCGCTCCTGTAGCGAAAGCGGACGACATCGGGATCGGAGAACTGATCCCGGCTTTCCAACGCTTGCGTCGAGGGTGCGGTGCGGTGCTCTCGGTCGGGTGGCCCTTCCTTTCCTCGTTCAGCCGATCGCGTGGCGCGGGCCGCTGTGAACGACTCGCCGGTTCGTGATCTCGAACTGCCGAAGCGTTGACCGTTGGAGCAGATGAAGCTGGCGCCGGCTCAGCCGGTCGCACACCCAGCCCCAATGGAGCGACACCCAATCGCCGGGCCGGAACGCGTCGAGGAAGCCGAGCCCGTCGACCGAGCGCCGGGCGGTCTCCGTGCGCCGTTCGCCGAGGCCGATGTCGGTGCCGTCATAGGTCAACGGCCGGGAGAGCACGGTCACCTGGTCGCCATCGGTCGACACGACCTGGCCCCACCGGATCCGGCACTTCTCGAGCTGCTCCAGGGGCGTATCCGCCCGGCCCGTGCGAAGCAGGCCAACCCAGGGATAGACCCCGAACACGTGGAAGGCATGGTTCGGAACGGCGCCCGCGGAGATGGCCTCGGCCAGATAGCCCCAACCCGCGCCAGCTCGCTTGCGGAAGCGATCGAGCAGCGAATTCCCGAAGCGCGTCATGTCGATCGTGTCATGAAGGTCGCCGCCCAGCCAGTACGCCTCGACGACTCGCCGATCGAGCGGCGCGCGGACGCCGGTGGCGCCGGCAATGAACTCGAGATAGGGCCACGCACCGGAAAAGCCCTGAGCAAGCTGCAGAAGACCCCGATCGACCGTTCCGGCGGCACCGTAATCGAGGAGCGCCCGGTGGTCCGGAGGTCCGCAATAGCCGAGCTCGTTCGGTGGGTACGCATACCGGGCGAAGAGGATCGCGCCTGTCGTCAGCGCCTCCGGGCCGTCCTCTGGCCACGACAGGTCGGAGATCGGCGCGGTTGGCGCGGATACTTCGGCGAATGGGTTCACGATGATCTCTCCCCGTAGGCGGGCGCAGAGATGGCCTCTTCGCCGAATGAAGCTTCGAAAAGTTCGGTGATGCTGCCCTCGCGATCGAAACCCTCCGCGAACGCGGTGGCCTCCGCGGCCTCGGCGTCGGTGAGGCGAGCGATGGCGAAGCCAAGATGGATCGAGACCCACTCGCCGGGTTTGGGTGGCCCTCCATCGAGCAGGCCGAGGTGGATCGACCGGACGACGCCCGAGACGTCGATCCGGGCCACGTCCGGCCGACCCGGCGGGACCTCCACAACCCGGCCCGGAAGCTCCATGCACATGGGCTAGATGTCCTCCTGATCGCTCGCTCCGGCCGCCACCGGCGCAACGAGCGTATCGAGGATGGCCTCGACGCGATCTGCGGCGATCGGGACGGCGGCCGCGACCGGCGGACTGAGCTGCTCGTCCATCGTATCGATGTCGCCTGGTTGGCAGCCCACGATGCGGACGATCGGTGGTAGAACGCCGAGTGAGCGGGCCAGCAGGAACACCCGATGAGGCTCCGTGAGATGGAGGTTCTGGAACAGCGTCCGCCACTCGTCGCTATCGATGGCCGACGGATCCTCGACCTCGGGTGTGAGAACCCACAGCGTGCCGGCGGGCGCGCCGCGATCGACGGCGTCCACCACGACGAGCGCCTGGTATCCGTCCATCAGCTGCTGGACGACGCCCATCCCGCCGATCCCGGTTTCGATCAGATCAACGCCAGCGGGGAGACCTCGACGCTCGAGCTCTCGTGCCACCGCCACCCCGAAACCGTCGTCGTGCCGCAGGAGATTGCCGACGCACGCGACCAGCACCCGGCCGCTCACGCCGCCACCGGGACCAGCGTCCCGATCCGGACCTCGCCGTCGGCCACGGCGATCGGCACGACGGCCAGTCCCGGCCCCTCGCCGTTCAGCCGTCGCCCTCCACGGAGGTCGAACTGGCAGGCGTGCCACGGACAGACGAGGACACCGCCGTCCACTCGCCCGGAGCCAAGGGTCAGCGGACTTCCCGGACATCCGTCGCGATACGCGTAGTGTTCGCCGTCGAGGTTGACCACGAGGACCTGGTCCCCGTCCACCTCGACCACCCGGACCGAGCCCCGCGCGAGATCGGTCGCCGCGAAGACCGGATGCCAGACGAGGCTGGGTCGCTTCGGCTTCAGGTTTTCCAGCTGGATGAAGACGGGTGGTGGCGCCGCCGAGGTCGCTCCGTGGTCATGGCCATGACCGCCAGTGGCGAGCTCGACGACCTCCATCCTCACGAAATCCGACAGCCCGTCGCGGAGGGCGCCTTCGACGACGTGCCGGAGCGTGGCGCTCGAACCCTGGCAACTGGAGCAGGCACCCGCGAGCTGGACGCTGACCACGCCGGCCTCGGCCTTGACCACGGCCAGGCTGCCGCCGTGGGACTCGATGTACGGGGCCACCGTTGCGAGCACCGCTTCGGCGCGTTGAAGCTCGCCCCCCTCGCCGAGATCGTAGAGATCGAACAGCAACTTCACTTCAGGGTCGTCGATGGCGCGCGCCTGGAGCCCCGCGACCTTGAGCAGATCGTCGAGGCGGCGAAGCCCGGCCCTGTGAATACGGTCGATGGACCGGAGGAGATCGAACACCCTCGCCTGTAGCGCCTCGTCCGTCTCTGCCTCGAATCCGGCGATGAGATCGTTCAGCCGATCGAGCTCCGCGCCCAGGTCAGCCGGCAGATCGTCGCCGGAGCGGGACGTGAGTTCCCCGTCGAGGCCAGCCTGCACGAACTGGCCGGTGTCGGTCAGGCGGTACGCTGGAAGCGTGTCAAGCTCCACGGGCGAGCTCCGGTCGTCCGGGGCACGGATCCGCCGATCGCTTGGGATCCTGGCACCAGCAGCCGGGCCCGCACTCGCCGTGTCCGGCGCGCGTGAACCCCTCGAACTCATCGCGGAAGCTTCGGCCGCCCTCGGCAGCCCCCAGCTCGGTCAGTCGGTAGCGAGCCAGGCGCCCGGGCGTCCGCTCGACGTAGTCGTCCTCGGTCAATCGTTCCAGCTGAGCGTGGATGACCGCCGGTTGTGCGGCGAGGAACCGCGCCAGCTCGAGCGGATCCGCATCGGTCGCCAGGCCCTCGCCCCGCATCCAGAACATGGCCTGGAGGATCTCCGTCCGCCAGTAGAGGCCCTCGAGCGCCTCCTCCCCCCGCGGCGTCGCGGTCATCCCAGCGCCTCCTCGACCGCGCCCCGGATCAAGCGCTCCACCTCATCCAATATCGCCCCGACGGGCGGGCTCAACGACTCACCCCAGTCCTCGTCGCGCGGCTCGATCTCGATGATCCAGGTGTCGCGCGGAAGCGCCTCGAAGTGGTCCAGTACGGTCACGAGCGTATCGAGGTCGATGAGGCCGACGAGGGCCTCGGCGACCCGTTCCTGCACCGCCTCACCGGTCTGGCGCGGATGGGCCCAGCGCTGCAGTCGGATCGTTCCCGGGGGGCCCCCGCGGCGCACTCCGGCCACGAGGATCGCCGCGTCGTAGGTCGGTCCGGCCTGAAGCGCGTGCAGGACGTGGATGGCCCCGGCGCTCAGGTCCTCGATGTCCACGCCATCGGGCCAGCCGGACCGACGCAGCCGCTCCACGAGCAGCGGGCCCACGGACAGGTCGCGCAGGTTCGTATAGCCCACGCCCCCGACGAGGACCCGGCGGGTCGCGGTTGGTGGTGCGGGAACGGCGGCCGTGACGATCTGGCCGAGGGTCACGTCACTCGTCGATCTCGCAGGCGCAGGTCGTCACCTCCTGGACGATGGTCCGCGAGCCCGCGTACACGTGGGTCGTGCACGGCATGCACGGATCGAAGCTGCGGATGGTTCGCAGGATGTCAATCGCCTTGAAGTCGTCAGGCGTGGCGTACTGCTCGAGGATCGGCGTGTTCATCACCGCCTCCTCGTACGGGCCGGGCTTGCCGAAGGGGTCAACCGGCGAGGCGTTCGTCGTGGACGGAGTGTTGATCTGGTAGTTCGTGATGACGCCCTTGTCCAACGTCAGGTGATGGGCGAGGTAGCCGCGCCCCGCGCCCCAGAATCCGACGCCGATACGCTCGTCGCGGGGGACCTTGAAGTCCGTGGACACCCTCGTGTTGCCGGTCTTCATCAACTCGTAGGCGGCGAGCAGGTTGTTCAGGCAGACGAGCGCGGTGTAGGGCTGGGCGAATGCGCGCGCGCGGTTGCGCTCGATCGCGTTGTTCTCGGCCGGCACGATCCATTCGAGCGTCATCTCCGGGAGAGCGCCCTTGGGAAGCGTCATCTTCATGCTCGTGCCGGTCGCCTCGATGAACGGATTGGGCGGCAGCTTCTTCGAGACCGCCGTCAGCCACATTCGGGCGTAAGCCCCAGCCTCGACCACCTCGCGATCCCAGCGCGGCGACGTCGCCCAGGTGTACTTCTCCTTCCAGCTCCGGCCCTGGGGCGCTGGCAGCGTTTCCTTGTTCCAGGGGTGGTGCGGGCTGAGCGGATTGCCCAATGGGTCGGTCGCGAACTTCGGCGAGCCGTTCGCCCATGGCTCGTAGAACGAGTGCTCGACGAACTCCTCGAGCCCAAGGTTGATCTGATGGAGGTCGTTCGTGCGCAGCTCCCCATCGACCATCACCCCGGGGGTCGCCCAGCGGCGCTGGCCCGACGCTGCCGCATTGGCGTACGTCGCGTCGTAGGCGTCGTGGTGCTCCCAGATGCCCAGATCTATGAAGCTCTTGGGCCGGATCCCGACCTGTCGGTACCCGGGCTTTGCGGCGTACAGGAACTCCGACATGTCGTCCCAGATGAGCGCCATCTTCTTCGAATGGTCGAGCAGGGCGAATAGCCGGATCTGGTACTCGTTCAGGGTCTGCGTGGTTACTGTCGTGCTGATGCCGCCCGGCACGATCGTCTGCGGATGGGGGTACTTGCCCCAGATCAGCGAACACATCTCGCGCGCCCGACGGGTGATCTCGAAGGCCTCGAGATAGAGCGAGCCGGACAGCGGCGTGAGCGCCGTCATCAGGTCGCTCATCTTCGCGAACCCATGGACCGCCCCGTGACGGGTGGTGAAGGTCTCGGCCAGCGCCCAGACCTCCGGGTTCGTCGCCCGGATGACCGGCTCCGAGTAGTCCGGGCCGGCCAGCAGGAACAGGTGGAGCGGATGGTCGTACAGGAATTCGGCCGCCTGTCCGAGGTTCCGGACGATCGTGCCCATCGGCGGCGGCGCGATACCGAACGCCATCTCGATCGCCTCGGCGGCCGCGTTCGCGTGGACGCCGCCGCAGACACCGCAGGCGCGACTGGAGATGAAGATCGCATCGCGCGGATCTCGGCCCTTGAGGATGACCTCATAGCCCCGGAACAGCGTCGCCTGCGAATGCGCGTCGTGGACGGTCCTTGTCTCGAGGTCGACGACAGTGTGGAAGGCGAGCGCGCCGGCGACCCGAGTCACCGGGTCGATCATGATCTCCTTGATGTGACCGTTGCGCGCCAAGAGTCCCTCGATCCGCTGCTGGCGCTCCTCGTTCGTGGGCGCCGGCTTGTAGACGTACGGGTCGTTGATCCCCTCACGGAGATGCGCCTTGCCGGCTTCATCGAAGACGACCGGCAGGTTCTTGAAGCACATGCTCAGCTCTCCTGGGGAACGAGTTGGCCGAGATGGCCGTCGGCGGATGCGAGGATGCCCGCGAGGGCCTCCGCGCCCTCCGTGATCTGGGTCAGGGCGATGGCGGTCGTCGGCAGCTGCGCCGGCAACATCGCGGTCTCGGCCTCGATCGCACGGACGCCCATGGCGACCTTGGACAGGGAGATGTTGATCCCCGCAAGGGCAGTTCGGATCCGGTCAAGGAACGCCAGCAGCACGCCCAGGAAGACCAGGAGCGCGACGCCCGACAGGATCGTCAGCAGCAACTCCATCAGGCGGCTCCTCCGCTCAACGCGCGGCGGACGGCGGCGACACGGCGGGCGATGGATGCGGATGTCGCATCGATGGCCCCGGCCCCCGCGACCAGCCGGCCCACCACCGGGAGGACGCCCTCGAGAGCGGCGATGACCGCCGTGTTCTCGACGATCCCGACCGCCGCCGGCAGCGTTAGCTTGCCGAGCCGGTCGATCTCACGAGCGTGGTGGATGATCCGCACCACCTGGGCCACGATGCACACGGTGAGCACGAGGGCCATGATGAGCGTCAGGATCCAGACAAGAATCATCGCTGTCTCCATGTCGGCCTCTTACGCCGCGTTGCTCACGGGTTGGCCGGACACCGGCTCACCCATGGCCATGGCGAGTTCGTCGTCAGCCGCCGTCAGGTGGCCAGCGACCGAAACGAGCCCGGTGGACACGCTCCCCAGCCCGTCGTTGAGCGCGCTGACGTAGCCGCCAAGTGGAGCCGTCTGTCGCTCCACGACCTTCAAGCCGCCGGAGATCCGTCCCAAGGTCGTCCCAATGCTCCACAGCGCCCGCGCGATGATGATCAGGCTCAGCGCGAGGACGACGACCAGGATCAGAACGTAGACGATCGTCACGACCGTCAGGAATCCGATCACTTGGCGTCACCCTTGAGCGCGGCGGGCAGCCGAGCGAGGCGGTCGTCGATCGAGGCGGCCACGCTGGCGATCGCCTGTGCCGTACTCAGGATCTGGCCGGCCACCTCGTTGGTCTTGTGCAGGTGCCAGATCTGGACCGTGTTGGCCGCGATCGACTTGCCAGCCGTCCAGACCTCGAGGGCATGCGCATCGATTCGCTCGGCCGCGCGGGCGATCCACACCAACAAAGCGGCGACGACGAGGATGACGACCGCCGCGATCCCGAGGGTCAGCCACCACATCTGGATGACATCCATAGCCTGTACGCCTCCTGCTCAGCGATCCTTGGCGGCCGTGTCGCTGTGTCGCATCCGCTCGTACGCCACGTGCATCAGCCTGTCCACGAAGGTCGGCTGCGGGGAGGACCCCCAGCCGGTCGGCGGCTTTCCGCTCGTGTCGTGATCCCAGCGGACCTCGCGGTTGAGGTCGCGTTGGGTCATCCGGCGAAGAGGCCGGACGAACGAACCGACGAGCTTGGACGCGGTGCTTGACATGAGCATCCCCGGCGGCGCCTTGTAGAAGGGCGCGAACTTGTCCGGAAAGCCAGGCATCGTGCAGCCGATGCAGATGCCACCGACGTTCATGCAGCCGCCGACGCCATTGATGGCGCCACGGCTGGTGATATTGCAGTTGACCACGGGCCCCCAGCAGCCCACTTCGACGAGGCATTCCTTGTCGCCGTACTCCTTCGCGAACGTGCCCTCCTCGTAGTAGCCGGCCCGGTTGCAGCCGCGGTGGACCGTCTCGCCGAACAGCCAGGCCGGTCGACCGAGGTCGTCGAATTCAGGAAGCGGACCCACCCCCTGCAGGAACAGCAGGATGGCGGCGACCGTCTCGGTGAAGTTGTCGCCGATCGGCGAGCAGCCCGGGATGTTGACGATCGGCAGGCCCAGGGCGCTCCGGTAGTCCGCCCCCAGAAAGTCCGTGAGGCTCATGGCGCCGGTGACGTTGCCGAATGCCGCGGGCACGCCGCCCCACGTCGCGCACGTCCCGATGGCGATCGTCGCCGCGGCACCAGGCGCCAGTCGCTTGGCCCACTCAGCGGAGGGGATCTGGCGGCGACCCGCGATTGTTCCGTCGCCCTCCTCGCCGATCGTAGACCAATACCCGCCGCCGGTCCCGGCCAGCGACTCATCGGCGAGGGACCCCTCATACACGACGACGTACGGCGCACCGAGCTCACCGCGCCAGGCCTTCCGCATGGGCTCCATGTAGGCATCGCCGGCCTCGAGCTGGACGGCGGTGTGGTGGAGGAAGACGATGGGGAGGCCCGGCAGTGCGCCGGTCATAAGACTCTCGACGGACGGCGCCGTTGCACCGAGTACGGCGATGGAACAGCCGTCGCAGCTCATCCCCGCCAGCCAGAAGACATGCACCTGCTCGAACGCACCGATCTTGGTCCGGGGGCCGACCCTGGCGGCGATCGTGGTCGCCCACTCCTCCTGGCTGATGCCCGCCACGTTGCCGACCTGCGACATGTGCGGCATGGCGTGCAGGCCTGGATCGGTCATCACCATCGGAGCTCCTCCGTTCGCAGCATTGCTGATCAGACTGCCGGTACGGCCGCGCCGAGCCGATCGGCGATCACGTCCGCGAGGGCGCTGATTGCGCTGACGGCGGACCCGTCGGGAGCGTGATCGATGGCCGAGAGACCCAGCCGGTCGGCCTCGGCGATCTGGTCGTCCCACGGGATCGCGGCGATGATCTCGAAGCCATGTCCGGCGCCGTACTGGAGGATCGCCTCCTTGTCGCGCTCGTCCCGGATCTTGTTGGCGACGACCCACACCTGGGTCAGGCCGAGCTCCTGGGCCAGCGGGACCACCCGACCGGCCGTCTCGAGCGACCGGTAATACGGCTCCGTGACGACCAGGAGCGCGTCCACGTTGCGGACGGTCCCGCGTGAGAGGTGCTCGATTGAAGCCTCCGTGTCGAGGATCGTCACTTCGCGGGGGTCGGCCGAGGCCAGCTGTTCCATGACGTCGCGGACGGCCGAGTGCTGGCCGCAGATGCAGCCCTTGCCGGCTCCGAGCAGGCCGGTCATCGTGAGCACGCCCACGGAGTCGGGCCCCATCACGCCGTACTCGGCGAGGACTTCCTCTAGGGGGCGCGACAGGCGGATCTCTTCGTGACCCTCGACGTCCGAAATGTCCTCGAGAATCGCTTCGCGAGGAACTCGACGGAGGCGCGACACATCGTCCTCCCCGATCCCGATCGCCGCAGCAAGGTTCGGATTCGGGTCGCCATCAAGGGCGTTGACGTGATACCCGCGGCGAGCATACGTTCGTGCAAGCGTGGCGGCGAGGGTCGTCTTGCCCGAGCCACCCTTGCCGGTCAACGCGATCCTCATCGGGATCCTCCCACGCTTTCGAGCACGCGGCGCTGCGATGCTGTATCCCGGGATGCGACCTCGTCGGCCGAGGTGTTGCGGAACCTGGCAAGGAACGTGTCAAGGACCACCCGGTTGCGCTCGAGCGTATGCGCCCAGGCATCGAGCAGGTCGCGCCCGTCCGACGTGAGCGCATAGACCCGACGTGCCGGCCCGCGACTCGGCAACTCCCACTTCGACGACACGATGCGGTCGCGCTCCATCTGCCGAAGCGTCTTGTAGACGCTGGCCGGGTCGCCAACCTCGAAACCGAACGGCCGCATCCGGTCGATCAGTTCATAGCCATGGGCCGGCGCTTCCGAGAGCAGAAGCAGCAGACACGGCCGCGCGAAGTTCTTGGGCTGCCCGCCTTCGCAGCGGCAGTTGTCGGCGACCTCAGTGCACGTGTCGAGGATGGCTGGCTCCACGACTTCACCGTCGTTCATCAAGCTTCACCTGTCCGCAGTTCAAGCGGGAACTAGGGTCCGTCGACACATAGTGGCCTTGTGCCTCTCTCAGGTCAAGCCCCAACAGGTGGAGGTGTGGACGGCCAGTGGCGTCCAATGCATTCTTTGGATTGGAGCGATTAGTGATCCGCATGGCTACGAACATTATCCGGCAGTCAGACGATCGCACCAGCTGTCGTCGAGGTCCCACGCGGCCAGGCCGTGCCGACTACGTGCCGCCAACACTTAGGGGACTCGACCGCACCTGTCTATGGTCGGACTTGGCCTGCCCTCGGGAGCCCATGAAATCGAGGGCGTCCGGTCGAAGGAGGATGCCAGCGTGTCCCGCCGTATCGTCGCGCTCGTCGTCACCGCTTTGCTGTTCGCCGCCTGCGCGCCGACGGCACCAAGCCAGACCTCCGGACCGACCTCGGCGACGGCCACGGTCGCACCGTCCGCCTCAACGGTCGCCGCGAAGACGCTCAGGATCGCCCTGCCGGGGTCTGAGAACAATCTCACGCCGTTCACGCTGACCTTCGGCTCGTTTCCGAACACGCACGACTTGATCAACCTTGTGTACGACACGCTGTTCTGGTCGCAGAACGACGAGAATCCTGAGCCCTGGCTGGCCGAAAAAGCCGAACGGTCCGCGGACGGTCTGACCTGGACCGTCACGCTCCGCTCCGGGATCAAGTGGCACGACGGCATGCCCTTCACGGCGGACGACGTCAAGTTCACATTCGAGTACTACCAGAAGTACTCCGGATCGGCGGGTCGGTACGCCCATCATGTGTTCGACGTCCCGCCGTTCGACCACGTCGAGATCATGGATCCGCTGACGCTGAAGTTCTTCTACAAGGCGCCTGCCCCGTCCTTCAACATCCTGCCCGGGGCCGACCTGCCGATCATCGCGAAGCACGTCTGGGAAACCGTGACGGAACCGAACAAGGCGGCCGCGGCCCTGCCCGTCGGCACCGGGCCGTACAAGCTCGTCGAGATCGTGCCGGACGAGCTCTACCGGTTCGAGGCCAACGCCGACTACTTCAAGGGCAAGCCGACCGTTGATGAGCTCATGATGCCGATCGTGAAGGACCCGACGGCCGCCTTCGCCGCGCTCCAGACCGGGCAGGTGGACTTCGTCGCCCGCAACGTGCCGCCTGAACTGATCGACCAGTTCAAGGGCTTGCCCGACCTCAAGGTGGTCCAGGGAACCAAACTGGAGTCCGTTCAGCTGTACTTCAACGCGCGCAAGGCCCCGCTTTCCGACCCGAAGCTGCGGAAGGCGATCAGCCTGGCGATCGACAACGAGACACTCGTTCAGACGGTTCTCCTAGGCCATGGTCGGCCGGGTCGCGACAGCTTCATCCACCCGGATTCTCCGTGGGCGCTACCGGACGGAGGCCACGAGTACGATCCGGCGCGAGCCACGAAGACACTGGACGACGCCGGCTACAGCCAGAAGGACGCTGATGGCGTCCGGCAAGCCCCGGACGGGACCCGTCTCGAGTTCTCTGTCCTGGTTTCGTCGTTCGCGCCCCAGGATCTGCGCGCCACCCAGCTCGTTGCCGAGCAGGTCCTGACCATCGGCGTGAAGCTGAATGTCGAGGCCCTCGATCCTGCGACGCTGCGCGCGCGACGTCAGGCGCCTCCCGGCGAGATCCCCACCTACGATGCCTACGTCGCAAGCCTCGAATCGCACGCCCACGTCGACCCCGACGGCCTGTATTACTTCTTCCATTCGCCCGGCTCACACGGGTTCGGTGGCGCCATCACCGGCTACAGCAATCCGCAGTTGGATCGATTGGCCGAGAAGGCGGCGACCGATCTCGATGCCGCCTCGCGGAAGGCCACGCTGTATGACATCCAACGAATCCTGGCGGACGAGGCTCCGGTGATCGTCTATTACTACCCGGACGGGGTCTACGCGTATCGCCCCGCGGCATACGATGGATGGCTCGCGGACCTGGGGCACGGGATCCTGACCAAGCGATCGTTCCTCGCCCAATACGCGGCAGGCGGTTGATCCGGGACCGACCGTTGGGAGATCGAACACGACCTGCGTGAAGCACTGAGATGATCCGCCGGATCATGGCCTCGCTGCTCCAGTACGGCCTCGCCCTGTTCGCGGCCGTCGTCCTGAACTTTGCCCTGCCACGCATCGCTCCCGGGAACCCGATCGACTTTCTCGTTCCCCCCGAACTCGCCGGCACGCTCACGCCAGAACAACGACAGCAGGTGCTGTCGCAGTTCGGCCTGGACCAGCCGGTCCCCATCCAGTTCGAGCGCTACGTGACGGGACTGGCCCGCGGTGATCTGTCGTACTCGGTCCGATACGGTCGACCAGTCAGCGAGGTCCTGGGTGAGCGGTTGCCGTGGACACTCCTCCTGGTCGGCTCGTCCGTCGTCCTGTCGGGTTTGATCGGCACGCTGGCCGGGTTCTGGTCGGCGTGGCGCCGTGGCCGGCGAGGGGACGTCGCCGCCTTGAGCGCCATCATGCTGATCGACTCGATGCCGACGTTCTTCGTCGGAATGCTATTGCTCCTGGTCTTCTCGGTGACGCTCGGATGGTTGCCGATCTATGGCGCCCTGCCCGGCGTCCGGGTATCCGGCGGCGATCTCGTCATCGAGATTGCCAGGCGTCTCGCCTTGCCCCTCGTGACGCTGACGCTGGCCGGCGTGGGGTCTGTCTACCTCGTGGCTCGATCGGCACTCGTGTCGGAACTCCGGGAGGACTACGTGCAAATGGCCGTGGCCAAGGGGCTGAGCGAACGAGGCGTGCGTCGCCACGCCCAACGCAATGCGCTCCTGCCCGTCCTGACGGTGGTCCTGATCAACATGGGCGCGCTCGTTGGCGGCGCGACGGTCGTCGAAACCGTGTTCTCCTACCCGGGTCTTGGCCGGCTCATCTACGAGAGCGTGATCAGCCGCGACTACCCGACGCTGCAGGGCGCGTTCCTGCTCCTGTCCGTGTCGGTCATCTTCGCCAACCTGCTGGCCGACCTGGCCTACACGCTGCTGGATCCTCGGGTCCGGCGGCCGGTGCCGGTGATGTCCGGATGAACAGTGATCCCGTCGGCACCGCTCCGGCCGGTTGGCGATCGGGGGTCAGGTTCGGAATCGCCCGGCCCCAGGGAACCCATGCCCTGGGCTGGGTCGGGGCCGCTCTCCTCCTGACGGTCCTGGCCATGGCCTTTCTGGCCCCGATCCTGAGTGGCCACGATCCCCAGGTCACGTCCGGCCGACCGTTCGAGGCGCCGGGCGCCGGGCACCTCCTCGGGACCGATGACATCGGGCGCGACATCGCCGCGCAGCTCTTCTACGGCGCCCGGATCTCGCTCGCGATCGGGCTGTTTTCGGCCATCGGGGCCATCCTCCTCGGGCTGATCGTCGCGCTGATCGCCGGGTACTGGCAGGGCGTCACTGAACGCGTCTTGATGCGCCTCGTAGATCTGACCCTGGCCTTCCCCTTCCTGCCGCTGGTCATCGTTCTGGCCGCCTTTCTGGGACGCGGACTCCTGGTCACCGTCCTGGTGATCGGCGCGGTGCTTTGGGCCAGGCCCGCGCGTGTCCTTCGCGCGCAGGTCCTCAAGGTGCGCGAGTTCCAGCATGTCGCCGCCGCCCGCGCCATGGGCGCACACCCAGCCTACGTCATGCTGCGCCATGTCCTGCCGAGGATCCTGCCGCTGGCGGTGGCCCAGTTCGTTCGATCGGCCAACGTCGCGGTCCTGCTCGAGGCTTCTCTCGCCTTTCTGGGGCTGGGCGACCTCACTCAGGACAGCTGGGGAACGATGCTGTACTACGCGAGTTCCCACAGCGCCATCCTCACCGGCACGTGGATTTGGTGGATCCTGCCGCCCGGGCTCTCGCTCGCGGTGACGATCCTGGGTCTGGCCCTTGTGGGCTACCGTCTCGAGGAGTGGGCGGATCCGCGGCTGGCGTCGATGCCCGCTCCGCGCGTTGCGATACCACCTCCCGTAACCGCGCCGACGAACGAGACGATGGCTCGTACTCCACCCACCTCGCAATCGGCAGGGGAAACGATCCTGGTGATCCAGGATCTGCGCGTCTGGTACGACACCCCGACGGGCGCGGCGCGGGCCGTCGACGGGGTGGACCTGACGATCCCTCGGGGAAGGGTCGTCGGCCTCGTCGGCGAGTCAGGGTGCGGCAAGAGCACTCTGGCCATGACGA
>JBCLDE010000054.1:0-14783 GCA_038915165.1 Candidatus Limnocylindrales bacterium
CCGCGTTTCTACCGGGCAGAACTCACGCGTGGGACCGGCTCCGTGTCAGCCGCTAGATGTCCCCCGGATACCGACGCAACACCCGCTCCAGCTCCTCGGCCGTCAGCCCGCGCCCCAGCCGTCGGCGCGAGTCCTCCTCGGCGCCGGCGATGAACTCGGCGCGTAGACGCTCGTTGAGGCGTTGTCGGCGGTCCTGGACGGACTCGGGGCGGTTCCTCGCTTCCACGACGTGAGGATAGCGTCGGGCAAGGCTGGCAGGACCGTCAGAGTTGCAGTTCGTGTTGAGCCCGTCGCTCCGGCTCTGCCCCGAGACACGACGTTCACCGTGGCCAGCAACGAGTTCGTCGGAGGCGGCAAGGAGAAGTCGGAATACCACCCGGTGGTGGCCTGGGATCGGCTGGCGGAGATCGCCGGCCGCTACCTCGGCAAGGGCCAGCAGGTCGCCATCGAGGGCCGGCTGCAGACGCGTTCGTGGGATGACGAGAAGGGCGCGCGGCACTGGAAGACAGAGATCGTGGCATCCCACGTCGAGATGCTGTCGGGCCGGCGCAAGAAGGACTACGAGGCCGAACAGGCGGCCGATTCGCTCGCGGCGCAGGCCGTCGCGCTCGGCGAGGTCGCAGCCAGCGAGCCGATCGCCGCGGCCTCGTTCGATCCGGGCACGTCCGACGAAGACGATGAGCCCGAAGACGAGGAGGTCGCGACCGAGGCGGCCGCCTGACCCTGCACGCTCCCGGGCGGCGGCGCGTTCCCTCTCCGCGTCGCCGCCGCCAAGACCCTCAGCGGCCACCTCGAGCGGCGTGAAGACCAGGTCCATCGGCTGGCCGATGACGACCCGCGCCACTCCAGCTCGGCCCGGCATGACCGGACGGCTCGCCGTGACCGCCGAGGGTGACGTCGGGATGCGTGAACTGGAAGATGAGTGCCAGGACGTAGCCGATGATGAGGACGATGGCGCCCATGACCAGCAGCAGGTTGCCGATGATGGAGCCCGTCAGCCCGTCAGCGACGCCTTGACTACCTGGATCAGGCCGGCCTGCAGCGCGAAGAACGCGATGATCAGCTCGGCGATGTTCCCGAACGTCGCGTTGAGGATGCCGCCGACCTGCGGACCGGTCAGCGAGCCGAGCCGCTCGGTCGAGAGCCCGACCACCCACGCCAGACCCAGGATCGCCACTGCCGAGACGACGAACAGGATGGTCGGGTCCGCGTGCAGCCCGAAGTCCAGCACGATCGCGGCCACGCTGACCGCGATGGTCGCCAGCAGGGAGACCCGCGCGAGCATCGAAAGCTGGCCAAGGATCGGGAAGCCGGACCCGGTGCCGGGGGTGGGCGAGGCACCGCCGGTCATGACGGCATCCCAGGCCGCTCGTGCCGCGGCCATGTCAGCCGCTAGCCGGCCGTCGCGGAGAGCAACGCCGTCGCCCGGTCGTGGTCCGGATACGACCGCTGCGTGCCGGGCCGGGTGACGCTGTCCGACGCCGCGGCACAGCCGAGGCGAGCGGCCGTCACCGGATCGCGCCCAAGCGCCAGCCCGACCGCGAATGCCCCGACGAACGCGTCACCGGCGCCCGTGGTATCGACTGCCGTGACGGCCGGTGCCGGGACCCAGGTCAGCGTCCCGTCGCGTGGCAGGAGCGCCACGCCACGCTCGCCGAGCGTCACAGCGAGCGACACCCCGACCCGCCGCGCAAAGGCTACGATCCGGTCCGCATCGATCCCGGGCTCGCCGCCCAGGGGTTCGTCCGCGATCAGGGCGAACTCGGTCTCGTTGGGCACCAGCCAATCGGTCACCGCCAGGAGGGCGGGATCGATGGGTGCCGCCGGCGCCGGGTTCAGGATGGTCACCGCGCCGACGCGCCGCGCGGCGGCAAATCCACCCGCAGTCACGGCCTGGGGGATCTCGAATTGGCCGATCACGACGGCCGGCCGGAGCCGCACCACCGCGTCCACGGCAAGCTCGGCGGGCACCTCCAGATTGGCGCCCGGAACGATGATGATCCGATTGGCACCCATGGCATCGACCCAGATGGGGGCGACGCCGGACGAACCCGGCACCCGGACGATGTGGTCGGCGGCGACCCCTTCCGTGGCGAAGTTCGCGATGATCGCCGTCCCGTAGTCGTCGTCACCGACGGCGCCGACCATGGCGACCGCCGCCCCGAACCTGGCGGCCATGACCGCCTGGTTCGCGCCCTTGCCGCCGAACCCGAAGCGGAAGTGCGTCCCGACCACGGTCTCGCCGTCGTTCGGCAGCCGATCGGCATACGCGACCAGATCGATCATCGTGCTCCCGACCACCACGATCCCGGGACGACCCATCGGCGCTCACCTCCTCCGTTCGGTCCAAGTCCGCCCCATGGTGAGGGCAACCGACGACGCGATGCAAACCCGGCGCCCGGCGCGGTCGATCGTGCGGGGCCTGACGCTGCATCGTGCGGATGTCAGCGGGCGGGGTCGGCGTCATAGAGGCGGCGGCGAGGGATACCGGTCGCGGATCCGACCCGTCGAGCGGCCTCGCCGCGCGCCACGCCGCCCGCCGTGAGCCGCGCGACTTCCGCCCGCGCGGCCGTGAGGCCGGCTTCGGGATCATCACCTTCCGCCAGTGCGGGCCCGACCCCGGTCGCCGCCATACCCACGACGATCACGAACTCCCCGCGTGCCGGGATGGTCCCGTCGGCCGCGGCCGCAGCCAGCTCGTCGAGCGGGCCCCGGACGATCGTCTCATGGAGCTTGGTCAGCTCGCGACAGACGGCACCCACGCGCGAGGCGCCGCAGGTCGCGGCCAGGTCGCGGAGCGTGGCCGCGGCCCGACCCGGCGCCTCGAAGAGCACGGTCCCCCGCCGGTCCGCCGCGATCGCCGCGAGCCTCTCACGCCGCTCGCGGCCGGATCTGGGCAGGAACCCTTCGAACGCCCAACGCGGGCCGGCGACGCCGGACACGGCCACGGCCGCCAGCACCGCCGACGCGCCGGGGATCGGGACGACCCGACCGCCCTCTGCCGCCCAGGCGGCGACGAGGTCCGCGCCCGGATCGCTGACCGCAGGCGTCCCGGCATCGGTCACGAGCGCCAGGTCGGCGCCGCCGCGCAGGTGGTCCAGCAGCGCGGTCAGACGCCCAGGACCGCTGTGCGCGTGAAAGCTCGTCATTCGCCCATCGATCCCGTGGCGGTCCAGGAGGCGACGAGTCAGGCGCGTGTCCTCGGCCGCGATGAGCGGCACGTCACGAAGCACCTCGATCGCCCGCAGGGTGACATCGCCGAGGTTCCCGATCGGCGTGGAAACCACGAACAGGGTGCCGGGCATGCCCGCCGTCACTCCCGCGCCGACCCCGGTCGCCGCCGCGGGTAGAGGTAATCCACGCCCGCGGTCCGCGGCCCGAGTTTGGCGATCGGCGGGACCTGCCGCTTGAATTCGGCGCCGGCGACCATCCGGTCCACGCGTTCGACCATCGCGGGTTCGAAGCCGAGATCGGCCATCTCCTCGATGGAGCGACGCTTGTCGACTCGCCAGAACAGCAGACGGTCCAGGACCGGGTAGCTGAAGCCGCCCTCGGACTCGTCCGTCTGACCCGGCCACAGGTCCGCCGACGGCGCCTTGCGGATGATGGCGTCGGGCACGCCGACGGCGACCGCCAGCTGCCGGACCTGGCTCTTGTACAGGTCGCCGATCGGGTTGAACGCGCACGCGGAATCACCGAACAGAGTCGTGTAGCCGATGAGCGACTCGGTCTTGTTGCCGGTCCCGACGACCAGCCCGTCCCACGTCACCGATCGGTCGTACAGGACGGCCATCCGCATCCGGGCGGCGAAGTTGCCGCGCCGCAGGGCACTCGCGGTCAGGCCGTCCGGCCCGCTCGCACCGGGCCCGGCGTCCGGCCCGCTCGCACCGGGCCCGGCGTCCGTCCCGTAGTAGCCATCGACCATCGCCGTGATCTCGACCAGCTCGCTGGAGCAGCCCAGGTCCGCCACGACGGTCTCCGCGTCCGACCGCGAGGCCGGAGACGATGATTGGTAGGGCATGAGGACCGCGTGCAGCTTGTCGGCACCGATGGCCTCGGCCACCAGGTACGCGACAAGCGCCGAATCGACCCCGCCCGACAGACCTACCACGGCCCGCTGGAAGCCGGCCTGGCGAAGTTGCTCCCGGATGAACTCAGCGACGACCCGGCGCGTGACATCCGTGTCGATCGCGAGCTCAGCCGGCAACTCGAACGAAGCGTCGGTCATCGTCACGCCCCGCGATCCACGAGTGCCGGTGCCGCGCCCGTGCCGCCTGGGGTCGCGGGCAGGCCGGGCGCGAGCCCCGCCCGCTCGGCGACGATCCGCTGCAGCTCACGGATCTCCCACTCAAGCCGCTCGTCGCGCAATAGCGGCAGGGCGATCCGCTCGCGGCGGACGTCGGCTGTCGCGATGTCGACCGTGAACAGGCCCTCGTCGAAGAACGGCGCGCTGAACAGCGCGTGGCCGCTGGGGCCGATGACCTCGGAACCACCCCAGAACGAGATGGACTCGTCAACGCCAACGCGGTTGCAGAAGACGACGAACGATGTCGTCAGCTGGGCGTACGTGCGCATGAGGGTCCGCCACGAGCTGGCCGTGCCGAGGCCGACCTCGTTCGTCGCGGCAAGGTCACGCCCCGGTGACGACGACACATTGACCAGGATCTGGGCGCCATCCAGCGCCAGGATCTGCGGCACGGGCAGGTGCCAGAAGTCCTCGCACACGCCGATCCCGATGCCGATGCCCAGCCGTGACGGGACGGCACGCAGCACGTCGCCCGGCGCAAAGAAGCGGCGCTCGTCGAACAGGCCATAGGTCGGCAGGAACAGCTTGCGATGGACGTGGGTGAGCTCGCCATCCTCGAGCAGGGCCGCTGCGATGAAGAGCCGATGATCGACCGACTCCTCGACGAACGACACGATCGCCGACAGACCGCGCGTCGCTGCGGCGAGCTCCGCCAGCCGAGGGTCGTCCAGCCGCATCGCGACCTCCGAGGCGAGATCCTGGAGCTGGTATCCGGTCAACCCCAGTTCGGGGAAGACGACGAGGTCCGCACCCTGGCCGCGGGCCTCGCCAAGCAACGCGTGATGGGTCGCGAGATTCTCCGCGAGCGCCCCCATTCGAGGCGCGATCTGGGCCAGGGCGATCCGCAGCGTCCGCACGTCGGCGAGCATACGCGAAGCCACTTCCGGGCAGGCGACGGGGACTGACGGACAGGTGACGGCGACCGCGCTCGGTGCTAGGCTTCGGCGACTGCCCCAAGCGAATGCCGGACGAGGGAGTACCGACGGTCCGGCCGAGGGGCGCACGAGGAGGACAAGGATGCACCGATCACCGAAGTGGTCGCCACTCGCGGCACTGGCCGTGACGATGGCGCTCGTCTTCGCGGCCTGCGGTGGGACCCCGGCGACCGTGGCCCCGACGACCGCGCCGACCGCAGCGCCGACAGTCGCACCCGTCAGCGCCGAGCCATTCACGACCATGACCTACCCTGAGGATGGCAGCTCGGCCTGCGCCATCCCCGACTACGTGGGCCAGATCGGCCTGATCAAGACGATCGACGCGCGGACCGTCGAGTTCAGCCTGTGCAAGCCGGACGCCGCCTTCCTGTCGAAGATCGCGTTCACCTCCCTGGCCATCCAGGACGCCGACTATCTCAAGGATACGGGCGGCGGCGGCGAGGCCCTCGTCCGCAACCCGAACGGAACCGGACCGTACAAGCTGAAGTCCTGGACGTCCGGCTCGGACATCGTGCTCGAGACCAACCCCGATTACTGGGGCGACCCGCCCAGGACCCCCAACGCGATCATCCGGTGGAGCAGCGAGGCCGCCCAGCGGCTCGTCGAGCTGACCTCGGGCAACGTGGACGGGATCGACAACCCGGGCGCGAACGACTTCGAGGCGATCAAGGCCAATCCGGAGCTCGCGCTCTTCCCGCGAACCGCGCTCAACGTCTTCTACCTGGGGATGAACAACACCAAGCCCTATTGGAAGAACGAGAAGATCCGCCAGGCGATCGCCATCGGCATCGACCGACAGCGGATCGTCGACACGTTCTACCCGCCCGGCTCCTCGGTCGCCTCGCATTTCACCCCGTGCGACATCCCCGGTGGCTGCACCGGCGAGGCGTGGTACGAGTTCGACCCGCTGAAGGCCAAGGAACTGCTGGCCGCAGGCATGGCCGAGGAAGGCATCACGAGTATCAGCACGAAGCTCCACCTTCGCGACGTCGTCCGCGGCTATCTCCCGACGCCGATCGATGTCGCCACCGACATCCAGGACCAGCTCAAGCAGAACCTCGACATCACCGCCACGATCGACGTGCAGGACCCCACCACCTACCTGGCCGCCGCCGGCCGCGGTGAGCTGGACGGCATCTTCCTGCTCGGCTGGGGAGCCGACTATCCGGACGTCACCAACTTCCTCGACGTCTTCTTCGGGATCGGGGCCGACAAAGGCTTCGGCACCAAGTGGGACGACATCACCGGCCCGCTCGCGGAAGGCGGCGCCGTCGCCGACCCGGCGGCCCGGGCCGCGCTCTACACGACGGCCAACAACGCCGTCAAGCAGCACGTCCCCATGGTCCCGATCGCCCACGGTGGATCGGGCACGGCCTACCGGGCCGACGTCGAGGGTGCGCACTCCTCGGCGCTCGGCAACGAGGGCCTCTTCGCGATGAAGGCCGGCGACCGCGACCAGATCGTCTGGCTGCAGAACGGCGAGCCGGGCGGCCTCTACTGTGCCGACGTGACCGACGGCGAGTCGCTCCGCGTCTGCGAGCAGATCGCCGAAGGGCTCTACTCGTATGAGATCGGCGGCACGGCGACGCAGCCGGGCCTGGCCGAGAAGTGCGAGGCGAACGCCGACTCCACCGTCTGGACATGCACCCTCCGCGAGGGCGTGAAGTTCCACAATGGCGCCACCCTCGACGCCAACGACGTCCTGGTGACCTACGCGGTCCAGTGGGACGCC
Source organism: Candidatus Limnocylindrales bacterium (assembly GCA_038915165.1). Classification (GTDB taxonomy): domain Bacteria; phylum Chloroflexota; class Limnocylindria; order Limnocylindrales; family CSP1-4; genus SPCO01. The sequence continues at coordinate 6,974 of JBCLDE010000054.1, forward strand.
GCCCATCCGCTCCACGTGGGGCAGGAGGGGCTGTTCGAGTACTGGTCGTACCTGTTCGCCGGCTACCTCAACCCACCGGCATCCTGACCATCCGTCCGTAGTTGTCGAAGGGGCGCCACGAGAGTGGCGCCCCTTCGACAACCCGAGGCCCACATGACGCCGAGTCCGGTCTCGCCCCAGTGACACGGTTCATCATCCGCCGCCTCATCCTGAGCATTCCCGTCCTGATCGGGATCGTCTTCGTGGTGTTCGCCCTCGCACGGATCATCCCGGGCGATCCGTGCATCGCAGCCCTCGGCGAACGAGCCAACGAGCAGAGCTGTGCCGAGTACGCGGCCCGCCACGGCCTGGACAAGGCGATCATGCCCGGCATCTTCCGGGTCGATGGGCAGATGGAGATCCGCCCGGCCGAGGTCCCGGCCACCCTCGTGGACAACCAGTTCGTGCTCTATCTCCAGGACCTCGCCGAGGGCGACTTCGGGAGATCCCTGAAGTTCGGCCTTCCCGTGACGGACCTGCTCATCCAGCGCCTGCCGACGACCGTGGAACTGACGCTCTACGCGCTCACATTCGCGATCGTGGCCGGGATCTCCCTCGGCCTCATCTCGGCCTATCGGCGCAACTCGATCGCCGATGTCGTCACCATGCTGATCGCCAACATCGGGGTCTCGACCCCGGTCTTCGTCCTGGGGCTCGTTCTCGCGTACTTCTTTGCCGTCACCCTCAACGGGACGCCGTTCGAGCTGCCGCCCTCGGGCCGGTTGCCGCCCGGCGTGCAGGTTCCTGCTCTGGCGACCGTTTGGGGGTTGGAGGGGCTGGGGGGACCGCCGCGCGCGATCATCGATTTCCTGTCCAACATCTTCACCTTCAACGCCATCGTCAGGGCGGACTGGGGACTGCTCGGGGACGTGGTCAGACACATGATCCTGCCCGCCCTGGCGCTCGGCACGATCCCGCTCGCGATCATCGCCCGGATGACCCGCTCGAGCCTGCTCGACGAGCTCGGCCTCGATTACATCCGGACCGCCCGTGCCAAAGGCCTGCGTGAGCGCACCGTCGTGTTGCGGCACGGGTTCCGCAACGCCCTCCTGCCGGTCGTGACGGTCATCGGCCTGCAGCTTGGCGGCCTCTTCGGTGGCGCCGTGCTGACCGAGACGATCTTCAACCTCGCCGGCGTCGGGCGTGCCGTCACCGAAGCCATCGGGTCGCGCGACTACGCCGTCATCCAGGGCTTCACGCTCGTCATCGCGATCGGATTCGTGCTCATCAATCTCCTCGTGGATCTCTCGTACGCCGTTCTCGACCCACGAGTCCGGCTTCGCTGACGATGACGATCGCCGTTCCTCCCGCCCTGGGACTCGCCGAGGACAAGCTCCAGAACGCCCGACCGGCGTCGATCTGGCGCGACACGCTCGGCAACCTGCTACGCCAGCGGAACGCCGTCTTCGGCGGAACGATCCTGCTCTTCTTCATCGCGGTGGCGGTCTTCGCAGATCAGATCGCGACCCACGGCCCGACGACCGTCCTGATCGGGGTCGAGGCCGGCGCAAAGAAGATGGCGCCGCCGTGCATCCATCTGCTCGGCTGCGCCGAAAGCCAGACGCAGCACTACTTCGGGATCGACGGCAACGTCCGCGACGTCTTCAGTCGAGTCGTCCACGGGACCCGCATCTCGCTGCGCATCGGGTTCCTGACGGTCGGCTTCGCGATCATCATCGGCACGCTGATCGGCGCGCTGGCGGGGTATGCCGGCGGCAAGCTGGACAATCTCCTGATGCGCCTGATGGACGTCCTGCTCGCGTTCCCCGCCCTGCTCCTCTCCATCGCCATCGTGACCGTGCTGGGGACCGGCCTGCTCAACGCCCAGCTGGCGATCGGGATCGTGGCGATCCCGGTCTACGCCCGGATCATGCGCGGATCCGTCATCTCCATTCGTGAGCGGGACTTCGTCACCGCGTCGCGGGCGCTGGGCGAGTCGTCGTTCGGCCTCCTCAGCCGACGGATCATCCCGAACGCGCTGACCCCGCTCATCGTCCAGGGCACCCTTGGGATCGCCGACGCGGTCCTCTCCGTGGCCGCCCTGTCATTCCTCGGTCTGGGCGCCCAGCCGCCCGAGGCCGAGTGGGGATCGATGATCGGCCTCGCGCGCAACCAGATGTTCGCCGCCCCGCATCTGGTGCTCTTCCCGGGGATCGCGCTTGCCCTGAGCGTCCTCGGCTTCAATCTGCTCGGCGACGGGCTGCGCGATGCGCTCGACCCGAGACTCAATCGATGAACGCTCACGCTTCGACGACCACCACGACCCTCGGACCCGCCCTCGACGAGACCGTGGTGGAGGAGCTGGTCCCTGCCGCCGCCCGTCGCCCGCGCCGTGAGCGGGGCGATCGGCCACTCCTCGAGGTCAAGGGCCTGCGCACCTCGTTCTTCACGCGCGACGGCGTCGTCCGGGCGGTCGACGGCATCGATTTCCACGTCGACCGTGGCGAGATCATGGGCCTCGTCGGGGAATCCGGCTGCGGCAAGAGCGTGACCAGCCTGTCCATCATGCGGCTCATCGCCAAGCCGGGCCGGATCGAGGCGGGTCAGATCCTGTTCGACGGCGAGGATCTGCTGAACCTGTCCGATGAGCGCATGCGCGGCATCCGCGGTAACCGTATCTCGATGATCTTCCAGCAGCCGACCTCGTCGTTGAACCCGGTCTGGAATGTCGGAAACCAGATCGAGGAAGTCCTGGGCATCCATCGCGGGATGAAGGGCAAGGCGGCCCGGGGGCGCGCCCTCGAGCTCATGCGGATGGTCGGCATTCCCGACCCGGAACGGCGGCTCAAGGCCTTCCCCCACGAGATGTCCGGGGGGATGGCCCAGCGGATCATGATCGCCATGGCGCTCGCCTGCGAGCCGGAGCTGCTCATCGCCGACGAACCGACGACCGCGCTCGACGTGACGATCCAGGCGCAGATCCTGGATCTGATCCGCCACCTGCGCGACGAAACCGGGACGGCCATCGTGCTGATCACGCACGACCTGGGCGTCGTCGCCGAGATGTGCGATCGGGTCGCGGTGATGTATGCGGGCGAGATCGTCGAGCAGACCGACGTGACGAGCCTCTTCCGGAGACCGCTCCACCCGTACACCCGGGGTCTCATCGGGTCGATCCCGGTCGTCGGCGACGTCCAGGACGAGCTGGCGGTCATCCCGGGCAACGTGCCAAACCTGATCGATCTGCCGGCGGGCTGCCGCTTCGCGCCACGCTGCACGACCCGTATCGAGGAGCATGTGGAGGAGGCCCTCGAGCACCATCCCGAGCTGCGCCCGATCGGCCCGGGCCACGACGTCCGCTGCTGGCTCTATCACGATGAGGGCGGCAACCTCCTGCCTCGCCCCGAGGCCGCCAACGCATGACCGACGCGGCACCGCTGGTCCAGGTCCGCGACCTCGTCAAGCACTTCCCCGTGCGCGGCGGCATCCTCCAGCGCACCGTCGGCTGGGTCCAGGCGGTCGACGGCGTCAGCTTTGAGGTACGGCGCGGCGAGACGCTCGGCCTGGTCGGTGAGTCGGGCTGCGGCAAGACCACCGTGGGGCGCCTGCTGCTGCGCCTGATCGAACCCACCTCGGGCTCGATCCGCTTCGACGGCGTGGAATTGACCGCTCTGCGGGGCGCCGCCCTGAAACCCTACCGGCGGCGGATGCAGATCATCTTCCAGGACCCCTACGCCAGCCTCGATCCGCGGACGCCGATCGCGGACAGCATCGGCGAGGGCCTGCGCATCCACGGGCTCGGCAGTGCGGTGGAGCGGCGCGCAAAGGTTCGGCGGATGATGGATCTCGTCGGCCTGCAGCCCTATCACGCTCGCCGCTACCCACACGAGTTCTCGGGTGGCCAGCGGCAGCGGATCGGGATCGCCCGGGCGCTGGTCCTGGAACCGGACCTGGTCGTCTGCGACGAGCCGGTCTCCGCCCTCGACGTCTCCATCCAGGCCCAGGTCCTGAACCTGCTCAAGAACCTCCAGCGCGAACTGGGCCTGACCTATGTCTTCGTGGCCCACAACATGGGGGTCGTGGAGCACATCAGCGATCGGGTCGCGGTCATGTACCTCGGCCGGATCGCCGAGCTGGCCGACCGGCGCGAGCTGTTCCGGCACCAGGAGCATCCCTACACCCAGGCACTGATGTCCGCGATCCCTGTTCCCGACCCGGAGCTCCGTCGTCAGCGGGTGATCCTGCGCGGCGACGTCCCCAGCCCGGTCAACCCGCCGTCAGGCTGTCGCTTCCATCCGCGCTGCCAGCTGCGCCAGGAACTGGGCGGGCCACAGATCTGCGCTGACGTGGTGCCGCCCCTGATCGAGCTCGGTGGCGGCCACCTGTGCGCCTGCCATTTCCGACAACCCGGCGGCGCGACACCCGAGGAGACGGCGAGGGCGATGGCGGCAACCAGGGCCTGAGCCTCCGCCCAGGCGCGATGGCTAGGTCGGGCTGACTCCCGCGGCGGGTGCCGCGGCGGCCACCTCGGCCGCGGTGACGGCGGCGGCCTTGCCGGCCTTGAGCACGGCCAGCGCGGAGTCCGGCGTCCCGCGCCGTATCAGGTGCTGATCCATATGGGCGATCCCGACATCGGTCTTGAGCGCTTCATCGGCCCAGTGGCAGGCCGCCCTGTGCTCGCCGTTCAGGACGTTCAGGACGTTCAGCGGCGGGTCGATCGTACGGCAGTTCTCGGGCTGGCCCAATCGTTCGTAGAGCCAGCAGCGGGTGTGGAAGCGGCAGCCGGGCGGCGGATTGACCGGGCTTGGGACATCACCCTTGAGAATGACCCGCTTGCGCTTGCGCTCGGAGACGGGATCGGGCACCGGGACAGCGGAGAGCAGCGCACGTGTGTACGGGTGGCCCGGCGCGCTGTAGAGCATGTCCGGCGGTCCGATCTCGACGATCTTGCCCAGGTACATGACGGCGACCCGATCGCTGATGTGCTTGACGACCGACAGGTCATGGGCGATGAACAGGTAGGTCAGGCCGAGCTGAGCCCGCAGATCCGTCAGCAGGTTGAGGACCTGCGCCTGGATCGACACGTCGAGGGCCGAGATTGGCTCGTCGCACACGATGAACTCGGGTTCCACGGCGAGCGCCCGGGCGACGCCGATCCGCTGGCGCTGGCCGCCGGAGAACTCGTGCGGGTAACGGCTGACGTACTGCGGATCGAGTCCCACGATCCGCAACAGCTCGGCGACGCGCTCCTTCTTGGCGGCGCCTTCGGCGAGATGATGCGTCTCGATCGGCTCGCTGACGATCGATCCGACGGTCATCCGCGGATCGAGTGACCCGTAGGGATCCTGGAAGATGATCTGCATCCGCCGGCGCATCTTGCGCAGGGCGCCGGACTTGAGCGAGGAGAGGTCGACCCCGTCGAAGCGGACCGAGCCGCCGGTCGGCTCGCGCAGCCGGATCATCGCCCGGCCGATGGTGCTCTTGCCGCAGCCCGATTCGCCGACCAGGCCGAGCGTCTCGCCACGGCGGACCTCGAAGGTCACGCCGTCAACCGCCTTGACCGAGCCCCTGGCCGTCTTGAAGATGCCCGAGCGGATCGGGAAATGGACCTTGAGGTCATCGACCTCGATGAGGTTCGCGGGGTCGTGCGGACGTGCCGCCGCGCTCGGGCCCATGGTGGCGGTCAACTGATCCATCCTCCCGGCTCCGTTCCCCAGCAGCGCGCCAGGTGGGCCTCGCTGCCGCGGCTGGTCAACTCAGGTTCATCGCTCCGGCAGGTGTCCCTGGCGTAGTGGCAGCGTGGCGCAAACCGGCACGCGTCGGGCGGCGAGATGAGCAGCGGCGGCATGCCCTCGATCGTGCGCAGCCGGGCACCACGGATGTCGTCGATCCGCGGCAGCGAATCGAGGAGGCCCCACGAATACGGCATCTTCGGCTCTTCGAACATCGCGTCGACCGTGGCGGTCTCGACGATGCGGCCGGCGTACATCACGTTGACCCGGTCGCACATACCGGCGGCGATCCCCAGGTCGTGGGTGATCATCAGGACGGACGTGTGGAACTCGTCCGACAGGGTCTGGATCAGCTCCAGGATCTGCGCCTGGATCGTCACGTCGAGAGCCGTCGTGGGTTCATCGGCGAGGATCAGCTTCGGATCGCACGACAGGGCGATCGCGATCATCACCCGTTGGCGCATGCCACCCGAGAAGTGGAAGGGGTAGTCCGAGAGTCGGTCCTTGGGTCGCGGGATGCCGACCTTGGCCAGCAACTCCACCACCCGGTCCTCGGCCGCCTTGCGCGACAAGCCCAGGTGCTCACGGATCGTCTCGGCGATCTGGTAGCCGATCGTGAGCGTCGGGTTGAGGCTGGTCAGCGGGTCCTGGAAGATGAACCCGATCTCCTTGCCCCGCAGCTTGCGCATGTTGTCATCGCTGAGCTTGAGAAGATTGACACCATCGAACATGATCTCGCCGGCCACGATCCTGCCGGGCGGGTTCGGGACCAGCCGTGCGACCGAGAGAGCGGTCACGCTCTTGCCGCAGCCGGATTCACCGACCAGGCCGAGGGTCTCGCCGTAGTCGACATCGAAGCTGACGTCATCGACGGCCTGGACGACGCCGTCGGGCGTGAAGAAATGCGTCGACAGGCCGCGGACCTGGAGGAGCTTGTCCGGCTTGCGCTCCACTCCCGCCCTGGATGCCTCACCGCCGACGCGCCGTGCCTCCTCGGGCGACAACTCGATGATCGTGGGCGTGTCGGCGCCGGTGGCTGCGTCGTCGGGTGGCATCCCTACTGCTTGCCCTTCAGCTTGGGATCGAGGGCGTCGCGCAGGCCGTCACCAAGGAACGTGAAGCCGATCAGGGCGAGAGCGATGGCGATCGCCGGGAAGACCACGAGATGGGGCTCCGCGCGGACGTACTTCTGTCCCTCGGCGATCAGGCTGCCCCACGACGCGCGCGGGGGCTGGACGCCGATGCCGATGTAGGCCAGGGTCGCCTCGGCCAGGATCGCCCCTGGGATGCCGAGGGTGATCGCGACGATGATCGGGCCCATCCCGTTGGGCAGCAGGTGGCGGGTGACGATCCGCCGATCGGACACCCCGATCGCTCGGGCGGCCTCGACGAACTCGGTCTCCTTCAGCGCCAGCAGCTGGCCGCGGACGAGCCGGGCGACGGTCACCCAGGAGGTCAGGCCGATCGCCACGAAGACGAGGAACAGCCCGTCGAGCGCCTGGCCGAAGAAGGTCTCCCGGAAGGCGACGGAGAGCAGGATGATGAACAGCAGGTCGGGGAAGGCGTAGATGACGTCGGTCAGGCGCATCAGGGCGTTGTCGAGGCGACCGCCGAACCAGCCGGCCAGGGCGCCGATCGGCACCCCGATCAAGAGGATCACGATCTGGACCACGAACGCCACGGTGACGCTGATCCGCGCCCCGTCGAGCAGCCGGCTGAGAAGGTCCCGCCCGAGCTGGTCGGTACCCAGGAGGTGGTTGGGCGAGAACGGCGGCAATGGCCGTCCGCCGTTGGCGAAGACGGCCTGGAGGTCCTGGACCTGGTACGGCCAGGGCGCGATGATCGGGCCGAAGATCCCGGCCAGCAACAGCAGGCTGACCAGGACGAGGCCGAGGATCGCCAGGCGGTTCTTGCGCAGCCGGCCGAACGCATCGCTCCACAGGCCGGCACTCTGCCGGGGCCGAACGGCGACCTGCCCTTGCACCGCGCCATTGGTGGCCATCGTGCGGGACTCCTAGCTGTACCTGATCCGGGGGTCGATGTAGGCGTACAGCACGTCCACGACGACGTTCAGGAAGGCGACCGCGAAGGCATACAGC
>JBCLDE010000055.1:0-14482 GCA_038915165.1 Candidatus Limnocylindrales bacterium
CTTGAGGATCACCTCCAACGAGCCGATGGAAATGGCATCGGGAGGAAAGGAGTCGATCGGCTGATCGAGCGGAAGGTCCCTCACGTCCACGCCAGTGTGGGCCTTCACATGTCCGACTGCCGTTTCGAACTTGATCAGGCTGTTGATGTAGGCCTGCTTCTCCTCCGCGATCGAGCGGGTTTCTCCGACGATCGGATCGACCGACGTCAGGATCGCGCAATCGCGAGGATCGCGGCCATGCGCGACCATGCGGTCCTTGATGTCCCGATAGTGCTCCTGCATGTCCGCTAGGGAATTCTGGAGCGTGAAGATGATCTCCGCCCATCTCGCCGCGAAGTCTCGTCCCGGACCCGAGCCGCCCGCCTGCATGAGGACTGGGTGGCCCTGTGGCATGGGCGGCACGGAGAAGTAGCCATGTGAGGAGACGAACCTCCCGTCGAAGCTCACGGGCTGGATACGCTTAGTGTCGGTGAACGTTCCCGTGGCTTTGTCGGCGACGACCTGGGCACCATTCCAGCTCTGCCAGAACTCCATGCACAGGGAAACGACTTCGTGTGCCCGCTGGTATCGGATCTCGCGCGGCGGGATCGACTCGCTGCCCATGACCCGGGCGTCACTGTCGGTCGTGGACGTCACGATGTTCCACGCGATTCGGCCGTTGCTGATGATGTCGAGTGTCGCCATAGCTCGGGCGATGCTGTAGGGAGGCTGGAACATCGTCGACACCGTGACTCCGAGGCCGATCGTCGACGTGGCCTGAGCCATCTGTGCGATCAGCGGGATCGGGTCGAGCAGCGCCATCTGGCCGCCGTTGGCCACGTAGTCCGGGTCACGGAACGTGAGCAGGTCGGCCATGAAGAGGCCGTCGAATCGCCCGCGCTCCAGGGTTCGAGCGACCGACTGCCACCATGTGGGGTCTAAGTACCGGTTTTCCGTCTCGGGATGCTGCCACATCGCCGTGTGATGGTAGGTCGGGCCAGTCAACAGAAAGGCGACGAACCTGATCGTCCTGCCGGTTCCTTCCATGTGGGTGCTCCTCCATAGATCAGCCATGCCGGGAACCTTTTAAGATACGCGAATCGACCGCATTACGACCTCCCGCCAGAGCCCGAGCCATGCCTCGAGGGATCCGTCCGTGAGGTAGCTCCCCTCAAGCTGGTACAGGCCCTTGGTCGGGCACGTCGCACCGAGCTCCACGAGCACCGGTTTCAACAACAGGTCAGATGCAAGGCTGTGATCCAGTGCAGCACCCAGCATCAGCGGGATGCCCACGACGCCTTTCAGGCCAACGGTCCCTTCGAAGCGTTCGAGGAACAGCTTCATCAGGCCCGTGTACGTCGCCTTGTACGTGGGTGAGGCCGCGATCAGGATGTCAGCCCGTTTCACGCGCCTGACCGCGTCCGCGACCGCTTGATCGTCGTGGCTCAATAGCCCGGGTCCCAGCTCGCAGATCTCGATGACCTCACACGTCACACCGAGGCAGGCCGCCAACCGCTCGGCTGCGTCACGGGTTCGCGAACCGAGCTTGGGATTGCCGACTGCCGCAACGGCATCCACCGTCATCGCCTGTCGGCCTCCAGCGGATCCAACGGGGATGGGTCGTACATGGCACCATCGAGGTAGAGAAGCGGAGGCTCGTCGGTCACCCTCGCATCGACGACATCGCCGATGAAGAGCGTGTGGGTGGAAGTGTGGATCCGCTCGCGGACGGTGGCCTCGAGGTAGCCCGAGCATCCGTCGATCAGCGGGGCTCCGGTCCGGCCCGACGACCACCCTAGGTCCCCGAACTTGTCGATCCCGCTCATCGCGAAAGTTCGGGCGACCGCATGCTGACTCGCGGAGAGGAGGTTCACAGCGAATTCGTTGGCCTGCATGAGTGACGGATGAGTGCGAGACGTCAACGCCACGCACACGAGGATCATCGGCGGTTCCAATGAAAGGCTGCTGAAGGCGTTGACCGCGAGGCCACGAGGCATGACACCATCCATCGTCGTTACCACGGTGACCCCGGTCGGAAACTTCCGGTGAACCTGGCGAAGGAGCTGGGCATCGGCCGTAGGCCACGATTCGATTCCGGCGGAGGGCTCGATGAGCGTGCTCACGCCGAGCGAACGGAGCAGGTCCGTCGGATCCCAGGTGGCATGTTCCTCGGTGACCCGGGTGCCTTCGAATCGCGAAATCGTCACGCCTGACGATGTGCCGATCCGCCCCGTCGGTGGGACCCCGAGATACGGGCCGCGATGCGTGCCCCGACTTGACCATCGAATCACCAGGCCTTCCCCGTTCGACAGCGTCTCATCGATGGTCGTGACGAGGTCTGGAAACGCCAACCGGGACTCACGTATCTCCCGCTTCAGGTCGGTGAGGGAGTCCATGCCGCTCGGCGAATGGCGGACGTAGTCGGGAGCCATCACGAGATCGAGCGCGTCGACGTCCCCGGTGTTCCATGCGCGCCGATAACACTCGAGGTACCTGTTCACCGCCGATTTCATGACGCCGTCCCTGACAACGGGGCCTGGTCCAGGCCGAGGAGACGGAGGGGCCGATCCGCGACGATCGAGTTCAGGACCGCGGCGGGGATCTCCAGACCTCCTGGCGCGGACGCATTGACCCCACATAGCCGGTCGGCGTCCTCCGCGGGTCGGAAGGTGGGAAAGTCCGATCCGAACAGGATCTTGTCCTCAACGCCGTAGTCGAGCGCAGCCGAGAGAATCGCCTTCAGCTGCCATGGTCGGGAACACCTGCCAGAGATGTCGGCGAACACGAGCGGGTGCTTGCGCATGAGGGCGATGCACTCTGTGAACCAGGGTTGGCCGGCGTGCGCGATGACGATTCGCAATGCCGGGAACTCGCGTGCAACGCGATCCAGCAGGACTGGTTGCGCATAATCGAGCACGCCTTCGCGTATCGAGACCGAGCCCTGGTGGAAATAGACAACGACGCCCAGCTTGTCAGCGACTTCATAGACGGCGAACGCCGCGTCGCTGTGAGGATGGAATGCCTGATATGGGGGTGACAGCTTGACGCCGCGAAGGCCCAGCTCTTTCACCGCGTGCGTCAACTCAGCGGGTGCATCGGAGCGGTTGGGGTCGACCGACGCGATCCCGACCAGCCGCGGGTCGTCGCGAACGTAGTCGGCGACGAATTCGTTCGGCACATGCATACCCAGGTAATCGCTGGTGAGAGCGATGACGACGGCTTGCTGGACGCCATCCTGGTCCATGGCGGCCCGATGGGCTTCGGGGGAGCCCATCGCGGAAAGCGGGTGCGGGTAGTGACTATCGATCTGCGGACCGAACTTCGTACCGAGATGCTCGGGGAGCCAAACATGACTATGCCAGTCAACCAGCGGCACGGGAGCTCTCCTGAATCCCGGCTAGCGCATGATGAATGGGTCGGACATCGGGTCATCCGACACGTTGATCCAGACGGCCTTCGTGGCGAGGTAGCTGTCCAGACCCTCCAGGCCGCTCTCCATGCCGTAACCGCTGTCACCTCGACCACCGAATGGCACGGTTGGTGATGTGGCGCGATAGGTGTTCACCCACACGATGCCCGAACGAAGTGCGTGCGCCATGCGGTGCGCCCGCGCGATGTCTCGCGTCCAGACACCCGCTGCCAGCCCATATCGCGTCTCGTTCGCGATCTGGAGCGCTTCCTCTTCCGTTGAGAAGCGCGTGAACGCAGCGACCGGGGCAAAGAGCTCCTCCTGGTAAGCGGCGGTCCGTTCGCCATCGAGGATGACCGTCGGCTCCATGTACCAACCGCGTTCGGCCTTGCCGAGCCACGTCCCACCGGACACAACCGTGGCTCCCTGCTCCCGTGCGTCGTCGACCAGTGATCTCGCTCGGAGCAATTGACTGTTGAGCGCCAATGGGCCCAACTGCGTCTGCTGGTCCTCAGGGTGGCCGAGGACCAATCCGGAAGCGCGGTCGATGATCCGTTCGACGAACTCGTCGTACACCGACTCGTGAACCAGGACCCTGGAGCCAGCCACGCAGCTCTGCCCGCTCGCCGCGAAAATGCCGGCCACGACGCCGTTCACAGCGTCGTCAATGACGGCATCACCGAACACGATGTTGGGCGACTTGCCGCCCAGCTCGAGCGAGACCCGGGCAAGGTTGGATGCCGAGCTCTCGACGATACGCCGGCCGGTTGCGGTGCCCCCGGTGAAGGCGATCCGGCGCACAAGGGGATGCGAGGTGAGGGCGGCGCCCACGGTTGCGCCGCCGGTCACGACATTCACCACGCCTGGCGGAATTCCAGCTTCCTCGCACAGCTCGACAAGCCGAAGGAGCGGGGTGGCGGCGTGTTCCGACGGCTTCAGCACCACCGTGTTTCCCGCAACGAGGGCCGGCGCCAGCTTCACCGCGGTGAGGTAGTTGGGGTTGTTCCACGGCAGGATGAGCGCGACGACCCCCAGCGGCTCACGGCGTGAGTAGACGAACATCGCCGGTTTGTCGACGGGGAACGTCCGACCCTCGACCTTGTCCGCCAGACCGGCGTAGTACTCGTAGAACCGCGGGACGTAGCGCAACATCGCCCGCGTCTCGCGCAGAAGCTTTCCACTTTCGCGGGTTTCCAGGAGAGCGAGCTCGTCGGCGTGTTCCCCGATCAGGGCGGCAAGGCGTCGAACCGCGTCGCCCCGCTCGACCGGGGCGAGCCGTGGCCATGGTCCCGTCCGGAAGGCCTCATCGGCCGCTGTCACGGCCTCGGCGACGTCCGCCTCGCTGGCGTCCTGGATCGTCGTCCAGACGTCGCCGGTCGAGGGGTCGAAGCTCTCGATCACGGAGCCATCGCGGCTACCAATCCAGCGGCCGCCAATGAGCATCTGCCAGTTGGAGCGTTCAAGGGCCGCTGCGCCCACGCCGGTCGTCATCCCGCGCCCCTTGCTGCGGTCTCAGCCGCCAGGTCGCGCTCGTCTTCATAGCGGTTGCCAATACGAGCGAACGGTCGCCCACCGCTCGATCCGGCAATCGCGATAACGATCTCGTCGGGTCCAGGCGCGTCAGCAATGACGGTCTCGGCTGTCAGGTAGTGGGTCCGCCAACCGGGATCGTCCTTGTGCATGAGCGGGATCTGGATTGGGCTCCCCGCGGAGCCTCGGCGGTTTGTGAACGGGAGGAAGGTCGTGCCGCCCGTTGCAGCCCGGAAGATGTTCCCGAAGCGGAGCGTATGAATCAGCGCCGAAGCGTGCTCCAGCTCGCCATCAAGGCCAACGACTGCGGCCTTGCCATAGGCCTCCAGGTTGTCCATCCCGCCGAGGAGCTCGCCGAGGGCTGGCACAAGAAGGCGTCCGAGCGCCGGGGCAATGGACCGTATCTCCGGCTGCAGGTCTTCGACATACCCGCGGCCCGCCCACGGGTTCGTCAGTACCGCCGCAGCGATGCACAGGCGCAGTGGCGGGCTCACCGACCGGCCGATTTCGGAGTGGATCTCCTCCGACGTCATGAGAAGTTTGCGCGGCCTCAGGTCCATCGTCGTTCCTTCCCGCCCTTCAGACGCCTGCCTGACCTCCATTGTCCTGCGAATTTCGGCACCACTTTTTCGCCAAACAGGCGCAGCGAGGCGGTCGCTTCCTCGTGCTGCATGCCCGGCAGCCAGGTGAACACCAGCATCCGTTGAAGCCCGATGTCGTCACGAATCGCCGCGATCTGCTCACCGACGTCGTCCGGCGTGCCGATCAGGAGGTGGCCACGCTCCTCCAGGAACTCGTACCAGGGCTTGGCGAGGTCGGTTTCGCCGATCGTCTCCCCTGGCTCGGCGTAGATGTCGCGGCCCCGAAGGCCGCCCAGGTAGTCGCGATACATCGTGTTCACGCCCGGTTCTGCGAGGTCGCGTGCCTGCTGCGCCGAGGGCGCCACGAAGCAGACCCGCATCAATGCGGCGTCCTCACCCAGAGCGAACGCACGACCCTGGATCCTGGACGACTCATCCCTGAACAGCTCAAAGCAGCGCTTCAGCGCCGCGTGGGACCGGAGCCAGGTGATCGGCTTCAGGCCAAGGAGGGCCGCACCCGTGAATGTCGCCTCGCTATCGCCCACGACCCACAGGGGTGGGTGGGGCTTCTGGTAGGGCTTGGGGACGATCGACATGCCGATGTACTCGCCGTTCGCGTCCCGGTAGCGCCGGTCGTCGGGGTACCAGCGGGCGTAGCTGTCGATCACGCCAAGCTTCGGGAAGGTGTAGTACGTACCCCGGTGGGTGAATGGGTCCTGCGTCCATGCCTTGCGGATGATCTCGAGGGACTCCTGGAAGATGGCCTCGTTGGCTTCCTTGTTCCGACGATCGACGTCGAACGTCGACAGATTCGAGAGCTCGCGGTTGGTGATGCCCTTGCCAACCCCAAACTCCACCCTGCCGCGGGTCGAATGGTCGAGGACGGCGACGTCCTCAGCCAGTCGTAGTGGGTGCCATTCGGGAAGAATCGCCGCCCCAATTCCCAGCCGAATTCGGTCCGTGTACCGGGCCAGGTGCATCAACGTCAGGATGGGATTGGGCGCGATATCGAAGCCCTCACCACCGAAATGATGCTCGCTTGCCCACACCGCCTCGAATCCCAGCTTCTCGGCCAGAACGGCTTGCTCCGTGAGGCGGTCGAGTGAGCGGTGGTATGACTCGGCCGGGTCCGCAGACAGGAGGAAGAAATAGTCGAACAGCATTCCGTCGGCCGACCTCATCGTAGGGTTGGTTGTTGTCGGAGGACTAGATGGTACGTGCCGCAAGGCCGAGCGTAGTTGGCCAGCTGAGACAAAGGCATCCTCCTCCGCTATGACGCCCGGCCAATCCCCTATGTCGCCAGGGGCGCATCGAGGGACTCGACAGCCGGAATCAGCCAGCAGTGCTGCTGGTCAACCGCCAGGCGCTGCTCGGATCCGACCGAGGGCATCTCATGCGTGGCGCATACGGCCTGGAACGTCTCTCCGGTCACGACTGCAACAGCGGTCAGCCTGATGTCCTCCCCGACGTACGTCACATCTCGTACCCGGATCGTCACATGCGGGCGCGACGGTTTGCCTTCGGCCTCGGTCTGGGCGACCCGCACGGCGTTCGATCGAAGCATCATGTCCACCGCATCCCCGGTCGAGAGCGTCGTCACGCCTTGCACCGTGAGCACCTCACCGACGGCGGGCACATCGACCCGGAACAACCCAGGCCGCTCGACGGCGACGACCTTGCCGGCCAGGAAGGCGGCGTCGCCCATGAACCGGGCGACGAACGGGCTCAACGGGCGCTCGAAAAGCTCGTCGGGTGGCCCGGCCTGCTCGATTCGCCCGCTCCGCAGGAGCACGATCCTGTCGCTCAGGCTCATCGCTTCGACTTGATCGTGGGTCACGTAGAGCACGGCGGTACCCAGCTCTCGATGGAACCGGCGAATCTCCTCCTGCAGGTCTCGTCGCAGCCGCTCGTCGAGAGAGCCAAGCGGCTCGTCCATCAGCAGCAGTTCTGGTCGACTCACGGTTGCTCGGGCAACGGCAACCCGCTGTTGCTGACCGCCGGACAGGTGTCGTGGCATCCGATTCCCGAACTCACCGAGGCGCACCATCTCGAGCGCCTCCGCGACCCGCCGCTTGACCTCCACCTTGGCCACGCCTCGGGCCTTGAGCGGGAAGGCGACGTTCTCTGCCACGCTGAGATGCGGAAACAGGAGGTAGCTCTGGAATACGACGCCAAGGTTGCGGCGATGCGCGGAGACGCCGGTGATGTCCCGTCCACGCATGACGATCCGGCCGTTGTCGGGCGTCTCGAAGCCCGCCACCATCATCAACGTCGTCGACTTGCCGGACCCGCTGGAGCCGAGGAGGGTGACGAACTCGCCCTGGTCGACCACGAGGTCGAGCCGATCGACAGCCGGCTCGTCCTTGACCTGGTAGCGCCGCGTCAGCTCGATCAGCTCCAGCAGGGGGCGGTCGGATCGGACCTCCTGACGGCTCGTGTTGCTGGAGACAGTCGCACCACTCATCGGCTCAACCTTGACGGAGCCTGAGCAGCCTCGAGACCATGATTCGGAGCACGACGAACGTGAGGACGCTCATCACGGTCAACAACAGCAGGACCGTGGCCGCAACCGGCACAAGCGGGCTCAGGTCGTAGGTGATGCTGGAGAACATCTTCACTGGCAGGGTTGGAGTCCGGTCGCCGCTGATGAACAGCGCCACGACCGTCTCATCGAGCGACAGGACAAATGAAAGCGTGAGGGCCGCGAACAACGCCGGCAGCAGGAGGGGCAGGATGATCAGCGTGAAGGCCCGCATCGGGCCCGCCCCGAGGCTGATGGCGGCGAGCTCGAGTCGCGGGTCGATCGTCGACAACCCCACGGTGATATTGATGTAGGCGAACGGGAGCCCGAGCACGGCGTGGGTGAGGATGAGGGCGGCCATGTTGCCGACGAGACCGAATTGAAGGGCGAGCGTGTAGACCCCGAGTGCGAACACGATCGACGGGATGACAAGCGGCATGACCATGAGCGGCTCGATCACGCCTGATTGCCAGCCCTTGCGGCGGGTGATGTAGTACGCCCCGGCCAGTCCAGCCAGCGTCGCGAGGATCGCGGCTGCCGCCGCCACCTGGACGCTCCGGATGAGCGCATTCACCCACGTCGGGTCGGCCACGAACTGACTGAACCACTCCAGGGAGTAATCGGGCGGTGGGAAAACGAGGAACGGCGACGTGCTCAGTGCCAGCGGGATGACGACCAACGCCGGAACGTACAGCAGGAGCAGCACCAACCAACCGTAGGTGACGCCCAGGGCCTGCCGGACGCGCTTAGCCATTGATGTCGTTCCGGGTGGCGCGGAAGATCACGATGAAGCTGACCAGGGAGATGACCAGCAGGATCACGGAAATGGCACTGGCACTCGAGATTTCCAGGGTTCGCTGCGCCTTCTGGGCGATGATCGTGCCAATCATCATGTTCTCCGGACCACCCAGGATCGACGGCAGCACGTAGTAGCCCATCGTCACCGTGAACACGGTCGCGCAACCAGCGCCGACCCCGGGCAGAATCAGTGGCAGATACACCCGAAGCATGGTCCGCAGCGATGACGCCCCGAGGCTCGCCGCGGCGAGGTCGAGCCGCGGGTCATACCGGACGATCGCGGAGTAGATGGGCAGGATCATCAGGGGCACCGAGTACTGCGACATACCGATGATGACCCCGACCCGGCCAGGGGCGAGCACGATGTCGAGCCCGGCCTGCGAAGCGACCGTGTCGATCAGGCCTTCGCGCCCGAGGATCGCGAGCCACGCGTAGCCGCGGACGACGATGCTGACGAAGAGGGACGCCACCACGGCGGTGATCATGATTGCGCCGAGGCGGCGGGGTGCGAGTCGGCCGACGACGTGAGCGAACGGGAGCGCGATGACGAGCGACACGACCGTCACCATCGCGCTGACGACGACACTCTGCCGCAGGATGATTCCCGATACGCCGGTAACGGCGGCTGTGTAATTCGCCGCGGGGCCGGCGTCCTCGAGGCTCTTCAAGAGGACCGCGAGCACCGGCAGGATGAACACCACGAGCAGGAGGAGGGACAGCGGCAGGAGCGCCCAGTGCCGCCGGCTCGCGCGCCGGAGCGTCTCAAGCCAACTCGGCTGCACCCGTTGAGCGGCTAACGACATCTTCCCTCTCCGGACACAGCGGATCCGGTGAAACGCTCGATACCGCGCGTCCAATCGCCCGCGAAGAGCCTGTTGGTCCACTCGGTCCGACCCGCCGCGACTCGCTCAGGGCCGCCCAGTGCGCTCGCGTCGGACAGGCTATGGACGGCCAGGCGCGTGGGACCATCGCCCGCGAGTGCATACAGGGCCGCATGATCCCAGCCTTTGGCCGCCCGAAGCATCGAGCCGTGCTCGGTGCAGAACCAGCTGTCGAACTCCTGCAACCCAGCTCGGGGGACCGGGAACAGGATCGCGAAGACCGTCGGGCCGGCCGCACGTGCGCCGTCTGCCCACAGGAGATCGCCATGGATGACGCGCGCCGAACCCTGGTCGTCGATGGTCAGCTCGACCGCCCTGTCCGACAACCCAAGCAGGATCGAGGCGCCGTTGTCCGCGAGGTAGCGCCTGGTCCCGCTGGAGGGTCGTCCGACCGTCATCGGTCTATATTCTGGATGATGAAGGGGTCCGCCGATGGCGCCTCGGAAAGGTTGAGCCAGATGCTCTTGAGGCGCGTCATCCCCAGGACACCTTCGAGGCCCCCCTCCTTGCCGTAACCGCTCCCCTTGAATCCCCCGAACGGGGCAATTGGGCTCAGGGCTCGATACGTGTTGATCCACACCACTCCGGCGTCGAGCCGCTGGGCGACCCGATGAGCACGCGTCACGTCCTTCGTCCAAACCCCAGCCACGAGGCCGAACGGACTGTCATTGGCCGCGGCCACGACTTCGTCCTCGGTGTCGAAGGCAACCACGGACAGCACCGGCCCGAAGATCTCCTCGCGTAGGATCCTCATGTCGCTGCGGACACCCTCGAAGATCGTCGGCTCGATGAAAAAGCCCTTGGCAAGCGGGCCATCGGTCACCCGCCGACCACCCAGGGTCAGGCGCGCACCTTCGGCCTTTCCGAGCTCCACGTAATTCATGATCCGGGCCAGGTGCTGCTCGTAGGCGACCGGACCGATCTCGGTCTCGGCCCCAAGAGGGTCTCCCAGCTTGATGTGCTCTGCCCTGGCCGTGACCTTGGCCAGAACCTCGTCATAGATGCCACGGTGCAGATAGGCACGTGACCCCGCCGTGCATGCCTGGCCCGCCGCCGCGAAGATGCCGGCGATCAGACCGGTCGCCGCCTTGTCGGGATCTGCGTCGTCGAAGACGATGTTGGGGGATTTCCCGCCCAGTTCCATGATGACCCGGGCGTGCCGTTCGGCTGCGCGTTGCGCGATGTGCGTTCCGGCGACCTGACCGCCGGTGAACGTGATGAGGTCGACACCGGGGTGGCTGACGAGTGCATCGCCCGCCTCGGCGCCTGTCCCTGTCACCACGTTGACCACACCGTCGGGAATCCCGGCCTCGGACAGCAACCGGGCGACGAGCAGGAGGCCGGCCGACGTGATCTCGGACGGCTTGAGGACCACCGTGTTACCCATGGCCAGGGCCGCTGCGATCTTGTTGCTGGCAATCGTCACCGGCGAGTTCCACGGCACGATGGCCGCTACCACGCCAACTGGTTCGCGTCGGAGGTAGTTGAGCGTCGTGTCGGCGGTCGGAACAACCTCCCCACCGACCTTGTCGGCCCAGCCTGCGAAGTATTCCCAGATGACGGGGACGTTCGCGTAGAGGGCCCGGGTGTCCCGGATGAGCTTGCCGTTATCGCGGCTCTCCAGCAGGGCCAGCTCTTCCGCCGCATCGCCGAGCCGTTCACCCGCGCGCCGAAGCAGCCTGCCCCGCTGTGTCGGCGACATGCCTCGCCATGCCTTGGACTCGAACGCCTCGCGCGCGGCGCGTACCGCGCGATCGACATCTCCCGCATCGGCGTCAGGAATCGTGTACCAGGCCTCACCGGTGGTCGGGTTGACGCTCTCGAGTTCCCGGCCGCTGGCCGATGCGACTTCGCGTCCACCGATGAACAACTCGTAGCTGGGAATTTGCCCGACGGACATGTCGGCCTCCGAACTGGTGCTACCTGAGGTTGCCTAGCGCAGCGTAGTTATGGTTCACGGCCGCGAGTATGGCCAATCGTCGAAACGGCCTGCCCCTCCACCGGCCATGGGTCTGATCTTAGGCCAGTTGCGCCGTTCCACAGATCGGGATTCAGGATGCCGGATGGGTCGAGATATGACTTGATGGCACGGTAGAGGCCCGCCGTCTGCACGCTCCAGGCGGACGCCATAGCCCGTGATCCGGCTCCCTGGTGCGCCTCGCAATACCCGCCGGCTTCGACCACCAGCTCGTAGCACCGCTCGGTCACGCGGCGTGCGGCATCCCGTTGGTGCTCGTCATCGCGGTCGAACAACACGCTCACCGTCGCATAGACGGCGTGACGGGTGAACGGTGACAGGTACGCGTACCAGCGGAGGTCAGTCCCCGTTGACACGGCCCCCAGCACCTCGCGCAGCAGGTGCCGTGCCTCGCTGACCGGGGCGCAGTAGGCGACGAGGCCCCGGTCGACGCCGATGAAGCGGCTCGTCCACCGGCTATCGGACGTCGCCATCGCCATCGCTTCCAGTCGCCGCTCTTCCGGCGCGATCTGGCCACCGTTGCGGATCATGATCGCCTCGAGATGATCCATTCGCGCGTCGGCCAGCCGATCATCCGCAGCCTCGACGACGTACAAGACCGTGGACGGCGACTCCACGCTCATCGAGATCTGTCGGTAGGTTTCGTCCCGGGCGGCCATCGCCATGACCATGGCGTCCCAGCTACCGTCATCGGAGCGGAACGTCCAGGCGGCCGCCCGCCGGGCCTCGGCCCGAGGTTCGATTGTCAGGGTCACCTCGACCTTGACCCCAAGTGACCCTCCGTCACCGAGGAAGAGTGGCGTGAAGGCCGGGCCGTCCGCGTCCCCCAGCACCGCCTTCGTACGATGGACGTTCGGCCCGCCGGCGCCCGTCTGGAGAACCTCGCCGCTTGGCAGGACGACCGTGATGCCCAGGACGCTCGAGGCATTGCTGCCCGCGATCGAGTAGTCCCGCGATATACCCCCGCCGATGACCCCGCTGAGCATGCCCCCGAGCGTGACGTGCTGGATGGGCACGCCGACGGTTCGGACGCTGAAACCAGCGGCCGCGACGGCAGCGTCGAGGTCGGAGCAGATGACCCCTGCCTGCGCTGTCACCGTCATGTTGACCGGATCGATGTCCAGGATGCGATCGAGCCGCCGGACGTCCAGTACGACGGTCTCCCCTGGATTGCCTCTGCCGGGAAGGCCGGTGACGGAGAAGCCGGCTCCACGGGGCACAACCGGCACTCGTCGCGCATTGGCCAGCGCGAGGACGCGGCTGACCTCGTCCACGTTGCCTGGCCGGACGACGATCCCCGGGGAGACCGGCGGGAATGGGCTCTTGTCCTGCCGGTACGGCCGGAGCGCTGATGCGTCGGTGAGCACGTGCTCGTCACCCACCAGCGCGGCGAGCTCGGCGGCGAGCGCGTGCCGAGGGCCCACCGTCGCCACCACCTGCGTCCGGGCTAGGCCACGGTGGGAGCGATGCCCAGTCGCCCCATCGTTTCGATGTAGCTGGTGATTCCCGCGACCGGGTCGTAGGCCGGCTCGTACCCGAGCTCCCGCCTGGCCAGCGCGATGTCGGAAACGGAGTAGTAGTTGATTCCCATGCCCAGGTAATCGAGACCCTCGCCGATGCTGATCTCGGCGTCCGGGACGACCACCCGGATGGCGTCGGCAAACTGCTTGACGGTATTTCCCTGCCCGCTGGCGATGTTGTAGATCGGCGAGGGCGCGTTGTCGACCAGCGCAGCCAGCACGGTTCCGGTGGCCACGTCATGGACGTACATGACGTCGTCGACCTGGTCGCCGCCAAACTCCACGGTCGTGGGGGTCCCGGCCATCGCATTTTCGATCATCCAGCTGTGGATGCCCATGCGACCGTGCCTGGCCAGCTTCCCGGGCGCATAGATGGTCCCGAACCGCAGCGCGGTGAATTGCAGGCCGTAGTCGGCCTGATAGTTGCGGCCCATCACCTCCGCCGCGAGCTTGCCGATGTCGTACGCGATCACCGGGTCGCAGGGGTGGTCCTCGCGCAGTGGCTCATACCGCGGGTGACCGTGCGGTCCCTCGGGAATCCGTCCGTAGGCGGATTTTGAGCTCGTGAACACCACCCGTTCGCAGCCGGCGCGCCGGGCGGCCTCGAACACGTTGAGCGCCCCGACGGCGTTGACCTGGAATCCGTGGAGCAGGTATTCCTGTGACGCTCCCGGCATCAATGCCGCCAGATGGATGACCCGCGAGACGCCGAACTCGCGACAGGCACGCTCGAGCGCCTCCAGGTCGAGGATGTCCCCGATCACGAGCGGGAACTGGCCGGCGATGTCGGGGACCAGGGTGAGATCTTCCCGGTTCTCGAACACGACCGGCTCATGGCCGCGCTCGAGAAGGAGGCGCGTGATCCAGGATCCGTTGACGCCGAGTCCCCCGGTGACGAGGATCCGCATCGCTAGTCGGCCTGTTTGAGCTCGGCAAACCAGCGGGCGGGGTCGGCCGCGTACACCTCGAAGCTGCCGGGGCCGTTTACGCCCGGAATGGTCGGCACCCAATCCTCGCGCAGCAGGACGTCCGGATCGCCGTACTTCGCGGCGCAGGCGCGAACCTCAGGGTCGTCCAGGGCGGCCAGGTGCCCGTCCTTCACGGGAACCTCGACCGTTCCATCGGTCTGAGTGATCTCGACGGTCGGCATCATCATGTGCATGTGCAGGTGGCCGTACGGGTAGCCCTGCTCGCCCGCCCACTGCTCGCATTCCGAGGGTCCCGCGGTCCCAAAGCCCAGGTGCATGATGCCCGACCGCCAGCGCTCCCATGCGGTGCCGTCGGT
>JBCLDE010000056.1:0-14364 GCA_038915165.1 Candidatus Limnocylindrales bacterium
GCACTGCCACGTCGTCCTCGTCCTGCGTCCACACGACCGGCACGCCGAGCGCCAGCGCCGTCGCGGCGATCCAGGAGTCGCTCACAGGCATCCGGAGGCCGGCGTCGCGGAGGGTGACCCGCAGGCGGGCCGGAGCCGCGCCCCCGCCCGCCCCGTCGACGGGGATCGGCTCGAGGGCGAGGACTGCCGTGAGCGTCGCCAGGCGGCGGTCGCGGGTCGCGAGATCAGCCTCGGCGAGGACGCCGGCCCGGAGCTCGCCGATCGTGATGACGGAGACAGCGAGCCGGTCCGGGAGGGCCTCGATCCGCAGGGGACGGCCGTCCTCGCGGGCGATGAAGACGCTCGTGTCGGCTGGACCGCTCATCGAGGATGCAGCCGACGATCGCCGCCATCTTGCCGGACATGGCCGTAAAGCGATCCGGCCGCAGTTTGGCGACGAGCTGATTCCGCACGTCGATGATCTTCTCATTCCAGTCATCGCATAGCGCGGCTTCAATCGGCTCAGCCGGACGTTCGGGACTGCGGCGTCGCGATCCACCCATAGTGTGGAGGTCAGCCGCGGTCTCGCCGCCGCCTGGCATCGTTGCCCGAGCACGGCACTCGCTCGTCGGCGAAGCCGGATTAGTGGTCGGTCAAGCTCGATTCGCAACGTCGGGCGACCGGCGCGTTGACGCTGCCGTAGACGCCGAGGCACGAGAGGTCGTGAGCGCCGGCCAGAGCCTCCCGTCACGCCCGACCCCGACCGACCGAAGGAGTCGCCACCGCTCGACTGACCCAGGTCCACGCCATGTCCAGGTGGTCCTGCTTTACGCCATCACGGTGGTCCTGTTTTCGCTTGACATTCGCAACCGCCGGACGAAGCGCTCGATCGCCGCGGCAGACAGGCTGTCGCAGGCGGCCTGGAGGGCCCGCCCGTCGTCGACGCCGGCGAAGCGGTTGTCGAGGGGCTGGTAGCCGATGTGGCGACCCTCCAGCTGGGGCGCTTCGCCCAGCTGTGGCCGTTCAACCATACGCGCAGGCTCCAGGGCGCGTATGTGCAGAGCTTGAGAAAAGGCGCCTCCGGCCTCGTGATCCCAGAGGTAGAAGTAGACGTGGTTGATGTAGGCGCTCGTCGCCGGACGCCGCAGCGGCCGGGGACCCGGTCACGGACCGCCGGCGGGCGGAAGACCGAGGCCCGCTCCTGGGCGATCCCGATCAGGACAACACCCTCACGCCTCGCCCGCTCTGCGGCGTCGAGGTAGGGCTGGGCGATCCCCTCCTTGCGCTGGCCCCGCTCGAAGTGGACGACGGGGATCGCGTTGGCCTCGCCGAAGCGCTCGAGAGCCCGGTTGAAGCCGGCCGTCCGCTCGCCGAGGATCGCGTAGCGGGAGATCTCCTCGCCTGGCTGGCCGGACAGGAAGTGGGCGAGCCCCTCGGGTGTCTGGAGCCTCGGGACGTAGCCATTCAGATAGAGCCGGTCGATCAACTCGTAGCGGAGGACGACGTGGTTGTCGAGGAGCGTGTTGACGTTGGCCATGCCGGTCCTCCGGCACGGGTTCTAGGAACCGCCACTCTGGACCGGTGGTTCAGCGCTGCCAATACGTGTAAGGGTTTGAGGCGGAGCCGGCGTCAGCCGGCGCAGGCTCCGCTAGACGATGTATGTGTCGGGCCCGACTTGCTGGCCGGGGATGACGATGGCGCTGCACGCCTCGACCGGGCTGAGGAGTGCGAAGATCCGACGCGTGCTCGGACCGTCAAGGTTGTTCGGCCCGGTTCCGGAGGCGGGGGCCGCCGGGAGTGCGGGGAACGCCCCGGCCTGATCCTGCTGGATGAAGTTCTGCGCCGTATCGACGACCAGCGACCCGTCTGGATTCAGCGGGTAGCGCCGCCGACGTGCGCTGTCCCCGACATTGCCGCCGATGGTCTCCGCAAACGGCGCCGTGCCTGAGCGATCGACGTCGACGATGATGTCGCCATGCATCTCGCCCTCGTTCGTCTGGCTGTTGTTCACCTGGAAGATGTTGTTTTGCGTGCGCGGATCGCGGCGATCCTGGACGATGATGTCGCCCCTCTCGACAAGCCGCTTGTCCGGTGCGAATGCGTGATAGGTTCCATCAACGCCTGCGTCCGCTCGCCGATGCGCCTCCCGGACATATTCCCAGTGCCGTCCGTTCGGTGAGAGGCCCAGCAATGCCTCCGCCGCGCCGAACGGGCCCTCGAGATTCAGGTTGCGCTCGGCTTCGCGGACGCAGGCGTTGATGAAGCAGCCACTCCACGGGCGGCGCTGGGCCCTCGGTGGTTGCTGGCCGAGTCGGCTCCTCCGGGCCTGCCTGAGCGCTTCAACGACGAGCGCCTGAAGGTTCGCCGGAGTCGCCGGGTACGGGACGGCGGCGATCAGGTTGGTAGCGACCGTCTGGGCGTCGGCGTCGATGTTCGCTTGTGGCTCTGCGAGTGGCCCGAGGAGTCTCAGGAATTTCGCGGCGGGGTTCACTGTCCTAGCCCCGAGCGCGGTCGCGATGGCGCCCATGTTCGCCGACCGAATCGCCCAACGGACTTCGAGCCAGTAGCGGACAAGGTGTTCGAACTGGGTGTCGGCATCCTCCTCGAGCAACGCGCCGGTTACGGGGGTCAACCAGAAGAACGCCTGCTCTCCCTCGGCAGCGGACACGACCTGGGCTCGGACCTCGCCAAGGCTCAAGAGGCGCCCGTTGAGATCCCGGAAGCCGCACTGCTGCGCGAGGGGCGCGGTGGCGTTGCTCGCCAGCATGACCCGGACCTGGCCGTCCGGGGTGATCGCCTCGGCGGAGCCCCCGCGGAGGCCCGAAATTGCCTCGATCGCGTCTGCAAAGACGGGGTTCTCGTGCGGCGGCGAGGTCGTGGGTTCGTGGAGCTCGTCGAGGATCTGCCCCGCGTGCTGGCGGGCCTCCTCGGGCGAGACGAGTTGCTTCGTCGCCGCGCGCTGGACGGTGGCCAGTCGCTGGTCTGCCGACTGCGTCGCCTGCGCCGCCTTGGCCGTCTGCGCGAGCTTGAGGGCGGCGGCTTGATTGCCGAAATTGGTGGCGAGTCCAGCCGCGGTCTGGAGCGCGGCCGCCGCGTTGGCCTGGGTCGCGGCAAGCCCCGCCATGTCTCGGAACGCATTCGGGTTCGTCACGGCATTGAGCACACCGGCGAGGCCGGCCGGAGCGGGAGCCTCGGGCGCGTTTTGGAGGTTGATGAGGGTCTGGGGGAACGGCGTAGGCGTTGCCGGCTGCGGCTCGGCCCGGCGAGTCATGAGGAGCCCGGCATCGATGTCTCCGACCTCTGGTTCCTTGTCGGTCAGAACCCAGTCGGTGCTCCCGTAGTGCTCCTCGAGGGCCTCGCACTCATCCATGACCGTCTGCGCGTAGAGGCCATCCGTCGGCAGGCTAACGAGCATCGGATCTGCCACCGGCTGGTGCGTCGCGTAGTAGTTGTAGAGCTGCGCCGGCTCCACGATGTCGCCGAGCCCGAGGAACGTACCCGCCGACACCCGGAAGACCAGCGAGTTGCCGATGATGGCGATCGGGTCACGCTCGACGACGGAGCCGATGCTCATGCCATTCGCGCCCGGGACCTCGAAGCCGTCGACCAGCATGAAGATCCGGTCCCGGTCCATGTTCCACCAGATCACCTTGTGGTAGTGCTCGGCGTGCTCGTTCAGGTGCCCGATCAGCTCGTTCACGGCTCGGACCATCTGGGCGCGGACGTCCTGGCGCTCCCACACGTCAGGCATCGAGAACACGGTCGCCCCCGCGTCGCGAACGCCCGTCTCGGGCGAGACGAGGTCGTTCGTCCCGGAGCTTGCCGAGAAGGTTCGCTGGAATTGGTCGGTCTGGTAGGTCACGGTCACGCGGGTGAGATTCGCGACCGAGTTGGGCGGTAGGTCGCGGGTCGCGAAGACCCGGATCGACGCGAGCATCTCCCGCGTCAGGACGCTGCCGACCGATGCCGAGAAGTCCACCCGGACGCTGCCGTTGAATTGATAGCGGCTGGCAAGCGTCAGGTCAGCGTTGAGGAGCATCCCGCCGCCAGAGACCCGCATCGTGTTGACCCAGGCGGCGGCAATACCCGGTGCGTGCTCCTCCTGGAACTGCCGATCGCGGCGTGCCTCGGCGAGCTCACGGAGCTGGGCAAAGATGCCGGTCGCCGGCATGCGCAAGAAGGGGTTCAGGACCGCCCAGGCGAGGGCGTCGAAGGCGCCGTCGCTCGTGTCCCTGGGCCTGGCAACCGCCATGGTCAGGTAGAGCGAGCCCGACATATGACGGATCCGTTGATCCGAGCGCCGCCCTCGCGGAATGTCCGAGCCGGCGAACCCGGTCTCGACGTCCTTCAGGTACCGGAGGGCCTGCTCGAACCGCCGATCGAGCAGGCCGCGCCGCAGCAGGTCTCGCCAGCGGAAGGCTCGCACCATCGTGAACGGCTTGAGCGCGAACGGCACGAAGAGGCACTCGCGCACGCCCGCGAACGCCGTCTCGACCTTGAGGTGGCGGAGGATCTGGTAGTAGATGACGGTCAGGGCGTGGCCGAAGTTCGGGTTGCGAACGACCTCCGACGTGCCGATGACCGTCTCCTCCTGGGTGACTTCGTTGACGACCACGCTATCGAGACGTCGGAGCGAATCGCCATACCGCCGGATCGTGTCGCGAAGGCGCTGTTCCTCGCTGGCCGTGGTTCGACGGCCCCCCTCCTGTGAGGACGAGGAGCTGGCATTGCTGCCGCCGCCTCCGCCGCCGATGACGAAGCCGGCGGTCGCGAAGCCGAAGCCGCCGGCACCAGCCGCGCTGCTCGACTCCGATTCGCCACGCGCCCACTCGGAGAGGGTCGCCTCGACGCCGTCGTCGTACTGGCGATCGCGGGTCACGGCATCGGCGACGCGATCGACGAGCTCGGTGCGCTCCTCGCGCCGCGCGCGCTCGAGTCGCCGCCACTCGATCTTCTGGATGCGCTTCACTTGGCGAGCGGCGAGGGTCAGCGTCTTCGCGACGGTCCCCAACGAGTAGCCGTTCGAGCGCCAGCGCAAGCGGAACTCCAGGATGTGCCCGCGAGCGACCGTGACCGCCTGGTAGCGACTCGCGTCAGAGTCCCATTGCACGGGGTGCTGGGCGTCGACGATGCGGCGCCCGCGGTCGGCGCGCTGGACCTCCTCGATCAGGCCCGCCGGCAGGATGTCGCGGGTTACGAAGGCGTCGAGCACGGGAGACCGGATCGCGGTCGCGACCGTGGTCGCCGCTCCGCCGCGAAGCGCCGTGGCGACTCGACTCCAGATCGCGGGCCGAGGTGTGTCCTCGCCACGGAGGATGGCGTCTCGAATGGTGGCCGGCAGCTCGAAGTCGAGCAGCGGGCCGGTCACCGTTCGAACCGAGGCCTCCGGACTGACCACCGGCTGCTCGGCGCGGTAGATGACGTTGAAGGACCGCTCGCCGAGGACGCGCTCCGGGTTGCTGAAGGGCTTGCAGAACGCACCCGGATCCTCCGTGTAGATGCCCGGGTTGTCGGCGATCTCGCGCTCCGTGGCGTCGATCGGGGTAATCCGAGCGCTGAGATCCGGTGGGCCTCCGGAGGCACCTGCGGGCTGCATCGGCGGGAGCGGGATGGGAATCAGGCCAACCGACTCCCTGGTCAAATCGTCGAGCACGACGCCAAGGGCGCCCGCCAACCCCGTGACCCACCAGAGCCAGGCATCACCGATGCCCCTTTCGAAATACGCCGTGAACTGCCCATCGACCGCGAGATGAAGCGGGTTCCAGGGCAGACCGGCAAGGGAAGCCGGTAACGGGCCGGACGCCGGCTGGGCGGCGGTTGCCGGCGCCGCAATGTTGAACAGCTTGTCGAGACCGAGCTGCGTCCACCCCGACCCAGCCACCGTGATCGGGGCGACTGTGAGGCTCAGCGCCGCGAAGTTGACGGCTCCGCCGTCGATCGGCACCTGGCGAGCGTCGCGGCGGACGTACGTCGGCAGCGCGGGCGGTTGAGGGCTAGGCGCGGCGATCGCCGCGACCTGCGCGGCGGTGAGGTCCACCTGAAACGCGGCTCCGGCACCTGCGGGCACCTGGATGGTCGAGAGGTCTTTGATTGCGCCGGTTGCCGACAGGAACCGGATCTCCGCCATCGAGCCGGGCACCGGATCGGACAGGGTGATCGAGCCCCCAAGCGAGGCATCAAGCGCGCCTCTGGCGACGTCACGGATCGCCGGCAGCGGCTGCCCCGTATCGTCATTGCCAAGCGCGCGAACGTAGACGCACTCGAACGGGGACGACGGCGGAGGCGGCGGGTTGCCTGGGACGGCGACGCCCGCGGCCAGCCCGATCGAGAGGATCGCGTCGGTCATGGGACGGGCCGCGGTGACACGGCCCTGAGGTGGCACGCCTGGAACCGGATCGCGGGCTCGACCATGGTGTCTGCTCGTCCCAAAGCGGAATTCGGTTGGCTTCGGCGCCGTTTCCCGGCGACAAGGCCCACGCGCTCGGGTGAAGGCCCACGCGCTCGGGTGGATGTTACGTCTCGTTGACCCCGATGGCAAGGTGGAATCGTGTGGGGCGCCACGCGTTCGCCCACGAGAGGGCTCGGGACTAGGTCCCAAGCCCTCAGCGAACCCCGTCCTCCTTCCGGTAATAAGCCGGTCGGAAAACTGAGCCCGACACGCGCGAAAGGTGAACCTTGACCCCCGTCACTCGGCGTAGCCGACGCTTCCTGACGTGAACCAGAACTACCTATCTGGCGCTTGGCGGCCTTTACCCAAAAGGGGGTATCCACGTGAGTGCAGTTGCCTCGGACGATCAGACGGAAGCCGTGCGCCAGGGCCGGGCGGGTGCCTCGAGCGTGAGACTGGCGGGTACCCGACGCGACGTGGGCGCCATCGGCCTCGTCCGCTTCGGCCGTCCGCTGACGACGATCTGGGTATAGGGCAGCGGATCGCTGGCGACCGCCTGCTCGAGGAGTCGGTAGAAGAGCATCCCCCGCGCCTCGGCCTTGCGGCGGTTGAAGCGGAAGGCGAACTCGTCGAGATACGCCTGCAGGTGGTCGGCCTCGATCGCGCCCTGGTGTGTGCCCAGGAGCCAGCGCTTGGCGAGCGAGGCGACGCGATGGACGCCCGGCAACGAGATGTGCGCGGGCAGCCCAGAGGCGGTGACGTTGACGGGCTCGTGCGTGTAGTCGGCAAGGACCGCCGCGGGGTAGGACGTGAGCCCGTCGGTGATCACCGTCGAGCCCGGCTCGACGTTCGTCAGGAGGAACGAGCGAAGGGCCTTCGCACTCGCGGTCGGGATGACGGTCAGGCGACAGCGCCCGAAGCCGCGCGGTGCATGGCACTCGATGGCGATCCCGACGAGGGTCTTGCCGGCCGCGCCGCGCCCGCGCTTGCCGGGGCGCGGGCCTCCGAACGCGCTCTCGTCCACCTCGACCGTGCCGCGCAGCCGGTCGCGCCCGGGGCGGATCATCGCGCTCCGGTAGCGATGCAGCATCGCCCACGCGGTCTGGTAGGAGCCGATGCCGAGGACCCGCTTGAGCCCGAGCGCGGAGGCCCCGTTCTTCTGGCTCGTGATGTGCCAGGCGGCGGCAAACCAGACGGTCAGCGGCGTGCGGGTCCGGTGGAAGACCGTGCCGGCCGTCGGCGAGACCCGGCGGGCGCAGCCGGCGCACGAGCGCCGCCCGTCGGCCAGCCGCCAGGAGCGTTGGTCGCCGCAGTGCGGGCAGACGAAACCACCGCGCCAGCGGAGCCAGTCGAGGTAGTCGAGGCAGGCCGCATCATCGGGGAACCAGGCCCGCAGCTCGGCATACGAGCCCGGGTAGTCGCGACCACGGCGCGGGAAGCTCACGCGGCCATGCGACTGCACTCACGTGGATACCCCCCTTTTAATGAATGGGATCGCGCCAGGAACGTCTGTCGCGGAGCCGGTGATGGTGGAGCTGCAACGCCACGAGGCGGCTGACGGCGGGTTCACAGACGTCGAGCTGCGCGCTCCCGGGTCCCACGCCATTGTGGAGGCCAAACGTGGCTGGGCGCTCCCGTCCGCTGCCCAACTCGGCCGCTACGAGCAACGGTTCTCCGCGTTCGGCTCGCCGGTCCAGGTGTTCGTGGTCCTGACGCAGAACGGCGTCTCCATGGTGGTCCGCGGCCGTCTCGCCGGGTGGCGGCCGCCGGACGAGGTTGACAAAGTCGTCCTCGGCTGGTCTGATCTCGTTGCGCTCGTGCGCGCGGCAGCGCGAGCCGGCGGGCCGGTGGAGCGGAGCCTCGTCGAGGAGTTCGTCACCTATCTGCGAGGAGTGGCCGACATGCGGGATACCAACTCAAACTCGGTCCACGTCGTGTCGCTCCGCCGTGCGCCATGGGATGGCTGGGACGTCAGCCCGGTTGCCGAGGTCGAGGTCCACCGCGTCTACCACTACCCGACGACGGGCGGGAACTACCCGAAGATCGTGCCCAACTACCTGGGCTTTCGCTACGATGGCAAGCTGCAGTCCATCCACCATGTGGATAGCTACGAGGTCGTTGACTCGCCGCTCGGCCTCTTCCCCGGTGCCCCCAATCTGCGCTGGGACGAACCGGCCTTCGTGCTTCGGCTCGGACCGCCATTTCGGCCCAACCACGAGGTCCGCACTGGCTCGGGCATCTTCCGGGCAGCCCCCATCACGGCCGATCTCGACCTGCTGCTGACCTGCTCGACCATAACCGAGGCCCGAGACCAGACGCGTGGGCGACGCGCCGGATCGGCCAGCTAAGGCGGTCGGCTTCTCGCTGCCTATCAAGCGCCCCGGCACTTCCCTAGGGTCGGCCCAACGACGATGCGCTCATGGTGTCGCGGCCTGCGGATCATTGAGGCGATCTTCCCCAGCCGCCCCAGCCGGCGGTCGGAGCCGGCGCTCCACGAGCCGCACCGCGCGCTCGGACTGGCCGAACAGCACGAGCGTCTCGGCCTGGGCGATGTCGTACAACTCACTGACCCGCGCGCCAACGCGCTCGCTCGCCCGCGCGCGAAGGACATGGACCTTGACGGGCTCTCGGCCGCGGAGGCAGTCCAGCTTGTCGGCGAACTCGGCGAGCGACTCCAATCGGCCGCGGAGGTCGTCCCATTCGGTGACCAGGCCCGGGAAGAGGACCGACCGTCCAGCGAGCTTCGTCGCCGCGATCTTGGCCCGCGCCGCCTCCTCGGTGTAGAGGGTCAGCAGAGACAGGGCAAGGGTCGAGCGATACGGGTCGCCACCCCGCCGGCGCCGCCCTTCCCGCCTGCGCCCGGTGCCCGGGTCGTGGCGCAGCTCGGCCAGCTCCGCTTCGAGCGACAGGGCCCGGGACCACTGGCGGCAGAGCGCCCAGCGCAGACCCTCGAACCGGACGAGTTCCTCAGCGGCGAGGTTGATCCGCAGGACGAGCTCGAACCGGAAGAAGGCGTCGGCGACCCGGGAGCGGACCGACGCCCAGACGACGTCCTTCGGCCGGTCCTTGAGGGCGGCCCGGGTCGACGCCTCGACCTGGTGCCCGATCCGATAGAGCGGCCAGTCGCCCTTCGGTACGTCGAGGAGCGAGGCCACGTACTCCGGCAGGGTGGGGAACTCGTGGGCCTCGGCCAGCCAGGCGAGGACGGCCTCGGTCGGGCTGAGCGACGCCTCGAGTTTGGCGAGTCGACGGTCGAGCGTCACAGGCTCTCCCCGTCCAGCAGGCCGTTTCCGAGGTCAATCGGATCGCCGGCGTCCACCTGCGCCCGTTCGAGCGCCTCGACCCGTGCCTCGAGCTCGCCAACCTTCAGGAGGCTGGTCGCCGCCGATGACGCGGCAATCAGGACCCGGAGCCTGGCGATCCCATTCTCCAGGCCGATCCCGTCGGTGACCACGACATCCAGGAGCCGCCGGATGCCGGCCACCGAGTCGAGACCGGGCAGGTCGTAGGCCACCGCAATCGTCCCTTCCCGGCGTCGACGGAGGCCGCCAAGTCGGCGTGCTTCGGCCGCCTCGCTGGCTCGCTCGGGGTCATGGGCGAAGCAATACACCCCGTCGCGCTGGGGTGCCATCTGACACGGCTGGCCATCGGGCTTCTCGGCTCGGCAGCGACGGCGCATTACCATTCGATTAGCTCTGGTAATCGACGAGGGGTTGGTAATCGAGCACGATCGGGCCATCGTGTCGGTCGGTGAAGAGCCCCAACTTGCTCATCCCGCTTCCTCGCCGCCAGCGCGGCGCAGCTCGACCACGGCGATCTCGACGGCCCGCTCGCGCTGCTCGGGGGTGAGGCCGATCCCGTCGAGGACGGCTTCGATGACGCCTTTCAGCGTCTCGGCCTGGCTCTCGGAGATGGCGGCGAGCTCGGCCGGGCTTCGGCGCCGGTCGAGCTCGATGGCAACCCGCTCCGCGCACGGGTCGCGCCGCCGGCTGCGGAGGACAAGGAGGGCAAGGTCGCTGGTGCGGGTCGTGTCCGCCCAGGCGCCCGGGTCTGGCTCGAGGGGGGCCGTCCGCTCAGCCATCGAGCTGCACCGCGTCGTGCCCGCTGAACCGCTCCCAGCGTCGGAGGGCCACCTCGACGTAGATCGGGTCGATCTCCAGCGCGTAGCAGCGGGTGCCCGTCCGCTCCGCCGCGATGAGCGCCGTCCCTGACCCCAGGAACGGGTCGTAGACGGCGTCGCCCACCTTCAGGTGGTTCCGGATCGGGGTCTCGAAGAGGACGAGCGGTTTCTGGGTCGGGTGGTCCTGCTTCGCCTCGGTGGAGCCGCCCATGATCATCTTGGGGGAGGGGACCCGCCAGATCGTCGCCTGGTCGCGCGATCCCCGGAAGGGGACCTTGGCACCGGCCTTGCGGACCACCCAGCAGGGCTCGTGGCTCCAGTGGTACCAGGAGCGGCCCATCGCGAACAGACCCTTGTCCCAGATGACCTGGGCCACGATCTCGAAGCCGATCCGGACGAGGCCCTGGGCGACCTCGGCGGCGTGCACCCCGGCATGCCAGACGTAGCCGACCGCGAGGGAGGGCACGAGGGCGAACGCCTCGGACCAGTCGACCCGGGTATCGCCCGAGAGCGTCGTGTTGCGGTGGCCGCGGGTGCGCCCGTGGGCGCCACCGCTGGCCCGGGTGGCGTCGACAGCGTCGGGCTGGCCATCGATCCGCATATACGTCTTCGCGGCGGGGCCAAGCGCGTTGTACACGCCGTCGCGCCAGCTGCCATCGAGGCTGACGCCATAGGGGGGATCGGTCGTCAAGAGCTTCGGCTGCGCACCGTCGAGGAGGCGAGCCACGTCAGCGGCGCTCGTCGCATCCCCACAGAGGAGGCGATGGTCCCCGAGCGCCCACAGGTCGCCGGGCTTCGTGCGGGGTGCCCGTCGCGCCTCCGCCAGCGCTTCGTCGAGGTCGAAGGCCTCGGAACGCTCGCGCTTCTCGCGGGTCTCCAGCGAGCGCAGCAGGTCCTTCACCTCGTCCTCGCCGAAGCCCGAGAGGGTGAGGTCAAGCTCAGGCGTCGCCGCGAGATCGGCGAGCAGACGCGCCAGGAGCGCGTCGTCCCAGGATCCCGAGATCTTGTTGAGCGCCAGGCCCAGGAGCCGCGCCTGTTCCGCGCTGATGTCGAGCCAAGTCACCGGCACGCTCGTGAAACCGACACGGCGGGCGGCGACGAGACGCTGGTGACCGCCGATCACGGTCTGGTCTTCCCGGCGCGCGAGGACCGGCTGAACGAAGCCGAACTGACGGAGGCTGCGCTCGAGGGCGTCGAGTTCGTCCTCGCCGATCCGGCGCGGGTTAGCGGGGTCGGGACGAAGGAGGTCGATCGGGACCTCTTCGACGGCGAGCGGAGCGTGGCTCGTGGGTGACGTCATGACGGTTCGTACCTCAGTTGATCGTGCCCGAACAACCACGCGTGGGCCGAGAAGGGCCTGCGCGCGTCTAGGGCCTCGATGAGTTTTCGGGGCGGAAGCTGTGACAGCCGATGGAGCTGGCGGGTCACGCCGGGCTCCCGGGCGGCCGCTCAAGGGCGACCCGGACGAGGTCCTGGACGAGCTTCGGGCGCGTCTCACCGCTAC
This sequence comes from Candidatus Limnocylindrales bacterium, assembly GCA_038915165.1. Classification (GTDB taxonomy): domain Bacteria; phylum Chloroflexota; class Limnocylindria; order Limnocylindrales; family CSP1-4; genus SPCO01. Next base: position 11,992 of record JBCLDE010000056.1, read on the forward strand.
CGGCAACGCGAACCACCTCGTCGAAGATCGTTTGGTCGTCGTGGCGGCGCCTCAGCGACGCCAGCCACGGCGACCAGGTCTTGTCAAGGTCCCGATCGATCGGCATCCCGACCCGGTGCAGCTCATCGAGCCAGCGCTCGTCGGTCCAGCCTCGCGCGCGCCCGTTGCCCGACCCCGACCCATCTCCCGACGCCGGACCAGAGAACGACCCATCAGCCGAACCCGACGACGATCCAGACCCCGAATCCGAGACGGATTCCGACGGATCAATCCGGACGTGTACGGACATGTCCGTCGAAACGTGGAGCGAATGCCAATCGCGGACCGCGAACGAGTTACTCCCGCCCTTGACCGCGAGATCACGGACCATCCGCGGAAGCTCGGCGCAGCCGCAGTCGAGGATCTCCAGCAGCCCGGCCGCGGCGAGTTCGCGGGCGATCCGCTCGAGGTCCCGCTGCCGCCGGCCTGGATTGGCGTAGGGCATCACGGCCGCGGCGAGCGCCGCCGGGCGCCACACGAGGAAGCCAGCGTCGTCTGCTCGCGTCGCTAGGCCGAGATAGGCGAGTAGCGTCGCCGGGGCCAGGGTGCCGGTCGCGTCATCGGTGAAGAGGTCCGGGCGCAGAAGGCGCGTCCTGGCAGACGTCCGCGGAGGTTGGTCTGCGGAACTCACGGGAACTCCCGCCGTCCTCACGCCACGTACCAGACCAAGCTGTCGTCCTCAGACAGCGGGCGGGTCCCCAAGGCCCCTTGGGGGCACTCCCGCTGTTTTTCGAAGAAGGGCCTCGCCGCCGGCGTCCGCCTCGCCGCCGGCGTCCCCTCGCCGCGGGCGTCCCCTCGATCGCTTCCAGCCGCCGGTCGCGCACGACGACGCGCTGGACCACGATCCGGCTCAGTTCCTCCTCGACCGGCGAAGAACGGCCAGAGCATCCGGCTGTAGCTCTCGACGGTAGGTCGGGAGCCGGAGCGGTTGCCCTTCTCGACGAGGAAGGCATAGAGCGCCTTCAACCCGGGCGGACGGGTCGCCTGATGAGAGGGCGGGCAGGGGAGTCGTGGCTTGGATAGGGGCACCTCATGCGAGTTGGTGCCCGCATGACTCACTCAGATCGGCCCAGAACGCAACACGATGGCCATGTCGCCCGATCCCATCCAGCCTTGGTTGTCATGCCAGCCGCGCCCTGTGTCGAATCTCTCGGTCTCAAGCCTCGGAAACGGCGGGTTGGAAACATCGCAAACGTCGGGTTACGACGATTGACAACATGGCTCGGCGCGACGGGCCCGATGCCAGCGGCCTGATGCCGCCGCGAACCTCGGGCGGAAGTTCATCGACGAGTTTGGCGACCTCGATCACCTTCGCCCACGTCTCGGTTGCCAGACCGCCGGTCGGCGCGCACGGATCGTTCGTTCCGCACCTCGTTCCGCACCTCGGTCCGGCTCGACGGTGAGCCACACTGCAAGGCTTGATATCTGCGGCACTTGCGCTATCGTGTCCCACACGTCACGGAGAGTATAGGATGCAGACGAAGCAGTTTCTGACACCAGCCGACATCGCGCTTGAGCTGAGCGTCAGCACCAGCACAGTGCTGCGGATGATCCATGCTCGGAAGATTCCGGCCATTGCCGTCTCGGAGCGGATCTATCGGATCCCCGTAGCGAGCTTTGAGCTGTACAAGGCCGGCCGATTGCGGAGGGCACAGCCTGCACCCATGGGTCGCCCTCGTCCTCGTCCCAGGATCGGCGAGGGTGAGTCCAGGCCCGTCGTGGTCGGCGTTGCGGCGGTTCGGCGCGCGTAGGTGGCGACGCTTCCTGAACTACGGAGCTACCTCGGCAACCTGGCGGCGATCCTCTGGAACTACGGGGCCGAGTTTCCTCAGCCGACGCTCGACCCCTACGACGACGGATCGTACGGGTTTGCCTTCTCCGCCCTACTTCCCGGGGACGCGACGCCGAAGCCCGCGATGATCAAGTTAGTGGAAACGTGGGAACCGTCGAGTCGCGGCCAGCACGCCCAGGCCGAGTACGACTACGACTTCATCGAATACCCGCTGTACCGGAGACGCGCCTTTCACCGCCACGATGAGGAGGAGTTCCTGCGCCTGTTCAGCGTCGCGGTGCACGAGCACTGCGAGGAGGTCCTCAGCAAGCCCGCGTGCGAGCACTACATGGGATTGCCGGTCGATGGCTACGAGGCCATACGGCGGTTCACCATTCTCTGGGGACAGCCTGGTCCGCTCGGCTGCTCGCGACTGCGGTGCATCGGGTAGCAGCCGCGCGGTGCTCCGCTGGTCGGCGTCGGCGATCTGGATGGGGCTTGCCTGGCTCGCCCTCCTCATGTTCAATCGGACGCCGTTCGTCGCGTCGCTCTACCGCTACTGA
>JBCLDE010000057.1:0-12994 GCA_038915165.1 Candidatus Limnocylindrales bacterium
CCTGGTCGAGCAGGAGTCCCAGCAGCAGCGGGTTGACGAGGCCGATGAGGCTCGTCGCCAGGATGGCGATCAGGACGATGACGACCCGCAGCTTGTAGGGACCGAAGAACCCGACGATCCGCCGCGCGGTGCGCCCGCGACGCTCCTTCGGGACGGGCGTGAAGTCGGCTGGCGGCATCGCGAACGGGCCGCCCCCGCCCCCGCCGCCACTGCGACCCCCGCCACTCCCGCCGCCGGCCGCTCGCCGGGCGCCGGTCATGTGTCGATCACTGACGGTTCGATGCCCAGCCTGGGCAGCAGGGTGCCGACAAGGCCGGTATGCGTGGCGGCACGCAAAGGCGGCGTCTGACCGTTGCCGGAACTCATCGAGCGGACGCTATCACCTAACGCCTTCCGGGGCGGGAACCGCAGGGAGGGCCCCACCTGACGCCACTTGGATGCGTCATGCGGGCCGGTGATGCATGTCGGATGCATCAAGCCGGACCATCAAGGCGGGTGCCGGGGTCGGCCGTGCGGGCGTGTCGGGGCGTCATGCGGGCCGGTGATGCATGTCGGATGCATCAAGCCGGACCATCAAGGCGGGTGCCGGGGTCGGCCGTGCGGGCGTGTCGGGGCGAAACGCGGCGAGGCACCTGCGGCGAGGCACCTGCGGCGAGGCACCTGCGGCGAGGCACCTGCGGCGAGGTCGGGCCTCGCCGGTCGCATCGACGCGTTGATGCATCCGACATGCATCAACGCGAGGACCTGTCCTCGGAACGCCCAGAGGCGGCCACAGGTGTCGAGGGCAAACGACGCCGGCCCAGGCCAGCCGTGAGCCGGAAGGCAGCCGTGGGATGGCCGCCTCGACGATTGAGGGCGAGATAAGGGCCGCCTGTCATCGTGGGTGGATGGCGTGGCGATCGTTCGATATGGCGGACGTGGATGTTCGGACGGCTCGGGGTTTCGAGGCGATCGGGCGTCTGGTCCGCAGACGGCGCGAATTCGTGGGAATCTCGCAACGGCAGCTTGAGGCCCTGAGCGGAGTGGACCAATCGGTCATCAGCCGGTTGGAGACGGGTCGGCTAAGAGGCCTCCGATGGTCTCGCTTCGCGCGACTCGCGGACGCACTGGGCGGCCTGGGTGAAACGGATCCGCTACCCGTCTGGACGAGACGGTTCATGCCCCCGGGACGCGACGGGATACCCAGCCTTGGGCTGGATCGCTAGACCCGCGCCACGGCGATGATCGTCGAGCGGCGGGAGGGCGCGGCGCTGGTCAACAGGTCGCCGACGAGGCCGAGCGCGAATGTCGGCAGATGACGACCCCAGGCCCGGGCCAGGTGACCCACGGTTCGGAGCTGGATGTCCGTGAAGCCGGCGTCCGCAAGGTCGCGCCGGATCGTTGCCGGGTCGTTGCAGACCCCGACGATCGGGTGGGCATCGGCGGTGCTAGCCTTGACAAGTGGCTGGAGCGCGTGGCGCTGGCCGGGGGGCATGCGGAGGTAGGCGGCCACGAACGGATGCCGACGATTGACCGTCGTCGCGACGAGCGTCCCGCCCGGCCGCAGCCAGCGATGCAGGTTGCGGAGGGCCGCCGGCGGATCGACGAAGTGCTCCAGCGTGAAGCTGGACAGGACAACGTCGAAGGAGGCGTCCGGGAAGCCGTTGGCGGTTCCGCACAGGTCCACGATCTCGAACTCGTCGAGGTGGGGGAGCGGCGCGGCAGGTGCATGGATATCGACCCCGACGAGACGCGCGATCCGGCCTCGGAACCCGCGCAGGGCGGAGACACGGCCACAGCCGGCATCCAGGACGGTCACACTCCCCGGCGAGCGCATCTCCGCCGCACCGATCGCAGCATCCAGCGCGTCGTGGACGACCGCCTGGACGGTCGGTTCGATGCCCAGTCTGGGCAACAGGGCGAAGCGCCCGGCGTCGGTCACGCTCTACCCGGTCGTGGCGCTGGCCGCCGTGGCGCTGGCCGCCGTGGCGCTGGCCGCCGTGGCGCTGGCCGCCGTGGCGCTGGCCGCCTCGACGACGCCCTGCGCCTCGAGCCAGCGTTCGGCGTCGATGGCGGCCTTGCAGCCGTCGCCGGCGGCGGTGACGGCCTGGCGGTAGCGGTGGTCATGGACGTCGCCGGCGATGAACACGCCCTCGATCTTGGAGCCGGTCTCGTCGTGGACCACGAGGTACCCCTTCGCGTCGACATCGAGCCAGTCGCGGAAGGCCTCCGTGTTCGGGCGGTAGCCGATGGCGATGAACACGCCGTCGACCGGGAGGGTGCGCTCGGCGCCGGAGCCGGTGTCGGACAACCGCAGCCCGTTCACCTTGGCGTCGCCCAGGACCTCCTCCACCGCGGTGTTCGTGTGGATCTCGATCTTGGGATGTGCGCTCGCCCGCTCGACCATGATCTTCGAGGCCTTGAACGTGTCGCGTCGGTGGAGCAGGTGGACCTTCGTCGCGAAGCGGGTCAGGAAGGTCGCCTCCTCGAAGGCGGTGTCGCCACCACCGATGACGGCGATCTCGCGGTCACGGAAGAAGAAGCCATCGCACGTCGCGCAGGACGACACGCCGCGCCCGCGCAGCCGGGTCTCACTATCTAGGCCCAGCCAGAGCGCCGAGGCGCCCGTCGCGATGATGACCGACTCCGCCCGGTATTCCGTGCCGCGCGCCCAGATCCGGAAGGGGCGTGACGAGAAGTCGACGCGATCGATGTCGACATCGAAGAGCCGAGAGCCGAAGCGCTCCGCCTGGGCGCGCATGGCGGCCATCAGGTCCGGACCCTGGATGCCGTCCGCGAAGCCCGGGTAGTTCTCGACGTCGCTCGTCAGCATCAGCTGGCCGCCGGGCGTGGAGCCGGCCAGCACGACCGGTTCAAGATTCGCGCGGGCTGCGTAGATCGCTGCGGTCAGGCCGGCCGGACCGGAGCCGATGATGACGACCTTGGCGTCGACCTGGCCGCCATCGGTCCGCGGAGTGGAAGTGCCGCCGCTGGCGGTCCCGGCCGCCGTCGCGGTCCCGGCCGCTGCGGGCATCGCGGCCGACTTCGCGCCGCCGTCGTCGATGATGGTGATGCCGAAGCCGCCGAACGGATTGAGCGCCCGCTGGCCGTTGGGGTCCTTGTCAGTCATGACGCTGATCGTACCATGGTTTAGATACTCCCTGGGGGTATCAGGTGCAGGCCTAGAACGAACCAGGTGCAGGCCTAGAACGAACGCGGGTGCGGTCCTACAACGACCGAAGGTGCGGGATGACGTCCCGGCCCACGAGGTCCAGTCTGGACGGATCCACGAGGTCGCGCAGCGAGACGATCACGTGCTGTGCGCCGGCATCGGCGAGCTCACCGAACCGATCCACGATCTCGGCGCCGGTCTGGCCGCCGCCGCCGCCCGCCGAGATCCGGATGTGCTGGAGGGTGGAGCGCTCGATCTCGTCGGGGTCGCGACCGATGGCGGCGCAGTGCTCGGCCAGGATCGCGTACTTGCGGGCGATGGCCTCCGGAGTGCCGAATACGTTGCACGCGTCGGCGTACTGGGCGACGAGTCGGAGCGTCTTCTTCTCTCCGCCGCCACCGAGCATGATCGGGACCCTGGGGCGTGACAGCGACTGCGGGGAGTTGAGGAGGCGGGTCGCGTGGAACTGGCGGCCGTGGAACTCGGCCTCGGTGCCGAGCTCGCCCTCCCACATCTGGTGAGCGATCTGGAGCGTCTCCTCGAGCATCTCGAAGCGTTCGCCGAGCGGCGGGAACGGGAAGCCGAGGGCTCTCGACTCTTCCTCATTCCAGGCGGCACCGATGCCGAGCCAGGCTCGGCCGCCCGACAGGACATCAAGCGTGGTGGCGGCCTTGACCCAGAGACCCGGGTTGCGGTAGTGGACGCCGCCGACCATCAGGCCGAGGCGCGCGCGGGTGGTGTTGGCGGCGATGTAGCCGAGGGTGGTCCAGCCCTCGAGCATCGGCTCCTCTGTCTTGCCGACGCTCCGGATCTGGAAGAAATGGTCCATCACCCAAATCGAATCGAAGCCGACGTCGTCCGCCTGGCGGACGATCCGAGCCAGGGTCGGGCCGATCTGTTCGGGGCCGCCGGGCCACGTGAACGAGTTGATCTGGAGGCCGAGCTTCACAACGGAAGGGTACCGGGGGATGGTGAGGAGGGCCACGGGCCGTGACAGACAGCTGACACGAAGCCGCGCCACGGTACCGGCACGGAACGGAGGTCGACCGGGACCTCCGGCAGGCAGGCGGGAGGCCGAGCCCACGATGAGAACCGCGCTCGCTACGATGGCCCCAGCATCGCCGGCCCAGGCGATGTCCGCGGGGGTCATGGATGACTGAGCGTGCGCCGCTCAACGTCGACCTATCGAAAGGGGCCGTGCTGGAGCGCCTCGGTCGGCCGGGGAGTGCCGCCCGTTCAGAGTCCCAGGACGAACCGGAGCGAGGCATCAACGCGAGCGATGGCCTCGGGGTTCAGGCGACCGGCTTTCGGTCCGAGCAGGAACGTCGGGAGCGTCATCGGCTGGTCGCACTTGGCCCAACCGTCGCGCGGCAACCCAGATTCGTCAGTGCCGATCTGGACCAGGAACGCCGGCCTGAACTCGGCGGCCTTGGCGGCACTCGTCAGCGGGACGACCACGACCGTGGACGAGCGGCGCATCAGATCCGTCTGGACGACGACCCCCGGGTGCGGACCCCGGATGACATGACCGCCGACGTCCGGGAAATCCACGATATGGATGTCCCCGCGAGACGGTCCGACGATCGCCGCCCCATGGCTGATGCCTACCACTCGAGCTCCGACCAGAGTTTGGCCGCGATCGGCAGATACGCCATCGCCCATGCGAGGTTTTCTTCGTTCTGGGCTTCGATGGCCGCATCCAATCGAGCCTGGTCCGAGTCCTGGAGCGTCCGCCGCAGTGAGGCGCCGATCGTCGCGCTCACACTGAGCCCGGTCTGGGCCGCCGCTTCGCGAACGAGCTCCACGACGTCGCTCGGCAGGCTGATGGACAGCTTCTTGTGGGGTGCGTTCGTCTCGTCCGCGCCGTACGGGGCGATCAGCTCTGCGAATGCCTTGGATGAGTACGACCAGTGTTCACTCATGGTAGGACGGATGGTAGGATGACTGGTAGGAAGCTGTCAAGGCTCGACGAGGCGTGCGTGACCGACCTCCCGTCGGTGATGACTGTCGGATGCATCAAGCTCGTCTGCCTCGGCCTCGTCTGCCTCGGCCGGACCGGCACGATCGTCGGCTGCCTCCTACGCGACGGCGGTCTTGGATTGGCCAGCCCGCGAGGTCTTGGCGTGACCGCCCACGATCAGTGGTGTGGCAACCCGAGGAGCCACGGAACGGAGACGCCCTCGTCCAGGCCTTCCCACCAGATGCCGAGGCCGAATTCGATGATCTCGAGATCGGATCGCTGCTCGTCTGTCGCGCCGTCGAGCCAGCGAAACCATGCGAGCGGAACGCTCAGCTCGCGGCCGTCTGCGAGCGCCACGCGAAGCCGGTCTGCGTCGATCGCCGCCGAGGTGGCCCGTGGCCGAATATCAGGAGCGCTGATCAAAGTGCTCATGCCATCGCCTCAGAAGCAGGTCTCGGTTCGCGACCACGGGGCGCCATCATCGCAAGGTGCACTTCACTCGGGCTTATCTGGCGGGGGTGGTTCCCTCGATCGTCGAGGAGTTGGCCCGGCAGTCTCTGCTGTGACCGATCAGCGGTGTGGCAAGCCGAACAGGCCCGGGACCGAGATGCCGTCCTCGAGCGACTCCCACCAAATGCCTTCGCCGTCCTCGATGATCTCCAGGTCGGCTCGCTCCACGTCCGACGCTGCGGCGAGCCACGGGAACCATCCGACCGGAACGAAGAGCTCACGTCCATCGGCGAGCGTCACGTGGAGGCGATCTTCCAGGACCTCCGCCAACGTCGCCATCGGGTGGCGATCGGGTGCCTTGATCGAAGGACTCATGCCATCACCTCAACATCGTCAGGCGACCCCGGAATTCTCGGCGACGCGGCGCGACGAGAGGACGGCGCGATCCGAATATGGTTTGGGCTCGCCGTTGTTGTGCCGGGCCCAGCGTTCGAGTCTGCGGCCGGCCGAGATTGACGCGGTGCGACCGTCGGCAGCGACCCAGTCCAGAGACAGGGTCCGTGGCGATCGGCCTCCTTCGACCGTCGCGATGACGACCGGCCATGCTTCCAGAGTGGACGCGAATCGGGCGAGCACCTTGTTGGAGGGAATCAGCCGAAGCGAATATCCGACCGCACCATCGATGAAGATCTCGGTCTTCTCGCCGGGCTTGCGAGCTCGACGGCCGATCACGGCCTTGCTCCAATCGAGCTGGCTGGTGTCGGGCCGAACGTCGTCATCGAGTTCGACGGCGATCAAAGGATCAGAGTGCTTCGTATTCACGGCGCTCGCGCTTCGTGGCGCGCCATGCGGAGATGATTCGGGCCTGCAAGGCCGACCCAGAGACTATCAGACGTGCGGTACACCGAGCAGTCCGGGTACGGACAGTCCGTCCTCGAGCTGCTCCCACCAGATCCCGAGTCCGTCCTCGATGATGTCGAAGTCGGATCGTTGCTCAGGCGTCGCGCTGTCGAGCCATGGATACCACGAGGTGGGGATCCCGACGTCCCGGCCGTCGGTGAGGGTCACGCGCAGCCGACTGGAATCGACCGTGGCCGACGCCGCGCGCGGCCTGGTGTCAGGGGACGCGATCGAAGAACTCATGCCAACGCCTCAACATCATCCCGCGACTCTCGCGGCCTCGGTGACGCGGCGCGACGGGAGGGCGGCGCGGTCCGGGTACGGGTTGGGCTCGCCGTTGTTGTGCCGGGCCCAGCGTTCGAGCCGTGGGCCTGCCGAGATCGACCCGGTCCGCCCACCCGCGTCCTGCCAATCGAGTGAGAGCGTTCGAGGCGACCGCCCACCCTCGATGGTCGCGATGATCACCGGCCAGGCCTCCAGCGTGGAATCGAACCGGGCAAGAATCGTGTTCGACGGGATCAGCCGAAGCGAATATCCGACGGCGCCGTCGATGTGGATCTCAGTCTTCTCGCCTGGCTTGCGTGCGTACCGATTGGGCAGCCGTGGGCTGGAGGAGTCGATCTCGGGGATCTCGAGATCCCAATCTTCAACCGGCGTATTCATGGCATTCGCGCTTCGTGGCGCGCCGTGCGGAGATGATTCGCGGCCTTGGGCCGCTCTGCGAGGTTATCACGACGATGACCTTGCCCATGAGTGTGTACCCGATCGTACGTACGCGAACCTCGCCCAGCGAATGTTCAATGTCCGGACGCTCGTCGGATCGATCCTCGTCGAGCATCTCGACGGCCTCATCGAACGTAACGCCGTGTTTGCGCAGGTTGGCCTCCGCCTTATCCGGATCCCAGTCGTACCTCGTCACCGCGGGACGATAGGCATCGGCGCTTACCTGGGCGTTATCGCATGCTGACTGCGATGGCAGCCCAGTTGACGCCCGAGCAGCGACGCATCGTGGAGTTCGGCGACGGGCCAGCCGTGGTGATCGCGGGCGCGGGGACCGGCAAGACCCGGGTCATCGTGGAGCGCGTGAAGTACCTGCTGGCGACCAAGGGCGCCGCGCTCCCCGCGCTCCCCGCGCTCCCCGCGCTCCCCGCGGCCGCGGACCCCGAGGACAACCGTGACCCGCTGCTCCCCGAGCACCTCCTGGTCCTGACCTACAACGTGAAGGCCGCCCGCGAGCTCCAGGATCGGCTGGACCAGGCGGTCGGGACCGCGACGCGCGCTCGCATGACGGTGAGCAACTTCCACAGCTTCTGCCAGAGGATCCTGACCGAGAACGCCGCCGATGCGGGCCTGCCGCCGCGCCCCGACGTCCTGGATGGCGTCGCCCAGGTCCTGCTGCTCAAGGAGATCGGCCCGCAGCTCCCGCTGATCTACCACTACCGCTCGAACCGCTCTCTCGGCAACTTCGTCCAGTTCATCAACCGGGCGAAGGACGAGCTGGTGAGCCCGGACCACTTCGATGCCTTCGTGGCCGAGGAGCGGCGCGTCTTCGAGGAGCGCTACGGCAGTTTCGAGGCCGCCGGCGTCCGCCTCGCGGCCCAGGGGAATCTCGACCCCCTGCGCAAGGTCCGTGGCGCCTACGCCGGCGTCCGCGCCAACGAACGCGCCAACGAACGCGCCGAGGATCGCGGCGAGACGCGCGAGTATCGAGTGGACGAGGTGGAGCGGACCGCCGACCGCGAAGCCCGCCGAACGATCGCGGGCACCGGCCACGCGGACGGTCGCAGCCAGTTCGCCGCCACGGACCACCCCCGCATCGATGCCCTCGCGGACACGTACGTCATGGACGGCGCCGCCCTCGAAGTCCTGCGTCTGACCGAGCTCGCCCTCGTCTATCGAGCCTATGAAGAGGAGCTCGCACGCCGCGGTGCGCTCGACTTCGGGGAGCAGATCGCCGCCGTCACGAAGCTGTTCAAGACCCGCCCCAACGTCCTGCGCCACTGGCAGCGCGGCTACCGCTACATCCTGGTCGACGAGTTCCAGGACGCCAACGTTGCCCAGATCGAGCTGATCGAGCTCCTTGGTCGCACGCCGGACCGGCCGGACAACGTCATGGTCGTCGGCGACGACGACCAATCGATCTATCGATTCCGCGGCGCCAGCTTCGCCGCCTTCGCCGAGTTCGAGACGCGCTTCGCCAAGCCGCCCGCGCACGACCCCAACGGACGCCCGCCCGGCCCGCCCCCGCGTCTGCGGATCGAGCAGAACTTCCGCTCCGTGGGCCACGTCCTGACCGCCGCGAACCGCCTCATCACCTGTAACGAGACCCGGTTCGAGCCGGACAAGCGCCTCATCACGGACCGCCCCGACGGCGCGGCCGTGCAGGTCATCACCTGCGCCGGCCCCGAGGACGAGGCGATCGCCATCGTCGATGCCATCAAGACGCTGGTCGGCGAGGGGACCGGCGGCCGCTGGACGGACGTCGCCGTGCTGTACCGCAAGCACAAGCACCGCGACGCGATCGTGGCCCGGCTGCGCGACGAAGACATCCCGTACACCGTCGTCGGTGGCCTGAGCCTGTTCGAGACGCCGGAGATCCGGGACCTGGAACAAGCCCTTCGAGCCATCGCGGACCCGCATGACGATGTCGCGCTCGTCCGGATGATGACCGCCGGCCCGTGGCGCCTGGATGCGCTGGAGATCCTCCGGGTGACGCGGAATGCGAAGTTCGACCGGGCGCACCTGCTGGAGACCGCGAAGGCGATCGTCGAGTCCGGGCGGGTGGAGGTGGACCAGGTCCAGGCCCGACGCGAGGACGGACCCAGGACAGCCGAAGTCGATGCACCGGCCGGCACGCGCGCCAAGCTGCGCCAGCTCCTCGGTGCCCTGGATGAGCTGAACCCGCTGACCTTCCGCGAGGGCCCGCACACCATCCTGGAGCGCTACCTGGAGCGGACCGGCCAGGTGCTGGACCTGATCGCCGCCGACACGCTCGAAGCCAAGCGGACTGTCACGAACATCGCCAGCTTCCTGCGCTTCGCCGCGGACTGGCAGTCGGCCAACCAACACGGGACGCTGGCCGGGTTCATCGCGTACCTGGACGCGTACCAGGCGGCTGGCGGCGAGCTCCCCACAAGCGTCGAGTTGTCCGAGGACGTCGAGGGCGTGCGCCTGATGACGCTGTACCAGGCCAAGGGGTTGGAGTTCCCGATCGTCTTCGTCCCGAATCTGGTCGACGGGGAGTGGCCCGTGAAGGAGCAGGGCGACGGCCTCTTCCCGCGTGAGCTCCTGCGCGAGGCCGTGCCGACGGGCGACATCCACACGGACGAGGAGCGTCGACTGCTATACGTCGCGATGACCCGGGCGCAGGACCGGCTCATCCTGACCACGCACGGCGGCGCCGCGGCCAAGAAGGGCGCGTCCCGGTTCGTCGGCGAGATCCTGGACGGGGCCGGGGTGGAAGTGCTCCAGGTCGATCGAACCGCGAGCGCACCGGCGACGGGCGGCATCGAAGCCGACGACCTTGACGGCACCGAAACCGCCGGCGACATCGAGCGACAGGTCGCCGCCGTCCGGCGCGTCATGCCCCTGCCGTCAGCCCGCGAGCGCCGACTTGCGCTCCGCCTGCGCGCCAGCGAGCTCGTGGGACTCATGGAGGCGACGAGCGCCACGGATCCCGAAGCGCCAGCCGCCCGCGACGACCTGGCGACCGAGCTCACGACCCTCGCCCGATCCGCCGCCACGTCCGCCGATCAAGCGCGCGCCCAGGGGCTGGATCCGCTGACCTTCCACGCGATCGCGCTCGACTCCGGGGCTGGCGCGAACCTCCTCCAGGTCGCGCCGTTGCCGAGGACCCACAGCTACTCGTCGCTCAGCGTGTACGACACGTGTTCGCTTCAGTACGCGTTCAAGTACGTCTACCGGATGCCGCCGCGGGAGGAGCCGGTCGCGGCCTTCGCGTTCGGGACCACCGCCCACGAGGCGTTCGAGGCGTTCACGAAAGACCGGCGCGAGCGGACCGCGCGCGGCGAGCCGCCGCCAACCCGCGAGGACCTGGAGTCCGCGTTCCGGGCAAGGTGGACTCCGGCCGACTTCGGCGACAAGACCACGGAGGAGGGCTACCAGCGGCGCGTCGCGACCCTGCTGGACAACTTCTGGACCGGCGAGGTCAGCAGCCTCAGCGAAGCACTCCACGAGGAGCTCGACTTCGAGCTGACCCTCGAGCCCGACGACGGCTCCGCCCCCGTCGTCATCACTGGCCAGATCGACCGGATCGACCGCCTGCCCTCGGGCGGCATCGAGGTCATCGACTACAAGACGGGCCGCGTCTCATCGCAGAAGGGCGTCGACGACAGCCTCCAGCTCTCGATCTACGCGCTCGCCTGCCGGGATGCGTTGGGCCTCGGGACGCCGGAACGGGTGACGCTCTACTTCACGGAGTCCGCCCTGCGGCTCTCCACGACCCGAACGGACGAGCAACTGGACACCGCCCGCGACGAGATCCTGGCCCGGGTCGCCCGGATGCGTTCGGGCGAGTTCCCGGCGATGCCGGGGAAGCCGTGCCAGTGGTGCGATTACGCAAGGATGTGCCCGGTGCGCGTGTGATGGGAACATTCGAAGTGGCACGCAGCGGACGCCGCCGAGCGACGAAAGTCGAGGTGGCTCGCCTTCGGGCTCGGGACCGTCGATACCGGTGGGCGCGGAGATTCCGGCCCGCGGAGATTGACCTGCTGCTCGTCGCCGAGGCACCGCCAGGCACGCTTGAGCGTTACTTCTACTTGCCAGACGTGGAGTCACATGACTCGCTGTTCCGCGAGTGCGCTCGCGCGATCCTACGCCGCGAGCCGACCCGCAAGAACAAGGCGGAGTTGCTTGGACTGTTCAGGGACCGTGGCGTCTTCCTGATTGACGCGTGCCTCGATGCGCTGGACGGCCCGTTACGCATCGATACAGGGCGCCTCGTGACCAGGATCCGCAGGCTGAAGCCACGACGGATCATCATCGTGAAGATACCGGTCTTTGATAGCACGTACACCGCGATGGTCGAGGCGGGATTGCCTGTGATCAATGCACGGATCCCGTTCCCAGGCAGCGGGCAACAGGTACGGTTCCACACGGAGATGCGGCTGGCTCTACGGAAGCGTCCGCCCGCGCGATTACCGCTGACAGCATCGACCGGCATCGTGAGGTAGGTAAGCGTGGCGCGAAGAAACGCTAGGAACAATTCGGCCATCGGCTATGAAGCCCAGCTGTGGCAGATGGCCGACGCGCTTCGCGCCAACATGGACGCCGCCGAGTACAAGCACGTCGTCCTGGGCCTCATCTTCCTCAAGTACATCAGTGACGCCTTCGAGGCGAAGCACGCCGAGCTCGAGGCCGACCGCGCCGCGGGCGCCGACCCCGAGGACGCCGACGAGTACCGCGCCGCCAGCATCTTCTGGGTGCCCCGCGAAGCCCGCTGGCAGCACCTCAAAGCGAGCGCCCCGCAGCCCACGATCGGCACGCTCGTGGACGACGCGATGACCGCGATCGAGCGCGACAACCCAAGCCTCAAGGGCGTCCTGCCCAAGGACTACGCCCGACCCGGCCTCGACAAGCAGCGACTCGGCCAGCTCATCAACCTCGTCTCCGACATCGCGCTCGGCAGCCCCGCCGACCGGGCCAAGGACACGCTCGGCCGCGTCTACGAGTACTTCCTCGCCCAGTTCGCGAGCGCCGAGGGCAAGAAGGGCGGCCAGTTCTACACGCCGTCGCATGTCGTGCGCGTGCTGGTCGAGATGCTCGCCCCGTACAAGGGCCGGGTCTACGACCCATGCTGCGGTTCGGGCGGGATGTTCGTGAGCTCCGAGAAGTTCATCGAGGCCCACAGCGGCCGACTCGGCGACATCAGCATCTACGGCCAGGAGTCCAACTACACCACCTGGCGCCTCGCCGCGATGAACCTCGCCATCCGCGGCATCGACGCCCAGATCGCCCACGGCGACACCTTCCACAACGACCGCCACCCCGACCTGAAAGCCGACTACGTCCTGGCCAATCCGCCGTTCAACGACAGCGACTGGCGCGGCGAGCTGCTCAAGGATGACAAGCGCTGGGTCTACGGCACGCCGCCGGCGGGCAACGCCAACTTCGCCTGGGTCCAGCACTTCATCCACCACCTCGCGCCGAGCGGGATCGCCGGGTTCGTGCTCGCCAACGGCTCGATGTCGACCAACCAGTCGGGCGAGGGCGAGATCCGCCGATCGATCATCGAGGCCGACCTCGTCGACGCCATGGTCGCCCTGCCGGGCCAGCTCTTCTACTCGACCCAGATCCCGGTCTGCCTCTGGTTCCTCGCCCGCGACCGGCGCAACGGCCGCTTCCGCGACCGCCGCGGCGAGACGCTGTTCATCGACGCCCGGAAGATGGGCTCGATGGTGGACCGCACCCACCGCGAGCTCACCGACGACGACGTCGCCACGATCGCCGGCACCTACCACGCCTGGCGTGGCGACGAGGGCGCCGGTGAATACGCCGACGTGCCCGGCTTCTGC
>JBCLDE010000058.1:0-12936 GCA_038915165.1 Candidatus Limnocylindrales bacterium
GGGCTTGTGTAGACGTCTTCTAGGTCGTGACCCGACCGTTCGAGGAACGCTCGGAGCCCGGTCTCCGCCGGTAGGGCCTTTAGGTCCTCGACCAAGGACTGGCGGCCCATCTGAATGCCGGCTCGCACGTTCTCAAGCACGTAGCTTGCGGCGATTCGATCGAGCCGAATGGCGCATCCGGGTGGAGTGAGGGGGAAACCTTGCTCGATGGCCGAACCGAGTTGTTTGCGCGTCCCGCCGATCAACGCTCGGTATCGGACGTCGAATCGATATCGGCGGTGTGCCTGGCCGATGAAATCCAGAACGGTCAGCACAGACTTGCCGGGCGAATGGCGAAGGCCTCGGCCGAGCTGCTGCAGAAACACAGTGGCGCTCTCCGTCGGCCTCAGAAGAAGCACGGTGTCGACCTCAGGAATGTCGATCCCCTCGTTGAAGAGGTCAACCGTGAAGATCGCTCGGATCTCACCGCGACGGAGCTTCGCTATGCCACCGGCCCGGTCGAACGGGGACGACATGCCGGTCAGCGAAACGGCCGGGAGCCCTGCTCGAGTGAACTCCTGTGCCATCAATGCCGCGTGCTCAACCCCTACGCAGAACCCAAGCGCGCGCATCGAGGCCGGATCAGGTACCTCCTTGAATACCGAGTCGACAATTCGGCGGACCCGTCCGGTATCGGCCGTGTATATACCTTCGAGTTCGGCAGTCCCGTACTGACCTCGGCTGAACGCCAGATCTCGAAGGTCCGTCCCGTCATTGATGCCGAAGTAGTGGAACGGAGCCAGCAGCCCTTGGTCGAGGGCCTGCCAGAGCCGTAGGTCGCATGCGATTCGATCGTCGAAGTAGTGGAGGATCGACTTCCCGTCGGCCCGCTCCGGCGTGGCGGTGAGGCCGACGAGAACCTTGGGCCTGAGGCGCTCCAACAGGCGCTTGTACGTGCTTGCTTCAGCGTGGTGGAACTCGTCCACGATCACGACATCCCAGGCGCGTGGATCGAGATCGTCGACATGGCGCGCCAGAGATTGGATTGACGCGAATACATGGGCTCCGAGCACTGGGCGTTCGTCTGCGACAAACCGTTCGCCAAATGCCGCGTCCTTCAGGACGAGCTGAAATACCTGCTGGCTCTGCTTGAGAATTTCGTCGCGATGTGCGACGAACAGGAGACGCTTCAGCCCCGAGGCGCGGAGTCGTCTGTAGTCGAATGCCGAAACCCAGGTCTTGCCGGTCCCTGTCGCCGCGACAACTAGATTCCGCGTGTGGCCTTTGCGGCGTTCAGCCTCAAGCGCCTCCAGCATTTGGGCTTGGTGCGCCTTCGGCTCGAACTCCAGGTTGAGCGCGATGATCGACTCCAACCCTGAGGTTGGGCCGCCCCGCTGGCTTGCAAGTGCTCTGGCGAGGCGTTCACCGTCAGCTTCTGGGTTGTAGCTGACGAACTCTGGTTCGTGCCAATACTGCTCGAAGGCGGCTCCGACGCGATCCAGAATGCCCGGGTTGTCGACCTGACTGACCCGGACGTTCCATTCCAGGCCTTCGACCAGGGCCGAGTGAGTCAGATTGGACGAGCCGATGTACGCCGTATGGAAGCCTGAGTTTCGCCGAAACAACCAGGCCTTGGCATGCAGGCGCGTCTGGGACGTTTCGTACGAGACCTTTACCTGACCACCCATCGAGACGATCGCATCAACTGCCTTCTTCTCCGTCGAGCCCGTATACACGCTGGTAATGACACGTAGCTGGCCGCCCCGAGCCACGAAAGCGTCCAGTTCGTCGCGTACCAGACGGAGGCCAGCGAATCGCACAAACGCGCTAAGGAGATCGACTCGATCGGCGCTCTCAAGCTCCCGGACGACTTCGGATCCAATCTGGTAGTCCCGGTGCCCGTTGACGAGGAGCGCGCTTTCGCGGAGTGAGATCAGTGGCCGTCGAGTCGGTTTCCGGGTGATCGGTATCGGGCTCGGCGGCCTGACCTCGCGTAGGACTCGTGGCCCTTCTGCGACATCGTCAAGCTTCACCACGACTCCTGCCGGTGCCGCCGCCCGGAGGACGCCCAGCAGCGTGTTGACGACGGCAACCTGCGCCAGGAGCTTGGCATCGTCGTTGCCGCGCATGCTCGCGATCGACCGGCGAGCGACGTCGTGCACGTATCGTGCCAGCAGGTCGGGCAGGAGCGCCGGGTCTACGTTGGCGACATCTGCCCACCAACCTTCGAGCTCGCGGCTCGCGATCGACTGCTCGATCGCCTCTGTGACCAGAGCTTCATGGACCCCAGGAGCGAGAGACTCGGCCATTGGAGCCAGGATAGTGACTTCAGGACCTGATCGTGCCCGTCAGCCATCAATCCGACCCGCAACCGATCAACTGAGGCGTATGTACCGCTTCTCCGTCACCGTTGCATCGTCCCGGTCCGGCCAGTTCGGGTCGTAGATGCGGAGTGTGACGGCGTCGCCGTCGATCTCGTAGGCGTAGGCGAGGACCTGGTGGTCCTTGGTCAGATCGAACGGGCTCCAGCCCTGGTGCCGGACCAGGCCGACCATCGCGAGACGGCCGGCGTCGATGTCGGCACGGATACGTGGCCACTCGACGTCCCGCGAGCGACGCGCTGCGCGCTCCGCACCGATGGCGCCCATCCACCAGAACTGGAGCGGGCCGCGCAGCCAATCCAGCGAGAGGATCTGGCGGCGGACGATCGCCCGGAAGAGCGGCGAGCCGTTCACCGGTGGCTCCGTCGCACTCGGCACGGGCAGCCCGGCTTCGTAATGCTCGCGGACGAACCAGGCCATCCCGCCGCACAGGCCGGCGGACGCATCGCCCACTCCGATCCAGCGTGGGTCGATCGGCCCGAATCGCAGCGTGGGCCCGGGCGGGAAGCGGTTCGGGAAATGCAGCCCGTGGGTGCTTGGCAGGAAGCCCGGGACGGCGTTCGATTCGATCATCGATGGAAGGGTACTGCTTGACTGGTCATCATGGTTGGCTATGATGACCAACTATGAGAACGGTTTCGGCGATGGACATGCGCAAGCGCCTGGGTGAGATCCTGGACGCGGCCTCGGCCGGGGAGCGGATCCTGATCGAACGCGACCACAAGCCGCTGGCGTACCTCGTGTCAGTGGAGGAGGGAGAGCGCATCGTGCGGGTTGACCACGAACTTCGGAAGCGGCGTCTTGCCGCCCTGGATCGGTTGACGGAGTTCGCCGCGGAGATGAACCGCAAGTACCCGCCACAGCCCGGCGATCCGGATGCGGCGACGGCCGTCAGGATGGATCGGGACCGCGACGATCCCTCGAAGGAGGCCGGTCGATGAACACGCCGCCGCCGGTCATCGTGGACTCGTCGGTGGCGATCGCGATCGTCCGAAACGAACCGGGCGCTGCGGCGATCCGCGTCGCGATCGACGAGTGGACCATCCTTGGTCGGCCGCTTCTGGTGCCGTCGCTCTTCTGGCTGGAGGTCGTGAACGCGCTGGCTCGGGGGCACCGGTATCGCGGCCTCGACGTCCTTCATGCGGTTCACGAGCTGGACGAACTGACGATCACGACCGTCGAATCGGATCGTTCGCAGGTGTTGAAGACCATCGATCTCGTCGAGCGCTTCGCCTTGACGTCCTACGACGCCTCGTACCTCGCGCTGGCGCACCTGTACGGCGGGGACATCGCGACGCTGGACCTCGAACTCGCTCGGGCGGCCGGCGCGCGCGCCATCGTGCTCGACGGTCGGCGCCGGCTTTCCGAACCAACAGCGGTCTATGAGCACGACGTCACGTGGCCGAACTACAAGGGCGCCTCGGCGTACCTGGCGAAGCTGCGCGCGGAAGCACGGGCCGCCGGCGCAGGATAGCGACGGTTTGAACCGCCCTGACTACATATGGCCGGAATCGCGCCCCCAGGGATTTCGGCGTGGCTCACGAACCGCTCGGGGCCGCCCCCGCCCCGCCTCGGCCGCCCCTGGCCGCCCCCGCCGTCGCCGACCCGCCGCGGCCGACCCGCCGCCGGCCCTCCGCGCCGTCTCCGCGTACCATCGCGCCATGCCCAACCGCCTCGCCGGCGAGACCAGTCCCTACCTTCTGCAGCACGCCAACAATCCGGTCGATTGGTTCCCGTGGGGTCCGGATGCGCTGGCCCGCGCCCGGCTGCTGGACCGGCCGATCTTCCTGAGCATCGGCTACGCAGCCTGCCACTGGTGCCACGTGATGGAGCGCGAATCGTTCGAGGACGAGCCGACCGCGCGCTACCTCAACGATCATTTCGTCGCGATCAAGGTGGATCGCGAGGAGCGCCCCGATCTCGATCAGGTCTACATGGCCGCGGTCCAGGCGTTGACCGGCGGGGGTGGCTGGCCGATGTCGGTCTTCCTCATCCCGGACGGCCGCCCGTTCTACGGCGGGACCTACTTCCCCGACCAGCCGCGCCACGGGATGCCGTCGTTCCGGCAGGTGCTGGAAGGCGTCGATCGTTCGTGGCGCGAACAACGGAGCGAGGTGGAAGCCGCCGGCGGCAGGCTCGTCCAGGGTCTCATCGACCAGGCCCGTGCCCAGGCCGGCGCGGATGACCCGACCTCGGCCCTCCTGGAGACAGCGACAACCGCCATCGAGGCCTCGTTCGACCCGGTCAACGGCGGCTGGGGTCGCGCGCCCAAGTTCCCACAGCCGATGACCATCGAGTACCTCCTTCGGCGGCACGCCGCCACCGGTGACGCCCGGCCGCTCGCGGTCGCCCGCCGATCCCTTGACGCCATGGCCGATGGCGGTCTGCGCGACCAGCTGGGTGGCGGCTTCCATCGTTACTCGACCGATGCCCACTGGCTGGTCCCGCACTTCGAGCAGATGCTCTACGACAACGCCCAGCTGGCGAGGGTCTATCTGCATGCCTGGGCGCTGACCGGCGACGAGCGCTACCGGGCGGTCGCGACCGGGACGCTCGACTATATGGTTCGCGAGCTCACGACCGACGACGGCGCGTTCGCGGCCAGCCAGGACGCCGACACCGACGGTATCGAAGGACTGACGTTCACCTGGCGAGCCCCGGAGATCCGCGAGGTCCTGGGCGAAGACGCGGCGCTATTCTCGACCGCGTACGGCGTGACCGACGACGGCAACTGGGAGGGGGTCACGATCCTGTCCCGGGTCGTGTTCGATCTGGAGCTGGCCGACCGATACGGACTTGTCGAGGCGGACGTCGGGGTGCGCCTGGCCGCGGCACGTGCCCGGTTGCTCGCGCGGCGCGGGGGCCGCCCGCAACCAGCCCGCGACGACAAGGCACTGGCGGCCTGGAACGGCCTCGCCATCGCAGCCCTGGCGGAGGCCTCCGTGGCACTGCGGGTGGCCGATCCACCGGCGGCCGCGAGCTACGGGGTGGCCGCGGAATGGGCAGCCGGCACGGTCGTCGATGGCCTGCTGACACCCGACGGCACGCTCCGCCGGTCATGGAAGGACGGTCGCGCCGTTGGGAACGGGGTCCTTGAGGACTACGCACATCTCGCCGATGGCCTCCTGGCGCTGTACGAAGCGACCTTCGACGAGCGTTGGTTCACGACCGCGCGCGCCCTGATGGACCGTGTCCTGGCGCGCTTCGCCGACCCGGCTGGCGGGTTCTTCGACACCGCAGACGACCATGAACGACTCGTGACCCGCCCGAAGGACATCCAGGACAACGCGGTCCCGTCGGGTAACGCGATGGCCGCGCGGGTCCTGCTCCGCCTGGCGGCGTGGACGGGCGAGGGCTTGTACCGCGACGCCGCCGAACAGGCGATGCGGACGGTCGTCCCGCTCGTCGCTCGATATCCGACGGGCTTCGCTCAGTGGCTGTCGGCGATGGACCTCGCGCTCGCGCCAGTCGTCGAGGTGGCGATCGTCGGGGGCGCGGACGATCCCGCCACAGCGGCCCTGCTCTGGGAGGCACAGCGCGGCTATCGGCCCGATCAGGTCGTCTCGGTCGCCCCGGATGCGGATGGCAGCGTGGTCCCGTTGCTGCGTGGTCGCCCTCGCATCGACGGCCGTCCGACGGCGTACGTCTGCCGCGGGTTCGCCTGTCGCCTGCCGGTGACCGATCCGGACGCACTCGCGGTCCACCTGCGTGAGGCCGCCGCGGACCCGCTCGTTGGGTGATCGAGACGACAGCGGATCGACCGGTGGAGGCCCGTCCGGCGGCGACCGTCGTCCTTCTGCGGCCAGGACCGGCCGGCCTCCTGGCACTGCTCACCCGGCGACCCGCGACGATGGCCTTCGCCGGCGACATGCACGTCTTCCCCGGTGGGCGGGTCGACGCGGGCGATAGCGACGCTGGCCTCGCCGACCGATCGGCGCGCCAGGCCGGGAGGCTGCAAACGTGACCGACGAGGAAGTGGCTGCCGAGACGTGGGAGCAGCCGCGCGGCCCGCATCTTCCCGATGTGCTGATCGGCGTCCCGTGGCTCGCCTGGGTCTTCATCGCGCTCGCCCTTGGCGACATCTTCTGGCTGGTCGACAACGCGGCGCTGGGTCCAGCTCCGTCGTTCGAGCTGGTCGCCTCGTTCGTGCTCGGCGTGGTTCCATCGGCGGCCGTAATCCTGCTGCCTGCCGCCCTCCTGATCCGTCATCCCGAGGTCATGTGGCGCGCCCGGACCCTGCTCTTCGGGACCATCCTGTTCGCCACGGTGGAGGGCCTGCAGATCCTGTCGCAGGTGCTCCAGCCGTTCCTGCAGAGCGTGATCCCCGCTGATCCGGAACTGCCGTTCATCTTCCCGATGGCGGCCATCTTCGGGGCCCTGGTCAGCCTGATCAGCAGCTTCGGCCTCGCCTACATCGCCGTCGGGCTCTCGCAGGCGCGCCGATGGGAGGGAGGTCGCGGGATCCCGACCGCATCCGTGCTCCTGATCGTCGGCATGGCGACCCTTGTCAGCGCCATCGTCGCGATCGCCCAGATCCAGCTGGACCAGACCCCGTGGAGCCCGACGCTCGCCCTCTACTTCGGTTCGAGTGTGATCCTGCGGGCGCTGTTCGTCGTCGGGTGGACCGCTGTCGCAGTCACGGCTGGTGCGGGTGCCCGAGCCGGAGAGGACCCGGGTCGGGGTTGGTGGCTGGCCGCGGTCGCAGGGTGGCTGGTGGTGGGCGCGCTCGTGATCGCAACCGTCTCGGCGCTGATCCCGGACCCGAGGATCCGGGACTGGTCCACGGCCATCAGGTACACGATCTCGATCCTGTACGCGGCCGGTTACGTGGGCGTGCTGGCGGCCTTCTTCGTCGGGCTGCCATCGCTGGCCGCCGCCGAAATCGAAAGCGCACCGGCCGAGGGCGACGACCGTTAGGGGCGGTCGGCCGGCAGCGCGGCACCCAGGTTGCGCAGGAAGTTGAGACCCTCGTCCACCTGTTCGATCGGCGCGCACGGCCCCGGCATCAGGATGGTCGGCCGGCCCGCGAGCGCGACGCCTGGTATCTGGCCCCACGATTCGGTGAGATCACGCCCGGCACACATGGTCGCGGCACGCTTGTAGATGAAGACGATGGCCGCCGGACGCCAGATGGCGATCTTCTGCCAGAGCGGCCCCGCGCCCGCGGTGAGTGCCGCATCGGTCGCTTCGTCGCGCGCGGTAGGCACCTTGAGCAGGTCCGTGATGCCGTGGCCGGCGGCCAGCAAGGCATCGTCGGCGGTCTCGATCTGTGTGTCGGCGGGGAGGAGTCCGGCCGTCATCAGGCGGCGCCAGAACGTTCTGCCCAGACGCCCCTGGTGGTAATGCCCGGCCTCCACGCTGACCGGTGACGGGTTGAGCCCCACGAACAGAAGGCGATCGCGCAGCGGCGGGAGATCGGCCAGTGTCTGAACCGGGGTGCCATCGACCACGATCGTCATGCGGTGTGGGCCGGGGGCCGGACGATGGGTCAGGGCGGTCAGATCGGTCAGGTCGTCGCCGGTCGCCGCACGCGTCAGGCAGGCCGGTCGTCGCTGCCGTCCGTTGGCGCTGCCGGGTCCGTGGTCCGGGCCTGGATCTCCTGCTGGGCCTTGGCCGCCTCCGCCTTCGCTTCGCGTACGCCACGCCCGAGCGCTTCGCCAAGCTTGGGCAGCGTCTTGGGGCCGCGCCACACGACGACGAGGACGAGGATCACGAGCAGGATGAACAAGAGGTCCGTAGGCATGCACGGATGGTACAGCGCCGGACGGCGGGTATCGTGCCACGCATGCTCCTGGTGTACGGGCCTCGATCCACGACCTATGACTTCGGGCCGGGCCATCCGCTCACGCCACGCCGGTTCGGACCGGGGATCGAGTTGTTGCGCGCGGTGGGCGCCGAGCCCGGTCTCGCGCCTGAGCCGGCGCCCGATGACGAGCTGCTGTGGTGCCACACCCGGCACTACATCCAGACGGTCAAGCGCTTCTCGGCCGACCCGTTCGGTCTGCCGGAGGCCGGCATCGGCGAGGGCGGCGACGACCCGCCGTTCCCCGGCATGCACGAGGCGGGCGCGGCGGTGGCCGGGGGTTCCATCCGCGCGGTGGAGGCGGTCCTGCGCGGGGACGTCGAGCACGCCTTCCATCCGGGCGGCGGCCTGCACCACGCGATGCCCGATCGGGCCTCAGGGTTCTGCATCTACGACGACCCGGCGCTTGCCATCGCCCGGGCCCGCCGCGACGGCCTGCGGGTCCTGTATGTCGACCTCGACGTGCACCACGGCGATGGGGTCCAGGCCATCCACCGGTCGGATCCCGGGGTCCTGACGTTGTCCATCCATGAGTCCGGGCGCTACCTCTTTCCGGGCACTGGCGGGGTGGGGGAGCTGGGCGAGGGTGTGGCCGCCGGCACGGCCGTCAACGTCCCGCTGGAGCCCGCCACCGGCGAAGGACCGTGGCTGGAGGCGGTCCGGTCGCTGCTCCCCGAGCTGGCTGCCGCGTTCGGGCCGGACCTCATCGTGTCTCAGCATGGCGCCGATTCGCACGCCTGGGACCCGCTAGCGCACCTGCGTGTGACCACGACGGCCATGGGCGAGGCGGCCAGGCTCGTTGACGCTGTGGCGCACCGACATGCGGGTGGTCGCTGGCTGGCCACCGGCGGTGGCGGCTACGACGCGTACCGGGTCGTGCCGCGGGCGTGGAGCCTGGTCTGGCTGGCCGGCGCGCACCGCGACGTGCCGGATACAACCCCGCGCGGTTGGCGTGAGCGATGGGCGACCGAGGCGGCTCGCCACGGCCAGGCGCCACTGCCGGAGACGTTCGTCGACGTGCCCAACGCCGGGATCCCGTTCGATGACGACCAGGCGGCGGCGGAGGTGCGCTCGCTGCGAACGATCGCCCTGGTCCGTGAGCTGACCGTGCCGCGATCGCTGCGCGAGGCGCGCGACCGCGGTTGGTGGGACCCGTTGGCGGTGCCGTCGCAGGGTGCGGCGGCGACCGAGGCGCCTGGCCCGGCCGGCAACGGGGCCGCGTCCATCCTCGCCACGGTCGACCCCGAGACCTGGGCGCGCCTGACACTGGCTGCCCGCGTCGTTGCGCCCGCCGACCCGGCCGCCGGCCATGCGCTCATCGATGCCGCGATCCGGGATGGTATGCGCGTGTCGGCCGCGGTCGACGGCACGCTCGTCGTCGGTCTGGCCGTTTCCGGATCGGGCGCGCGGGCACCGGTGGGCGCGGGCCGCAGTGAACTCCTGGCGCTGGGTGTCGCGCCCGCCTGGCGTCGACGAGGGCTTGCCGGCGAGCTTCTTGGCGCACATGTCGCGTCGGCCGGCCCGGGTGAGACTGAGCAGGTCGCGACGATCACCGTCGCCGAGCGCGACCCGGTCGAGCCGCTGGATCTGGCGGAACGGATGTCGATCGCGCGGCGGCTGCTGGAGCGAGCCGGCTATCGCGTCGGACCGGCGGACGGCGATCTCCGCGCGGCCGACCCATCCGCGTTGCGGGCGGTCCGAACCCCCGACGATGCCCGGTGACGGCGAGCGGACAGACGAAGCCCCGGGTCGTCGGCCGACGACCCGGGGCTGTTGGACTGAAGAAGAGTCGGTCAGCCTGGGGCGGCTCCCATGGCGCGTGTGTCCTTGCCGGCCGCGGCTCCGGGTCTCCAGGGCGTCCCGAGCAGTGGCAGGAGGTAGCGGTCGACGCCGTAGTATCCGGCGACCTTCCAGGCCAGGATCAGTCCGATCGCCAGCGTGAACATCACGGGGTTCGTGGAGGCCGTTCCGGCCAGCAGGAACGAAATGTTCATGAGGGCCCCGAAGAAGGCGGCGGCGCCGGTCAGCATGCCGATGATGAGCCCGATTCCGACGGCCATCTCGCCGAACATGATGACCCAGGCGAACCACTGCTCGTGGCCGCCCGCCAGCAGCGCGTTGATGAAGTCGCGATACCACTCGTACGTGATCGGCGGGCGTCCTTGCTCCGGGATCGCCGCTGCGCGCTCCCAGTAGCCACGGAGCGCAGAGCCGCCGTCGACCCAGCCCTGGCCGGTGAACTTGCCCCAGCCCGATCCGAGCCACGAGAAGCCGAGGAACAGCCGGATCGGCAGCCAGAACAGGCCGGCCTGCGAGTTGCTGAACAGGAACCGCGTGAACGCCGGGCCCTCGATCTCGATCGTCTCGCCGCCCGGCTGCTTGCGGTCCTGGAACAGGATCACGAGGAGGGCCAGGAACGAGACCCAGAAGCCGACGGTGACGACTTCGCTGACGATGCCCTCCGGGATCCCGACCCACGGATTGACCAGGTAGAACAGGAGGATCGCGGCGATCGCACCGACGACCTTCGCGAGGTTCCGAGTTTCTGCCATCTCCATCCCTTCCGTTCGCTGTGTCCCGTCACCCCGACGGGCCCATCAGACCTGACTTCATTCAATCGCAGCGTGCGGGCGCAGTAATGGCCAAGTGGCCCCCAGTGCAGGCCATCCGGCCCATATGACCCGCGCCGCCCGGGCTCCTGCGCTCGCATCGCAACCAGGTAGCGCAGCGTATCATCGCGGACGATGTGTGAGCACTTCATCGCCCGCGCTGCGGAGCCGTTCCGGCTCGACGAACTGTGGCCGTTCGCCGAGAAGCTGGAGCGATTCGGGATCGCCGGGTTCGGTTGGGGCGCCGCCTGGATCGGCCCGGACGGACGGCTGAACTCCCACCGTGACGTGCGGGCCTTCCGCGACGACCCGGGTCGGACGGCGGTCGGGGCGACCGAGACGACCGCGGCACTCGTCCATCTGCGTCGGCCGTCGCGGCTTTCCACATTGACCCTGCCGGACACCCAGCCATTCGACGATCCGGCCGACCGCTTCTCGTTCAGCCACAACGGCGACCTGCGCGACTACCGAAGTCTTCGCGCGACCTACCGTGCCGAGGGCCGGATCCACGGCCGGGCCGATACGGAGGTGTGCGCCCGCTGGCTTGAGGACGCGTGGCGCGCCGACGAGCCGGCGGAGCATCTCCTGGCCGCGCTCCACGACCGGTTCGGGGGCCAGGCGAACCTCGCCGTCCTGGCCGCGGACGGGACGCCCCACCACTACGCCGGCAACGACGAGAACCCGGTCTTCGCCTTCGACCTTGGCCGGATCGGGCTGGTCTCGACCGGGATCTACTCGCTGGACCGGTCGCTCTTCCGGTTCGTGGCGCCGGGAGCGACGAACCGCCGCCTTGTCCCGATGCATACGACCGTCGCGCTTGGCCGAGACGGCAAGCCCATCGGCCAAGCGTAGGATGACGGCCGACGGCCGCCCGGCGGCGCTGCTCCCGCGGTTGGAGCTCTTCCGACTGTCCCTCTACTGGCTTGGTCTGACGTCGATCTTCGCGGGGCTCAGCTTCATCCTCGCCGGTCGGCTGGAATACGACGGGCTCGTCCTCGACAAGAACACCGCGGGTCGGACGCTCTTCGCCCTCACCATCGGCGGCGCCATCATCGCCGTGATCGTGCAACCGACGGTCGGCTCGATCTCCGACTACACCGTTTCACGCTGGGGTCGCCGCAAGCCGTACATCCTCGTCGGCACGATCCTCGACATGGTCTTCCTCACGGGGATCGCCCTCAGCAACGACCTCGTCGCCATCGCCGCGTTCGTCGCGCTGCTTCAGTTCAGCTCGAACGTGGCGCAGGGCCCCTTCCAGGGGTACGTCCCCGATCTCGTGCCGGCGCCCCAGGTCGGTTTCGCAAGCGCGCTGGTCGGGATGATGCAGATCCTTGGCAATGTCGCCGGGTTCGTGATCGCCGGGATCGCCGTAGCCCAGGAGCCGCCACAGTTCGCCCTCGGCCTCATCGCCCTCGGGGTCCTCGAACTCGTGACGATGCTGTCGGTCGTCATCCGGGTGCGCGAGGGCAAGGCGCCCAAGTCACGCGAGGGGCGCTCGTGGGCCTCGGTCGCGGCGGCGGCGTGGGGGACCGACATCTTGCGCGAGCGCAGCTTCCTCTGGCTCGTCGTCTCCCGGCTGGCCATCCTGATGGCCGGCGGGGTCCTGACGAATCTGGCCCTGTTCTACCTGGCCCGCACGCTCGGCATGAGCGCGAAGGAGGCTGGGACGGCGTTCATCGTGCTCGTCGGGCTCGTGGCGCTCGGCACGGTCATCGCGGTCGTGCCGTCAGCTCGTCTCTCGGACCGCGTCGGCCGGAAGCCGGTCATCTACGCAAGCTGCCTCATCGGCGCCATCGGGATGGCAATCGTGGCGACAGCCCCGTCGTTCCCGATCGCCCTGGTCGGCACGTTGTTGTTCGGGCTCTCGGCCGGCATCTTCCTGGCCGTCGACTGGGCGCTGATGACCGACATCATCCCGAAGGCGTCATCCGGTCGGTACATGGGGATCTCGAACGTCGCGACCGCCTCCTCCGGCATCCTCGCGATCGCCATCGGAGGCAGCCTCATGGACGCCGTCGGCGACGGGGCGGGCCCGCGAGCTGCGCTGTGGTTGGCGGTGGCGCTCTACGGGATCGGTGCGCTGCTGTTGCACCCGGTCGTGGAGGGCCGACGCGACGGGGACGCGGCCGGAACCGCTGCCGGAGCCGCGGCCGGAACCGCCGCG
>JBCLDE010000059.1:0-12924 GCA_038915165.1 Candidatus Limnocylindrales bacterium
TCCGACGCGCCGGACTGACGCGCCGTCCGCTGGCCACGGCGGTTGAGACACCACCTTGATCGGCATCGGGTTTGATCCGGGCCGGGATCGCCCGAATCGAGTACCATCGCTGTCCCCCGCATAGCCGCGTGACGAAAGCCCGATTCGCGCAGGAGTCCTTGTGAACAGTCGCCCACCTGCCAAGTCCACCACCACGGTCGAGCCGTTCAAGCACGTCATCGACGAGTACAAGCACCAGGCGCAGACGATCACCTGCACGTGTGGCTGGCACGGCAGTTCCGCGACGCAGGATCGTGGTGGCTCTGAGTGGACCGCCCACCTGTTCGAAGTTCGCGGCAAGAAGCGCTGAGGGTCGCCGCGGGCGCCGCAGGGCGCCGGCCAGAAGTCGCCGTGGGTCATCGTGCCCGTGCTAGCATCGCCCGTCGTGACCCCTTCCGGCCTTCCCGGTCGACCTCCGTTCGCGCTTCGCGCCCGGCTGCTCACGCCCCTGGCCTCTGGCGGTACCCGGCACGAACCCGACGGGCTCCTCCTGGTCGACGCGGCCGACCGGCTCGAATATGTCGGTCCCGCAGCGGCGCGTTCAGTCGAAGCGGATGACGCCATCGACCTCCGCCCGTGGGCGATTCTGCCCGGGCTGATCGACCTGCATGCGCACCTGCCACAGCTCCCGAATGCCGGGCTTGGCGCCGGGCTGGACCTGCTGACCTGGCTGGAGCGCTACATCTTCCCGCTGGAGCGGGAATTCGACGAAACGGCTGCCGAGCGGCTCGCCCCGATCGCCTGGCAGGCGTTCGCGGCCGCCGGCACCACCACGGCGCTGGTCTACGGAGCGGTCTACGAGGCCAGTCTGGATGCCACGTTCCGCGCCGCCGAGGCGCACGGCATCCGCGCCATCGTCGGCAAGGTGATGATGGATCGGACCACCTACGACCCGACCATCGACCCGACGACGATCCTCGATCGCTCACTGCGCGAGACCGCCGACCTCATCGCGCGCTGGCACGGCGCCGACGGCGACCGTCTTCGCTATGCCGTCACACCGCGGTTCGCCGTCTCGTGTACGGCGGAGCTGTTGCGCGAATCCGCAGCCCTCGCCGCTTCGACCGGGGCGTACTGGCAGACCCACATCTCCGAGGACCGCGGCGAGATCGCCGAGGTCGCAAGGCTCTTCCCTGAGGCGCAGGACTACGTCGACGTCTACGACCGGGCCGGCGGCCTCGGCGAGCGGACGATCCTCGCCCACGCCGTCCACCTTTCCGACCGCGAATTGGGCCGCCTGGTCGAGAGCGGGACGCGGGTCGCACACTGCCCGGCCTCCAACCTGTTCCTCGCCTCGGGGGTCATGCCGCTCGGGCGCTACGTGGAGGCGGGGCTCTCGGTCGGGCTCGGTCGGATGTCGCAGGCGGGCCGGACCTCTCGATCTTCACGGCGATGCGGATCGGGTTCTACGCCCAGAACGCGTTGCGGGCCGCCGGGCTCGGGGCGGGCCCAATGCTGGCACCGCTCGACTGGCTGCGGATGGGCACCCTGGGCGGCGCCCGAGTGTTGGGCCTCGGCGATGTCACCGGCTCGCTCGAGGTCGGCAAGGAGGCCGACCTCATCGCCATCGCCCCGGCGTTCGTCGCGGCCGTCCCGGGAGCGGTCGACGACGAACCGGAGGATCTGATGAGCAGGCTCATCTTCCGCAGCCACCCCGATGTGGTTCGCGCCGCTTGGGTCCGCGGCCGGCGGTTGGACGGAGCCGGTCAGCGCGGCTGACCCCCGCGCCCCTCGGCCCCCGCGCCCCTCGGCCCCCGCGTTCGCGGCGTGACTTCGTCGGGTATCGTCGTCCAGTGACCGACCACGCCGACATCCTCATCACCGGTGGTTCGATCGTCGACGGCACGGGGGCGCCTGCCCGGCCCGGCACGGTCGTCGTCAACGATGGCCGGATCCGGCTGCTCCGCCCGTCCGATCCGCTGCCGGACCATGCCGGCCGGAAGATCGACGCGGCGGGCAAAGTCGTGGCCCCCGGTTTCATCGACCTGCACAGCCACGGTGGCCTGGTCATCCTCGACGAGCCGCGGCACGAGCCCAAGGTCCGGCAGGGCGTGACGACGGAGGTCGTCGGCGTGGATGGCAACGGGTTTGCCCCGTTCGAGCGGCCCGAGGACCTGCAAGCCTTTGTCGACCTGGACTCCGGCCTCGACGGCCGGCCCGACATCGGGTACGACTGGACCAGCACGGCCAGCTATCTCGCCCGCTATGACGGCATGGTCAGCCTCAACATCGCGACGCTCATCGGCAATTCGGCGCTGCGCATCAACGCCCTTGGTTGGGACGATGTGCCGGCGGACGCGCGGGCGCTCGACCACATGCGCGGTCAGATCCGGGAGGCGATGACCGATGGCGCGTTCGGGCTGAGCTCCGGTCTGGATTACCCGCCGGGCGGCTACGCGACGACCGAGGAACTCGCCACCCTGCTCGCGGAGACCGGCCGCCACGGGGGTTTCTACCACACGCATGTTCGCTATGCGCTGGGTGACGGCTACCTCGACCCCATCCGTGAGGCGATCGAGATCGGCCGGCAGGCCGGGGCGCCGGCGCACATCACTCACTTCTATCATCGCCGGACGCACCCCGGCGGTCCCGAGCCGCTCATCCAGCTCGTCACCGACGCGCGTGCCGAAGGCCTCGATGTGACGTTCGACACCTACCCATCCGAGTGGGCGGCCACGAGGCTCCTCATCCAGCTCCCGCAGTGGGTCCAGGCCGGCGGCCCGGGTCCGCTCAAGGAGCGACTGGCGGACCGTGCCACCCGCGACCGCCTGCGCGCCGAGGTCAAGGGCCGTGGTGCCGCGTACGCCAGCGTGGAAGGTTGGGCGGACGTCCGGCTGGCGGCCTTCCGGCGGCCGGAGAACCTACGCTGGGAGAGCCGCACGATCGCGGACGTCATGGCGGAGACCGGGCACGACGCGCTCGATGTCATCTGCGACCTCCTGCTGTCCGAGGACCTCGGCGTCGGCCAGGTCACGAGCGGGCCGTGGGGCGAGACCCTGCGGCTCTTCATCAAGCACCCGGTGGGGATGGTCGGCACCGACAGCACCTTTGTGGGCGCCAAGCCCAGCCCGCGCACATACGGCAGCTTCCCGCGGATCCTGGGCCAGTTCGTGCGCGACGAGGCGCTGCTGAGCCTGGAGGAGGCGATCCGCAAGATGGCCTCGGCCCCGGCCGCCAGGCTCGGCCTGCGTGATCGAGGCGTCATCCGGGATGGCGCGATCGCCGATCTCGTCGTCTTCGACCCGACGACCGTGCGCTCGACGGCGACCTACGACGAACCGCGTTCGTATCCGGTCGGGATCGATGAGGTTATCGTGGCCGGGACCGCGGTCGTGGCCGACGGGGCGCATACCGGCGCGACGCCGGGCCGTGCCCTACGTCACGGGGTGGACTGACCGACCCGACCAGGCGGGCCAGTGACCGACCCGGCCAGGCAGGCCAGCGTCAGCCGGCGGAGGCCAGGCGCGACCCGTCGGTGGAGGTGGGCGCCGGGGCGTCATCGGGCGTCGATCCCGCGACGAAGCGAGCGCTGCGCCGCAACTCGGTGAACATCCGCTCCGTGGCGATGCGTTGGGCCTCCGCCAGGTCGGGGTCGCCGGCGGTGTCCGCCCAGCCGATCGCGAGGCGCATCGCGATCGCACCCGACTCGAGCCACAGCTCGCAAGCGCGACGTACGCGCTCGATGTAGTTGATGGCTGCCGCGTCGTCCGTCTCGGGGAGCAGGACGCCGAAGCGCCCCGCGCCCAGGCGCGCGACATGGTCGGTATCGCGGGCCAGCCGGCGGATCGTGTCGGCGACGGCCGGCACGATGCGGTCGCCGGCGTTGTGGCCGAGCCGTTCGACGAACCGGTCCAGCCCGTCCAGCTGGATCATCACGATCGTCGCGGACCGGTGGTAGCGCTTGATCCGGGCAGCCTCGTCGCCGAGGACCCGGGTCCAGCCGGGGCCATCGAGCAGGCCGGGTGGCGCGTGGAGGTTGTTCGCGGCGGCGGGTTCGGCGTAGCGGGTGGGGTCGGGCATCCCGGCATCCTGCCGGGTTGGTGGCCATGCCTCGGCGACGACGACATGGCCGTCGTCGACTCGTGCGGCGAGCAAGCCGCGACCAGAGGCGGACGGCCCGACCAATGGCTCCAGCATGCGTCGCCGGCGGATGCGGGCGAGGATGACGGCGGCCACGATCAGGATGATATTCGCGACGATCGCGATGAAGAGGACGGTCAGAAGCGCGTTCTGCGTGAGCTCCACGTTCCGCTATGGCTCCCAGGTGACGGATCCGTTCAAGGGGGGCCGACTATAGTGCCAGACGACCGCCCTTGACGACCCTCCAATGGTCCCCCGGACCAGTTGCTGTTGCGTCAGCGCAACGTGCGGGGCGGTGGGCTGACGGGCTTCGTGCGGTGCTATCGTCACCTCAAGGAGGACCCTCCCGTCCGCATGACGACCCGGACCCAGCCCGCCGACGAGGCCCCGTTCTTCCAGCGGATCACCCTGGATCTGCGGGTGACCGATGTCGGGCGCAGCTACCACGTCCCGCTCCTCATGGCTCCCTATTCGATGACCACGTACCGGGGCAGCTAGAAGATCGGACCCCCGGCCCGTGAGTCGGCCCGTGAGTCGGCCCGTGAGTCGGCCCGTGAGTCGGCCCCACGAAGCCGCGACACGCTAGCTGTCACGGGGTCAGGTCATGGTTCGCGGCATGGAAGCTGCCGTCCTACCCGCGCTCTCTGTCGTCGCCGGCACGGATGTATCGCCGGCCAGTACGCGTGTCCGCATCGATGGCGACCGGATCGTCGTCGAGCGACTCGTGCTGCACGATCCCGCCCTCGCGACCTTCATCGCGGAACGCCTTGGCGACGACCGCGCCGAGTTGGTCGAACGCGCCCTGCGGATCGGTCTGCTGGCACTCCAGAACGCAGGGGTCACGGTCAACGTGGATGTCGTTCGGGCGGAGTTCGAGAAGC
This sequence comes from Candidatus Limnocylindrales bacterium, assembly GCA_038915165.1. Taxonomy (GTDB): domain Bacteria; phylum Chloroflexota; class Limnocylindria; order Limnocylindrales; family CSP1-4; genus SPCO01. The sequence goes on from JBCLDE010000059.1 coordinate 5,001, forward strand.
TGGTGCGCCAGACGGAATCGGTCAACGAGAAGGCCGCGCAGACCCTGGAGCAGACCCTGCGCACCAACTTCGCCGATGGCGATGGCCGGCTGCCCCGGACGCTGGAGAAGTTCCTCGGCGACCGCGGCGCGCTGCGGGCGATGGTCGACGAGCTGTTCGACGAAACGAAACGCGACAGCGCCATCGGGCGGATCGGGCGGATGCTGGAGCGCTATTTCGACGGCGACGCGTCCAAGCTCGCCGTGCTGCTGGACCCGACCCGGCTTAACTCGCCGATGCACCAGTTCCGCCTGGAGATGACCGCCGGCTTCAAGTCGCTCGAGGAGCGCCTCGTGGCCATCGAGGCCGCCGCTGCCGCCCGGGGTGCGGAGCGGGCCCGTTCAGCGGCCAAGGGCGGCGATTTCGAGGACCTGCTGGAGGCTATGCTCGGCGATCTGGCGCGTGGCGCCGGCGACCTGCTGGATCGGACCGGTACGGAGGTCGGCGACGTCATCAAGTCCAAGAAGGGCGACTTCGTCCTGACCGTCGACGGCCGCGTCGCGCGCGGTTGCGATCTGAAGGTCGTCATCGAGGCCAAGGACCGCCCGATGTCGATGCGCGCGATCCGCGAGGAGCTCCGCGAGGCCAGGGAGAATCGCGGCGCGGCGGTCGCCCTCGTCGTCTTCACGCCCGATCACGCGCCGCAGGGTATCGCCCCGTTCGCCCTCGTCGGCGACGACGTTTACTGCGTCATCGATCCCGACGCGCCGGAGCCGGCGAACCTTGAGGCCGCCGTCCGATTGGCTCGACTCCTCGCCCTGGCCTCACTGGTCGAGCACGAAGTGGAGGTCGATGCCGCGGCCATCGGTTCCGCGCTGACCGCGATCCGTGAGCAACTCGACGTCGTGCGCCAGCTGAAGGTCCAGCTCACGTCGATCTCCACCGCGACCAAGGCGGTCTGGTCGGGCCTGGACACCATGCGCTCCAACATCCTGACCCGTGTTGCGGAGGCCGAAGCGGAGATCCGGGCGTGATCCGCCCAGCCAGCTCGGACTGGGACCACTGGGTCGCTGCTGTTTGGCCCGCGAGGGCACACTATGGCAGCATGCACCGTCGGATCGCCCCCCTGCTCCTTGCCATGCTCGTCGCCCTGCCGGTCGCGACACCGGTCAGCGCCGCGGCGCCCACGCCATCGCCGAGCAGCGACGCCAGCGGCCGCCCGGATACCACCGACAAGTACATCGTCCTGTTGCGCAGCGGCACGGACACGGCGGCGGTCGTGGAGAAGGTCCGCAAGCGTGCGGGAGTCCATGCGGACCGCAGCTACAGCCAGGTCATCCGCGGCTTCGCGGCAAAGCTGGATGCCAGCCAGCGCAAGGCCATCCTCGCCGACCCCGCCGTGCGTGCCGTCGTCCCCGACGAGGTCATCCAGCTGACCCAGACCGTGCCGACGGGGGTCAGCCGGGTCGGCGGTCAACTGTCAGGCGTCGCGGCGATCGACGGACTGGACGGCCCGGATGGATCCGGCCAGCGGGTCGATGCCGACGTTGCCATCGTCGATACCGGGATCTCCGTGCACCCGGATCTGAACGTCGTCGGCGGCTACAACTGCTCGACATCCGACGCGCGCGCCTGGAGTGACAAGAACAACCACGGAACGCATGTCGCCGGCATCGTCGGCGCTCTGGACAACGACATCGGCGTGGTGGGTGTCGCCCCCGGCGCTCGGCTATACGCGGTCAAGGTCCTCAACGACGACGGGTACGGCCTGCTGTCGTGGTACATCTGCGGCCTCGACTGGATCGCGGCGCAGCGTGACCCGACCGACACCAGTCGACCGCTCTTCGAAGCGGTCAACATGAGCGTCACGAAATACGGGACGGACGATCGCAACTGCGGCCTGACCAACAACGACCCGCTCCACCAGGCGATCTGCCGTGTCGTCGCAGCCGGGATCACGGTCGTCGCGGCGGCCGGCAACGACCGTCACGACGCCTCGACCAACATCCCGGCCAGCTATGACGAGGTCATCACCGTCTCCGCCCTGGCCGACACGGACGGCCAACCGGGCGGTCTGGGTGGCGACCGGTGCAGCTCGTGGGGCGGCTACGACGAGGACGACACGTTCGCCGACTTCAGCAACTTCGGCGCCGACGTCGACATCATGGCGCCCGGCAAGTGCATCTACTCGACCATCCCCGGCCCAGACTACGGCTATATGTCTGGCACCTCCATGGCAGCTCCGACCGTGACCGGCGCGGTCGCGCTGTACAAGGCAACTCGTCCGAATGCGACCCCGGCCGAGGTCCGCCAGGCGCTGCTCTATCTCGGCAACTTCGACTGGGACACCACGACGGACCCCGACTCCACGAACGAGCCGCTGCTCGATGTGTCCAGGATCGGCGCACTCGGGACCTTCGAGATCGGCCCGATCGACGCCACCGTGCCGATCGTCGAGGGTGATTCGATCATGACCGTGCCGATCGGGATCACCCGAAGCCCTACCTTCTTCGAGCAGGTGGATCTGGTGGCCACAGCGTTGCCCGCGGGCTGGACTGCCAGTGGCACGCCGATCTCGCTACAGGGCTGGAGCGAGAACGTCGGCACTCTCGCCGTCGCCGTCCCGCGTGGCGCCCCAGCCGGCCGCTACACGATCGGTGTCACTGGCAGCAACCAGGGCCGCGCAGTGTCGGCAACCGCGTTCGTCGACGTCATCGAGGACCTGCCGACCGCTCAGCCTCCGATCGCCAGCGTGGCCAACGGCTGGCGACTCGGGATCGCCAACATTCGCGTCAGGGTCCGCTGGCCGGCCGCCACTGACCCGTCCAGCGCCATCGCCGGGTACGAGATCCAGATGAGCCGCAACGGCGGCGCCTGGGGATCGACCATCGCGCGCGGTGCCAGCCAGCTACAGGCTGACTACATCCTCGACGATGGCGTGCCGTATGCGTTCCAGGTTCGCGCCCAGGATGCGGCCGGCAACTGGAGCCCGTGGGCGACCGCCGGTACCCGCATCGTGCGCGTCAACGATCGAAGCTCATCCATCGTCTATCGAGGCACGTGGACACGGTGGAACGTAGCCTCGGCGACCTCCAGGACGTTGACCAGCTCCAGCCGAGCCGGGGCCAGCGCCAAACTGACCTTCAGCGGGCAGGCGATCGCCGTTGTGGCCCCGCGCAGCCGGTACCGCGGCTCGGCCGACATCTACATCGACGGCCGTTTCGTCAAGCGCATCACGACGCGGTCGCTGACGAGTGTGACTCGCCAGGTCGTCTTCGAGCGCTCGGTGACGCCGGGCACGCACACGATCGAATTGCGGGTCGTCGGCAGCGGGACCTATCCGCTCGTGCAGCTCGACGCGTTCGTCGTCGTCAAGTAGGGGCACCGTCGTCGTACATGCGCCGTCCCGCTTGCGCCGGTGCGCTATCGTGGCCGTCCCGACGCCCGGGCCGGGAATCCGGCGGTCGAGCGGGGCGTATGAAGAGGATCGGCATGGCGCGTGCGATGTGGAAGGGGGCCATCCAGTTCGGATTGGTCACCATCCCAGTCAAGCTCTATCTTGCGACGAGCAGGCGCAGCGCAACTCGTTCTTCCGCGAGGTCCTGACGACTGGCGTGCATAGCCAGGTCGTCGTCATGTGCATCCCGCCGGGCGGGGACGATCCATCGGACCAAGGCCGACGCTGACGCCGCCGAAACCGCCCACGGTGACGCCGCGGGCTGACAGACCGTCGCGCCCGGCACACTCCCCACATGCCGCTCGACGAATACGGCCGCAAGCGTGACTTCGCGAAAACCCCGGAGCCTGCCCCACCGGCACGCAGGGACGGGTCGCCGAGTCCCGCGCGAAGCGGGCGATACGTCGTCCAGCGCCATCGGGCGACGCGGCTGCACTACGACTTCCGGCTGGAGGTCGACGGTGTTCTCGTATCTTGGGCCGTCCCGAAAGGGCCCAGCCTGGACCCCGCGATCCGCCGCCATCGACGCCACGACGGCGATCCCTGCCGGCGAGCTGAAGTTCCGCCTGGACGGCCAGAAGCTCAAGGGTCGATTCACGATCGTCCGCACCAACGACGACGTGAAGGCCAGCGCCGTCCCAGCGCCCATGCCCCAGCACATCGAGGAGCGCGTCGTCGAGAAGGGCGATCTGTTCGCCGCAGCCCAGACCGACGCGCAGGAACTCCCCAAGGTCTGATCGCGGAGGCGCCGCTGCTGGTGGGCTGCGGCCTCTCGTATCGCAAGACGGCTGGCCGGCCTCTGGGCATTCCGAAGACATGCCCTCGCAGTGATGCTTGTCGGATGCATCACCGCGTTCAGATGCATCACCGCGTTCATACGAACCGGCGAGGCCCGACCCTGCCGCGATGTCCGCCTCCCGGTTGTGCCTGATCACAAGGCCCCCCGAGCGGCTTGCGCGCCCAGTTTCGGCGCCCAGTTTCGGCGCCCAGTTTCGGCGCCCAGTTTCGGCGCCCGACCCCTGACATCCAGGCTTGATGCATCCGACATGCATCACCGGCCCGCATGACGCCCCGAGACGATCGGACGCCCCGAGACGATCGGACGCGAGGGTCAATACGGCGGCTGCAGCCCCGGGAACATCGGGAAGTCGCGGACGTTGAGGGTCGCCACGGTCCCGCCTAGTTCGATGGCAGTCGCCGCGATGACCAGGTCGACGAGGCCGATGTGGTGGGTCCGCCGATAGCGCGAGCCGAGGCGCCCAGCGAGATCCGCGATGGGCCCCGTGACGTCCTGCCATCGCAGGTGGTCGAGCAGATCCGTCACCCGGTCGTCCTCATCCGGCCTGACACCAACCCACAACTCCGATCGAACGAGCACCGAGCTCCACAGCGGTCCCGCATCGGCCGCTTCGGACAGGAAGCGGATCGCCGGCTGCCGATCGCGGCTGGCGTCGATCAGAACGGAGCTATCGACGATCGTCAGCGACATCGGCGTCCGGGACGTACAGGTCGGGGAAGAGCCGAGCCATCTTCTGGCGTTCCGCTTCGCGCATCGAGTCACGGATCTCGTCGAGGTCGTCGCGGTCTGCCCAGATGCCCGCGAACCGATCCAGCGCGGCCTTGAATGCCTCCGCGTCCCAATCCGGGGCCAGATACCTCTCGATCGCCTCGCGGATGAGGTGCGAGCGCGTGGTGCCCTGGCGATGGGCACGCTGGTCCAGCTCGCGCGTCTGTGCCTCGGTGAGGTAGATCTGCGTGCGCTCCATGACGATGTATACATACACCGTCGCTGTCGTGCGGTCAAGGTGCCACGATGCCGCCATGCACGACGACACCATCCAGCTCCGCCAGCCGGCCGACGATCCGGTCGCTCTTCGGGCGTACGTCGCGCCCATCGAGGCGGCCTTCGGCGAACCGCTCGACGACGCCGAGTTCGAGGCCGAGCGTGCGGTCTGGGAGATCGATCGAACCATCGGCGCCGTCGATGGCGCGGTTGGCAGCGATGCGTGGGTCGGTGGCGCCGGTGCCTACACGTTCCGCCTGACCGTACCCGGGCGCCGCGAGGTCGGGGCCGCCGGTATCACGGGCGTCGGCGTCGCGCCGGACTATCGCCGTCGGGGGATCCTCACCAGGATGATGCGCTGGCTGCTGGACCAGGCCGCCGAGCGCGGCGAGCCCGTGGCCGTCCTCCACGCGTCGGAAGGGGTGATCTACCCGCACTTCGGTTTTGGCCTGGCGACCCTCTCGGGCACGTTCGATATCGAGCGCGGCGACTTCCGGTTCGCCCGCCCGGCCGAGCCGCTGGGGCGCGTCCGCCTCGTCGGTGTCGACGACGCGATGGGGATCATCCCGGCGTTGTACGAACAGGTGCGGCTCGGGGTCCCCGGGGCGCTGACCCGCTCCGTGGCCAGGTGGCGCACCCAGTTGCTCGCCGACGGCGGATCCCAGGCCGGCAGGATGGGATCGAAGTCCCGGCCGGTGCTGGACGTGGGTGGCGAGGCTCGCGGCTACGCCATCTACCGGCTCAAGCCCGAGTGGGAGAGCCGCGGGCCGCGGCATGTCATCACCGTCTTCGAGGTGACCGGGCTCGACGTCGCAGCCGAACGGGCCCTCTGGGAGTGGATCGCCGGCATCGACCTCGTCGGACGGATCAAGGCGGCTCGGACGCCTGTCCCGCATCCGCTGTTTCTCCAGCTGGAGGATCTACGGCAGCTGGGGCTCGTCGTGGGCCACGGGATCTGGGTCCGGCTCATCGACCTGCCGGCGGCGCTTCAGGGTCGGTCGTACGAGGGCTCGGGCGTGGTCACGGTCGAGGTGACCGACGCGTTCTACCCAGCCAACGCGGGTCGCTGGCGGCTCGAGATCACCCAGGGTGGCGGGACCGTCACGCCCACGACCGAGGCGCCCGACCTTGCCCTCGACACCACCGACCTCGCCAGCGTCTACCTCGGTGGCTTCACCTTCGCCGATCTCGCCCGCGCCGGCCGGGTGGGGGAGTGCCGCGAGGGCGCGGTCGACGACGCGGATCGCCTCTTCAGGACGAACACGCAGGCGGTGTGCACCACGATGTTCTGAATCGGGCGCCCGTTCCGTGGCGATCTGTGCGATCTGAACGATCGACGATCCAGGCGTAACGAGGCACGCTCCGGCCGTGGTGCGCGGCGTGTGGCGATGTACGGTCCCAGTTCCAAGACCCGCCCCGGCCGGTCGGGCACCGGCGGACCCGATCTACTGCAGCCGATGCGAGGCCACAGTGGAGCCGCACCCCGTGGACGTCTGCCTCCGCTGCGGGCATCTTGTCGAGTTCCACGGCCGCGACACCGAGGGGTGCGGTCGCATCTCGGCCGCCGGCTGGTGCCCTTGCCGTCGAGGTTTCGGTCGTGACCACGCCGAGCACGTTCGATACTGGTGATCTGGGCGATCTGCCTGATCGACGATCTCCATCGATCCCGGTAGCGTCGGGTCATGGCATCCCCGAGCCGACTCCGGGCACGCGACCTCGTCATCGAGGCCTACGGGCATGAATTGCGTGACGAGGTCGCAGTCGGCCTTCCCAGGGTCTTGCGGCCCGTGCTCGAGGAGATCGAGCTTCGACCCGGCGATACCGAACTTCTCGCCGACGCCGTCATCGTTGACATCGACGGCACCCTCGTTCGAATGGGCGTGGCCTCGTTCAGCCTCGACGAACTCGCGGAGCGCTACCCGATCCTGGACCTCGGCCGGTAGACACTGCCTGGCTCCTACCCAGCAGCGACCTTGGACGACTGGAAGAGCTCCGGCGGCATCGCCCGATCAAGCGCCCAAGTGATTCGCATCGGGCGTTCCGACTCATGACTGAGGTAGCGCGCCGTTCCTAGACAGACGTACGGAGCAGTTTGACTGCGTTCATCGTCTTTCCGATTCCGCACAAACAAGACAACCTGGCTGCCACGATCCCTATGTTCGACGTAGCGGCGGCCTGTCTCGGATGCTGAGGACGTGGCGTTCTGGGACTCCCAGTGAAAGAGCGTCGGAGAGATCGGGTAATCCTGATACCTGGTCGTTGCGGAATATTCGGACTCGGACTTTTCCAGGGTGACGAACAGAAGGTCGGTCGAGGAAGTCTGGGCCCAGATCACGCCCTCGCGAGTCTCGCGAAGCAGATCGTTGTTGATCAACCCGTAGGCCGACACGATTTCATAGAGCCCATATGTGGCGTGACTATGCAGCGGGACGATTCCGTGCGCGGCGATGGGCAGCGTGTAAGCACGCGAGCGATCCAGGAGCAGCCTGAGGAGTTCGCTGTACTCGTGACGCACGGGCAATGGCCAGAATTCGGATAACGTCAGCCCTCGTTCGCTCACTGGGCGCCCGCGCTGTCCGAGCGCCGCATGCAGCATCAACTGGAGCCGTCCATCTCGCGAATCCAGTGGAAGTAATACAGGACTCTGATCCTGTTCAAGCCAATCGATCCACCGACTGAGGCGTTCTTCGTCGTTGACGTGGAGC
>JBCLDE010000060.1:0-12730 GCA_038915165.1 Candidatus Limnocylindrales bacterium
GCCGTGGGCCGACGTTAGCGTGAGGGCCGAGCGGGTCCGCGGGTACACTGGCGATACGTCCCCCACCCGTGTCCCACACCCCCTCCCGAGGCATGCCGATGGAACGCCTGATGCTGCTCGACGGCAACGGGCTCATCTACCGCGGATACTTCGCGCTCCCACCCCTGACGACGTCGAAGGGCGAGCTCGTCAACGCGGTCTTTGGGTTCTGCAGCATCGTGCTGCGGGGGATCGCCGACCTGAAGCCGGACTACGTCGCGGTCGCCTTCGACCTCCCCGGGCCCACCTTCCGGCACGAGCAGTACGCCGAGTACAAGGCGACCCGACAGCGGATGCCGGATGACCTCCGAGACCAGTTCCCGAAGGTCCGCGAGGTCGTCAAAGCGCTGCGCATCCCCGCCTACGAGCTGCCCGGCTACGAAGCCGACGACGTCATCGGCACGCTCATCGTGGAGGCCGAGGCCCGCGGACTGGACACGACGATCGTCACCGGCGACCTGGACATGCTCCAGCTCGTGACCGACCAGACCCGGCTCATGACCACCCGCTCCGGGGTCGAGAACACGATCCTCTACGACCCGGCCCGGGTCATGGAGCGGTTCGAGCTCGTGCCCGGCCAGATGATCGATTACAAGGCGCTCAAGGGCGATCCCAGCGACAACATCCCCGGGGTCCCGGGAGTAGGGGAGAAGACGGCCGCGAAGCTCATCCGTGAGTTCGGGACGCTCGAGGCGCTCTATGAGCGGATCGTCGATGTCAAGCCCGACAAGCTGCGCGACAAGCTCGTCGAGCATCGCGATCAGGTCTTCATGGGCAAGCACCTCTCGACCATCGTCCGCGACCTGCCGGTCTCGATGGACCTCGAGGCCGCCAGGCTCGGCGACTACGACCGCGAGACGGTCATCCGGCTGTTCCGTGAGTACGAGTTCCGGTCGCTCATCGAGCGCCTGCCGGCGATGACCGATGAAACAGCCGGTGATGCCGCGGAGGCGCTGCGCGGCGTCGCGACCGATGGGTCCGTGCCCGCCGCCCGCGTCGCCGGGTCCGCCCGTCCCTCCGGCTGGGGAAGCGCGCGGCCCGCCCGCCCGCCCGGAGAGGGCGGCGGGCTCCAGTTGTCGCTCGATTTCGATGCGATCGCACGGCCGGTGCCGGCCTCGCCACCGTCCGGCGACGAGCCGTCTTCACGAACATCCGGCGCCGAGCCGGCCGCGCTACCATCCGGCGCCGAGCCTGCCGCCCTACCGCCCCAGGACGAGCGGGACGTCGCCGCGGTCGCGCGGAGGGCCGCGTCGAGGGAGCCGGCCGCCGAGCCGGGCGACCTGCCGTCGGCGCTCGCTGCGGCGATCGCCGACCCGTCCCGGATCGAGGTCCACACCGGTAAGCAGATCGCGGCCCTGGAGCCGTGGTTGGCGGCCCAGTCGGCCGTGGGGGTCGGCCTGCTCCTCGACGATCCGCGCCCACGCCGCGGATCGCCCCTCGCCCTGGCGCTCGCCGGCGGCGACGGCCGCACGGTAGCCGTGCAGGGGCCGGACGACGCCGCCACCCTGGGTCGGCTGCTCTATCGGCTCGCGATCCCGGTCGTCGCCCACGAGGTCAAGCCGCTGCTCGTCGCGCGCATCGCGGACGATCCCGACGCACCGCCGACGCCGGTCGCCTTCGACACCCAGATCGCGGCCTACGTCCTGAACGCCTCGCTCCGTAGCCAGTCCATCGCCGATGTCGTCGCCGAGCAACTCGACCTGATCCTGCCGCCCGTCGCCGAGCTCGATGCCGCGGCACGGGCGGGGCTGGAGGCCCTGGCCTCCCTGGCCGTTCGCGAGCCGCTGGAGCGGCGCCTCGTCGAGGACGGCCTCGCTCGGCTGTACGCCGAGATGGAGCTGCCGCTCATCCCGGTCCTCGCGCGGATGGAGGCGACCGGGGTTGCCCTCGATCTCGACGCTCTGCAGCTCCTGGCGACGGAGTTCGGGGCCGAGATCTCGCGCCTCGAGGCGGAGATCTACCTCGACGTCGGCCACGAGTTCAACCTCGGCAGCCCGAAGCAGCTCGAGCAGGTGCTGTTCTTCCAGCTAAACCTGCCGAAAGGCAAGCGGACGAAGACCGGCTACTCGACCGATGCCTCGGTGCTGGAAGATCTGCGGCCGGCCCATCCGATGATCGACAAGCTGCTCGAGTGGCGGACGTACACCAAGTTACGCTCCACCTACGTCGAAGCGCTGCCGATGCTGCTGGCCGACGACGGTCGACTACACACGACGTTCCACCAGGCGGTGGCCGCGACCGGTCGGCTGTCATCGTCGGACCCGAACCTGCAGAACATCCCGATCCGGACGCCGCTCGGTCGGCGGATCCGTCGCGCCTTCGTGGCCGGGGCGCCGCACCTGACCCTGGTCGCCGCCGACTACAGCCAGATCGAGTTGCGGATCCTGGCCCACGTGTCGGGCGACGAGCACCTGCGCGACGCTTTCGCGCGCGGGGCGGATCTGCATCGAGAGACAGCTGCCCGGGTGCTGCACAAGGACCCGGCAGACGTGACGGTCGGAGAACGCTCCATGGCCAAGATGGTCAACTTCGGGATCGCCTACGGCCTGAGCGACTTCGGCCTGTCCAACCGCGCCAACATCCCGCGTGCCGAGGCCCAGGAATTCATCAAGACCTACTTCGCCACGTACTCCGGTATCAGCTACTACATGATCGGGATCAAGGAGCAGGCCAGGCGGCAGGGCTACGTGACGACACTCCTCGGACGAAAGCGGCACATCCCGGAACTCGCGGCCCGCAATCCGACGCTGCGCGCGGCCGGGGAGCGGATGGCCATCAACATGCCGATCCAGGGGACCGCGGCCGATATCGTCAAGATCGCGATGATCCGGCTCGACGAGCGGCTGCGGGCCGGCGGCTTCAAGGCGCGCCCGCTCCTGCAGGTCCACGACGAGTTGCTCCTGGAGGTGCCGCGCGACGAGGTGGATCGGCTCGTGCCGGTCCTGCGCGAGACGATGGAGAACGCCTTGCCGCTGGACGTCCCGCTGACGGTCGACATCAAGGTCGGCGACGACTGGGAGTCAATGACGCCGCTGACCCGCGTCGATGCGATCGCCGCTGAAGCGGACGAGCCGCTCGACCTTGCCCTCCCGCTTGCGCTCCCGATCCCCTGACCGACCAGACCATGCGTCCCGACGTCCTGGCCGCCGTGGCGGCCGTCCCGATCCACCGCGCCGTCCGTGCCTGAGCTGCCCGAGGTCGAGACCGTCGCGCGAGACCTGCGGCCGCGGCTCGTCGGGGCGACGATCGTGGGCGCCCGGACCTCGTGGGCGCGGACGCTCCGCACCCACACGCCGGAGGCATTCGTGGAGGCCGTCGCCGGTCGTCGCGTGGAGGGAGTCGGGCGGCGCGCCAAGCAGATCGTCGTCGAGCTGTCCGGTGACGCCGCGCTGACCATCCACCTCAAGATGACCGGCCAGCTCTTCGTCGTGCCGGCCGATGCGACGGAGGATCCCTACGTCCGGCTCGTCCTGGAGCTGGCGGACGGCCGGGAGGTTCGCTTCCGCGATATCCGCAAGTTCGGGAGGATCGGGTTGTATGGGCGGGATCCGGTGTCCGGGGAACTCGTGGTCGAGGTGGGCGGTGCGGCCGTCTTCGCCGCGATCGGGCCGGAACCGCTGGATCCGGCGTTCACCGTGCGTGAGTTCCGGCTGCGGTCACGCCGTCGGAAAGGCCGACTCAAGCCACTCCTGCTGGACCAGTCGTTTGTGGCCGGAGTGGGGAACATCTACGCGGACGAGGCGCTGTGGGCGTCCCGACTGCACCCCTTGCGTACCGCGGCGACCCTGCGCCCACCCGACGAACGGCACCTCTACGAGTCGATCCGGCGGATCCTGGCCGAGGCCATCGAGCGACGCGGCAGCTCCATCGATGACTACACCGCACCCGACGGTGACGGGTCCATGCAGGATCGGCTGCAGGTCTACCAGCGGACGGGCGAGCCCTGCCCGCGGTGCGACCGGCCGCTGAAGCGGATCGTCGTCGGCGCGCGCTCCACGCACTTCTGTTCGTGGTGCCAGCGGCTGCCGGCGGCCGACCGCAAGGGTGCGGCGGCCATCCTGCGCACGGTGACCGGTGGGCCACAGCGCAGCGGCGGACGCTGGACCGAACTGGCCGGGGAGGGGACGCTGGGCCTGACCCGGGACGAGGCGGCTCGAGCGATCCTGCGAGAACGCACGGAACGGACGAAGCGCGCGGCCGCCACGCGTCGCGCCACCGCTCGGGCCTCAGGCATCGTAGGCTCCAGCTGATGAGCATCCTCAGACTCTCTGGTGTGACCCGCGAGGTCGGCACACTCGTCATCCTCGATGCGATCGACGCCTCGGTGGCGGTCGGCGACCGGATCGGTCTCGTGGGGCCCAACGGGGCCGGGAAGACGACCCTGCTCCGGCTCGCATCCGGCCGCGACGAGCCTGACGAGGGTGAGGTCCATCGGAAACGTGGGCTGACCCTGGGGCTGCTCGCCCAGGAGGCTCATTTCGACGAGGCGTTCATGGCGAGCGCCGACCTGCGCACGGCGATCCGAACGGGTGCCGCCCACCTGGACCGGATGGCGGAGCGTCTGGCGGCCATGGAGCGGGACGGCCGGGTGACCGATCCCTCGTACTCGGACCTGCAGCACCAGTACGAGCTACTGGGTGGTTACACCCTAGATCAGCGAGTGGACACCGCGTTGAGCGGTCTGGGCTTCGCGCGCGACGAGTGGTCGAAGCCACCGACCGCGCTGTCGGGTGGCGAACAGACGCGAGCATCCCTGGCGCGCCTCGTCATCGCCGACCCGGACCTGCTCCTGCTCGACGAACCGACGAACCATCTGGACCTCGATGCCCTCGAGTGGCTCGAAGAGCACCTCCGACGTCGCAGCGGCGCGCTCCTCGTCGCGTCGCACGACCGGGCATTCCTGGACGCGACCGTGAACCGCATCTGGGAGCTGCGCGACCGACACCTTACGACGTTCCGTGGGAACTACAGCGCCTTTCACCGCCAGCGCGAGGAGCGCGATGCGCGAGCCGTCAAGGACGTCGAGACGCAGGCCGAGTCGATCGCCCGTGAGAAGGAACTCGTCCAGCGGTACCGGAGCCATCGCAAGTTCAGCAAGATGCACGAACACGAAGCGCGGCTCGAGCGCTTGCAGGCGGAGCGACAGGAGGCCCCCAGGGCCGGCCGCAAGCTGGCGATCCCGACCGCGGCTCTGGCCGGGACGGGGTCGTCTCGGTCGGGCGAGGTCGTCGTGCGCGTCGAGCGCCTGGCCGTCGGCTACCTCCCCGGACGAGGCGCACTGGCGCCCGACGGATCGCCGGCGATCGAGCCGAAGACCGTGGCAAGGGCTCCGTTCCTGGCCGCCCAGCGCGGCGACCGGATCGGCATCGTGGGTCCGAACGGCGCCGGCAAGACGACCCTGCTGCGGACGATCGCGGGGGACCTGCCCCTGCTCGATGGGTCCATCGTGTTCGGCAATGCCGTCCAGATCGGCTACCTCGCCCAGCTGCGCGGTGCCGCCTTCGCGGGTACCACCGTCCTCGATGCGCTCATGGAGACCTACCCCACGACACACGGCGAGGCTCGCGCGTACCTCGCGCGCTTCCTGTTCCGCGGCGACGACGCGTTCAAGGAGGTCCGCTTGCTGTCCGGCGGGGAGCGGTCGCGGCTCGAGCTTGCGCTGCTGGGCATCCAGCCATCCAACCTGCTGCTCCTCGACGAGCCGACGAACCACCTCGACATCCCGGCGCGCGAGGCGATCGAGGCGTTCATGGCGACCTCCCCGGCCACGCTCCTCGTCGTATCCCACGATCGCCGACTGCTCGAGACGGTATGCTCGAAGTTGTGGGTCGTCGACAGCGGATCGGCCGTGGCGTTCGATGGCGGCTATCGGGCCTGGCGGACCGCCGTCGCCGGCGGCTGGACGATGGCAGGTGCGCTCGAGCTTGAGGGGGCCCGGGGTCGCGGCGGCATTCGAGCCGGCGGTCACGCGACCGTCGCTCCTCCCGGCCAGGCGTCCGATGGTCGCGCCGATCATGTCGGTCGCGCCGATCATGTCGGTCGCGCCCCGAGGCCCACCAGCGTTCCCGCCGACCGGGGCGTGCCGACGCGTCCCGTCGCCACGAGGGGCAAGAGGAAGGAGAAGCTCTCGAAGGAGGCCTATCGGCGCCAGAAGGCGGCCGTGGAGAGCGAACTGACTCGCCTGGGTCTGCGCAAGAACCACCTGGAACTGGCCATGGGAGACCCCGTGATCCAGGGCAACTTCGTCGAGATGCGACGGGTCACCAGTGAGCTGGCCGACATCGATGTCGCCCTGGCCACCGCCGAGGACGGGTGGCTCGACCTGGAGGAACGGGCGCCTTGACGGTGCGGATCGGGTTGACTGGGCCCATCGGCTGCGGCAAGTCGACGGTCGCGGGCTGGCTGGGGGAGCGGGCCGGCGTGGTCGTCATCGATGCGGACCGGTTCGCGCGTGAGGTGCTCGAACCCGGCGAACCGGCGCTCGATGCCGTCATCGCGCGGTTCGGAGGCGGCCTCGTCGGACCGGACGGCGTCCTCGATCGCGCAGCCCTGGGGCGTATCGTCTTCGCCGACTCGGCGGCCCTGCGCGACCTCGAGGCGATCGTCCACCCGGCCGTTCGGCCGCGCATCCTGGACGCGGTCGCCCGGGCAGTTGCAGAGGGCGCCGACCTGGTCGTCATCGAGGCGATCAAGCTCGTCGAAGGCGGGCTGGCGGCGCTCTGCGACGAGGTCTGGCTCGTGACGTGCGACCCCGCCGTCCAGCTGGAACGCGTCGTGTCCCGGGGGTCGGAGCCCGCCGACGCCGATCGACGGATCGCGGCCCAGGGCGACCTGACCGATCGCCTGCGTCCGGCCGCGACCCGCGTGATCGACACGAGCGGGACGTTGGCTGACACGCGAGCGATCGTCGCTGACGCCTACGAGGCCACGCGCGCTGGCGAGGCTGGCTGACTGCTGGCGGTCGAGGACCTCGGCAGGGTCAGGGCGTGATCGCGACCTTCAGCACACCATCGAGACGGTTGCTGAAGACCCGGTACGCGCTGACGTCCGTTATCGTGAGCTGAACGCCGTCGCATCAGACGAGGCGATCACGCCGCCGCATGGGGGACGGATGCCCGACTTCAAGCTCGTCGCCCCCTTCGAGCCCACCGGCGACCAGCCGGCCGCGATCGAGCGCCTGAGCGAGGGGCTGGCCAAGGGCGAGCGGCACCAGACGCTGCTCGGCGCGACAGGCACGGGAAAGACATACAGCATCGCAAAAGTCATCGAGAAGGCGAATCGCCCGACCCTCGTCCTCGCCCACAACAAGACCCTGGCCGCCCAGCTGTACGCCGAGTTCCGGGACTTCTTCCCGGACAACGCCGTCGAGTACTTCGTCAGCTACTTCGACTACTACCAGCCCGAGGCGTACCTGCCGCGAAGCGACACGTACATCGAGAAGGACTCGTCGCGGAACGACGAGATCGATCGTCTGCGCCACGCCGCCACCCACGCCCTGTTCGAGCGCCGGGACGTCATCATCGTCGCTTCCGTTTCGTGCATCTACGGCCTGGGCGCCCCGGTCGACTATGGCGCGACCGTGCTCAAGCTGCGGACCGGCGGCCAGTACCGGCGGGACGCCGTGCTGCGCCATCTCGTGGACCTCCAGTACCAGCGCAACGACCAGGCGCTCAGTCGTGCCCGGTTCCGGGTCCGCGGCGACACCCTGGAGGTCCAGCCGGCGTCGGAGGAGACCCTCATCCGGATCGAGTTCTTCGGCGACGTCGTCGAGCGGATCACGGAGCTCGATCCGCTGACCGGCGAGCTCCTGGCGGAGCGCAAGGAGGTCAACATCTACCCGGCGACCCACTACGTGACGCCGGCCGACAAGCTCAAGGGTGCGATCGTCGACATCGAGGCGGAGATGGAGCTCCGGGTCGGCGAGCTCGACGCAGAGGGGCGCATCCTGGAGGGCGCCCGGCTCCGACAGCGAACGACGTTCGACCTCGAGATGATGCGCGAGCTGGGGTATTGCACGGGCATCGAGAACTACTCGCGCCACCTGTCGCAGCGAGAGGCAGGGTCCCGGCCGTGGACGCTGCTGGACTACTTCCCGCCGGACTGGTTGCTGGTCGTCGATGAGTCGCACATGTCCATCCCGCAGGTCGTCGGCATGTACAAGAACGACCGGACGCGCAAGGAGACCCTGGTCGACTTCGGCTTCCGGCTGCCCTCCGCACTCGACAACCGGCCGCTGACGTTCGAGGAATTCGAATCGACGGTCCGCCAGGCCATCTATATGAGTGCGACGCCCGGGCCGTACGAGCTGGAGCGTAGCCAGCGCATCGTCCAGCAGCTCATCCGGCCGACCGGCATCGTCGATCCGCTCATCACCGTCCGCCCGACCGAGAGCCAGATCGACGACCTCCTCGAGGAGATCCGTGGTCGCGTCGAGCGCGGAGAACGAGCGCTTGTCACGACCTTGACGAAGAAGATGGCGGAGGACCTGACCGACTACCTCAGGGAGCTCGGGGTCAAGGTCCAGTACCTTCACAGCGAGGTGGATACGCTCGAGCGTGTCGCCATCCTGCGCGACCTGCGTCTGGGCGTGTTCGATGTCCTCGTCGGGATCAACCTCCTCCGCGAGGGGCTGGACTTGCCGGAGGTGACGCTGGTCGCGATCCTCGATGCCGACAAGGAGGGGTTCCTGCGGTCGGCCTGGTCGCTCATCCAGATGATCGGCCGCGCGGCCCGGAACACCGGTGGCGAGGTGATCATGTACGCCGACCGGGTGACCGAATCGATGCGGGTGGCGATCGACGAGACGGATCGCCGGCGGGCTTACCAGACGGCCTACAACGTGGAGCGCGGCATCGAGCCGACGACGATCGTCAAGGGCATCCGCGACATTAACGAGCAGCTGCGCGCCGTCGCCGAGTCGACCGTTGTCTACAGCTCCGAGCGCGGCGGCGAGTTCAGCGAGGCAGATCGCAGGAAGGTGGAGGCGCTCGTCGCGCGGATGGAGGCCGAGATGAAGTCGGCCGCCAAGCAGCTTGAGTTCGAGCGTGCCGCGGCCCTGCGCGACGAGATCCAGCAGATCCGTCTCCGGGTCCTGGAGGAGGACGTCTCCATCAAGGTCGGGCGCGCCGCGGAGCGGGCCGCGAAGACCTCGTCCGACGATCGCGGGTTGGCTGGGGCGGCCGCCCGGGCTCGGGGCCGACGAAGTGCCGCCGCGGCCGCAGATGGGCCGACGTTCGAAGTGACGAGCGTCGTGGTCCTGCCGGCCGACGAGGAGCCCGGCGCAAACGACGGCGGCGAGCCGGACGCACCGGCGATCGACGAAGGCACAGCCGCCGACTGGCTGCCCGGGATCCGCGACGAGCACGAGGACCAGGCCGGCTCGCAGGCGCGCTGGCTCGACCGACCGACCTGGGATCGCACGGTCACGCCGAACATCCGGAAGCGCACGGGCCAGCGGCCGGGGCGTCGGCGCTGAGGGATCGGCGCTCGCCGGCCGCTGTCACGTTCCCATACGGCGCACCCTGCACTGGCGCCGTATCCGGACCGCAGAGCGGGGGAGACGTTCCATGACCAGCCAGCGGGTGCGCCGGCGATCGGCGAAGCGGACACCTGCCGCCGCTACGTCGAGCCGCTCCTCGACGCCGCGGGTTGGAACGCCGATCCCCACTCCTACGCTCTACCCGACGACGGCCGCCCTCCACCGCGCCTGGACCGACCCGGATGGGCGGGCCGAGGTGATCGCCCGCCCCGAGGAGCGCGGGATCGATTTCGTTGCGCTGGCATCGGCGTCGGGCGGCGTCCTGTTCAACCCACGAGCGCAGCAGGGCAGCGGACGCCACGACAACCCGGATCTCTACGGGGCTCTCCACACGGCTCGCGTCGAGGTGTCCGCGGTCGCCGAATGGCTGGTCGGCTTCCGCGGTCAGACGCTGGTGCGAGACGACCTTGTCCGGACCGACGGCCGTGGGTGGGCGCTCGTCGGCCTGGATGATGCGGCCCTGGGCGGGATCGTGGACCTCGACGACCCGGCGGAGCTCGCCGCGCGGCGCTGGCGGCCATCGAGGGTGGCCACGCGCGCCCGTTCGACGACGCAGGAGATGGCGGCTGCCCTGTTCGCCGAAGGGATCGCGGGCTTCGCATGGTGGTCCACGCTCGAGGCATCCTGGCCGAACGTGACCCTCTTCGCCGAACGCGCCCTCGACCTACTCCGTGTGGCAGATGGGCCGCGCGAGATCGGCATCGACGATCCGGCCGTTCGCGCCGCAGCCGCCGCCATCGGCGTCATCCTGCGGTGACGGATTACCCGACGAGTGCGGCCTGGCGAGGTAATACTTGACGGTATTACCGCAGGGGGAGGGGACGCGGATGGCCGTACCGTCTTCACGACGCCACCGTCTGGCGACGTGCCAGACCTGATGCGTCAGTTCGGCCTCTGGCTTCGGAACGCGACGGAGCGTCACCAGGCGCCGGTCGTGGCCGCCCTGGCGCACCTCGAACTGGTCGCCATCCATCCCTTCTACGACGGGAACGGGCGGACCTCACGCGCGCTGGCTCGCTTCTTCCTCGTCGGCCACGGCTACGGTTTCGGGGGGCTCGTGTCGCTCGATGCCCAGCTCGACCATGAGCGGACGACCTACTTTCAGGCGATCCGCCGCTCGACCCGGCGGGCGTACAGGCCGCCCTACGATGCGACGCCGTTCGTGCTCTACTTCCTGGCTGCCATCGTCAGGGCCGCCGACCGCGTGCTGGCGCGGATCAGCGGGCTCGGCCAGGTGATGATCGCCGTACGAAGGGACATCGCGCGGAAGGCCCTCCCCGCGCCGCCGCTCGACGGCCTGGCCTATGCCTGGGTCAACCACAGCCTCCGGCCCGCCGACTACATCCGGATCACCGGCCGCTCGCCCCAGAGCACGACACGCGACCTCGCTGCGGCCGTGACCCTCGGCTACCTGGAACCGCGCGGCGAGAAGCGGGGCCGCTGGTACGCTCTCGGCCCGGCGTTCGAGGGCTTCGCCCTGGCCGAGTCCTGACCGGTATGGCCCGCACCCGCCAGCCACGTCCCGCTGCCCCGCCGCTGCCCCGCCGCTGACCACCGCCCAGGCGCTCGGCAGCCTGGTCAAGTCGGCGCGCGACATCATGCGCAAGGACAAGGGCCTCAGCGGCGACCTGGACCGCCTGCCGATGCTCACCTGGATCATGTTCCTCAAGTTCCTCGACGACATGGAGCGGATCGGCGAGGCCGAGGCGACCATGAAGGGCGGGCGCTACCGCCCGGCGGTCGAGCCGCCCTACCGCTGTCCCTCGACAAACCTGCCGGTGGGCGCTTGACAAGGGGTTCTTGCGCGCCTTAGCGTGACGCCCTCGAACGCGCTGCCGTACGGGGAGCTCTGTTCACCAAAGAAATCGAGCGCGGACTCGAACGGAGACGAACGATGGACTACAAGGATCCGATCAAAGTATCACCGAGCAACTACAAACTGCTTCTCGAGGACGGGGACTACAGGCTCGTAGAGATGTGGTTGCCGGCCGGCACGAGCGACATCGAGCACTCCCATCCGAATGAGATGGTTTATTTCATCAAGGGCGGCAAGGCTCGAATTCATCTCTCTGATGGTAAGTCGGTGGAGCTGGACCTTCCCGATGGCCATTGCATGAAGCACGAGCCCTGGACCCACCGTGTCGAGAACATCGGCACCACGGACATCAAGGCAATCCTGTTCGAACGCATGTGAGCGCGCCTTCCTCAACCACGCCGCCCCGCTCCTGAGGCGCGGCGGCGTGTTTTCGTGCCGGGCCGTGACGCCGACCAGGCTCATGGGACCTTCCCTCCTACATCGGCCAGGTCGAAGCGACGAATACCCCGCCTAGCGGGCCGATACCAGGTCCCGCTTGTCCTGTACCCGTTTGCATGCTGGCATGGCCGAGCGCGACGTCGCCCGAGCACTCGCGGACCTGGAGGCCCTCCTCGTCACGCACGCGGTGCCGGCCACACTCCGGAGCGCCGTGCTGAGTGCCGGGGACTCAGCGTTCGAGTAGCCCACGCCGTCGACGACGGCGCCGTGCCACCGGCAGCGATCGCCTGAGGTGGCCCGGGCGACACCAGCGGACGGCCGGGTTTCATTACGGGGTCGACATCGACGGCAAGACCGGCGATCCAGTCCATGCCGCGCGGCGCGGGCGTGTCGTCGTCGCCGGTTCATACGACCAATGCGGCGGCCTCGATGTCCATATCGACCATGGCGATGGAGCCGAACGCGCGCGTCCTTGTGGCCGTTGACGGGCAGAACCTGTACAACGCGTGTCGCCGGCTCTTCGGCCACCCGCTCTGCCACCCGCATCTGCTCGCGCAGTGGCTCGCCGGACCGCGGACCTCGAACCGCGTGGCCTGTCGCTTCTACACGGGAGAGCCCGATCGCAACGTGCCTGGCGAGGGTGTTCGCCTCCGCAACCTGGACCGGCGGCTCGCCGCGATGCGATCGGTCGGAGTCACCACGATCACGAGAAAGCTGCGCTACCACTGGGACTGGGGGCCTCAGCGGCGACCTCGACCGCGACCTGACCGAGATCCCACAGGCCCTGAGGAACCTGCGGCGCTTCCGCCGGCGGCCGTATCGCCTCGAGGCGGCCGTCCCCGTGCCGTCTGGGCTGTCGAAACCCAAGACGCTTGCCAGCTTCGACTTCACCCATCAGA